>JANMDV010000101.1:0-1865 GCA_031376485.1 Actinomycetota bacterium
TTCCTGGTCAAAGACCTGCTCGTGGACTGGCGCATCGGCGAGCGCATCTTCATGCAGCGCCTGATCGACGGCGATCCCGCCAGCAACAACGGTGGATGGCAGTGGGTCGCCGGCACCGGCACCGACGCCGCACCGTACTTCCGGGTGATCAACCCCATCCTGCAGGCCAAGAAGTTCGACCCCGAGGGCGTCTACGTCAAACGCCACGTCCCCGAACTGCGTCGCGTGCCCGAAGAACACATCCACGAACCCTGGCTCATGGACGGCGAGCTTCAGCGGCGCATCGGCTGCCGCATCGATGTCGACTACCCGGCACCCATCGTCGACCACCTCCAGCGCCGCCGGATCGCGATCGCCCGCTACAAGGACGCCACAGCCGGCTGACGCGGCTCGATCCGTTCCCCCGCCCGGGAGCAACGGATCAGCGTCGGTAGACAGGTCAGGGACGCGTGCGCTGGACACGCCACCCTCCGTGCGGAGAATGAGATCGCGTCCCACCACCCGTCGTTCGGCGGAGGGTTGAGGTTTGGCAGAGCGCGTCAGTTGTGCTGGCCGTGCCTGCCTCCCGCGGCGGTGAAGATGGGGGTGGATTGACGGGTCGTCCGTTCGCGTCAGTTGTCTTGGTGCTTTGAGCCCGTTCATCTCGCGTCAATGATGTGTCGAATGCGGCGTGGTTGTGCCAGTCGGGTGAGCTCACCCCGGCGGCGACTACGTCGCCCGCCGCAACCAACGCACAACCCGCCGCCACGTCGCCCAATTGGAACGCCTCAGCCACTCCGTTCCACATTGTGTTTTTTCGCACATGGTGTCAGACACGAATATGCCGAGAACCGTTTGCCCAGGCGGGATGCCGGAGGACCCAACGACCCTTCCGTACACGGCTCCAATGGCGTCTCGGCGGTCGACCCCAGCTCCGTCACCACTCGGGGCGCAGCCCGACCCACCTCATCATCTCAGTGGCTCCCGCGATGTCGAACGCCTCGGGATCGAATCCTTCCGGCAGCCATTCGCTGAACTCCTCATGTCGCTCATGGGTCGGATCGGCAAGCGCGGCCAGCAGCTCCTCGTAGCCCCACGGGCCGCCGCAGTCCTCTGGCGGGCATGCCCGCCCTCCCCCGATGCAGACCGGCGGGGTGGCGCCGGCCTGGCGCGGTTCGATCGCCTCGACGACGACGTCGTGCTCCCAACCATCGCCGAAGTCATAGTCCCACCGCATCGCGGGCGCCGCGGCCGGCAACACCCCGCCGAGCTTCGCCCGCCGCTCGTCGACGGTTCTGCGAAATCCGAAGCCCTCGCCCTCTGGAAGCGCGTACGACACGCCGTCGACGTCGAACGCATGGAGGTGTCCTCCATGCCATCCCATGGCGCCTTCGAGGACGCCGGCCAGCGCCGAGAGCGTCATCTCGGACGCGACCTCGATGCGTCGCCACACCGGTGGCTCGACGTGGCGCAGGGTTACCTTCAACCGATGGACCGTCTTCACCGTCTTTCGTTTTGCCATCACTCCCTCCCGAGACTTGATCCGCCGAGATCATCTCACGACCCTCGGGTCGTACATCCGGTGAAATTGGACAACACCGCCCCGGCAGGGCGCGGTACGCTACTGGGCGAATAGGTTGCGGTCTCGCATCGGCGAGACCAGCCGGAGCTGCCCACGACCTTGAGCGAGAGCGTGCCCCAAGACAACGTATCCGTCGTCCTGCCGAGCCTGGGCGAATCCGTGACCGAAGCCACTATCGTCGAGTGGCTCAAACAACCAGGCGACGCCGTGGCGCTCGACGAGGAGATCGTCGAGGTCACGTCGGACAAGGCAGACCTGCGCATCCCATCGCCGGTAGAGGGCGTCCTCGCGCGCATCGTCGCCC
>JANMDV010000114.1:0-2311 GCA_031376485.1 Actinomycetota bacterium
AAACCGCTCCTCCTCGCTGGCGTCCGCGGTGGCGATGCGCTCGCCCGACTCGACCACGAGTCGGCACATCGAGTCCTCGCGGGGGTGCGGCGCGACGGGCGCGTTGTGGCCGGCGATGCGGTGCTGGGTCTGCTCGTCGAGGATGTGGATGCCGGAGGCGCTGCCGCCGGAGATGACGCCGGCGAGCCGCACGATGGCGTTGAGGGCCGGGTCCTCGCCCCGGTTCAGGAGGCCGAGGCTCTTGATCGTGTCGGACATGATGGTTCCTCCCGGGCTGGACGACGGCTGCGGGCTTTCTACCAGAGCGGGCGTCGCGCCCGCCCGGGGGATCCGTCCTCGCGCCACGGGTATCGGCTGACCGAGCGGCAGCGCGGAGTGCGGCCGCGTCGTGGTGGAGCTGGTCACGAACTCATCTCCTTCCCCCCGAAAACGTGTACGTCTGTCGTCCGCTCCCGACCCGAGGATTCCCTTATCCATGCAGGTTCTCGGGGATTCAAGATGTTGAGATTGCACGATGGTCAGGCCACCTTGTGGGAGCAGATGCTGCCCGATCAGATCCAGCTGATGGGCCCCGAACTCGAGGCGATCGATCGCCTTCTGGACGATTCGCGCTTCCGGGCCCCGAACGCGGCCCGAGAGGCGCCGCTCTCAGGCGTTTTTCGGGGGAAGTAGCTATTGAGAGGCACCGAGGATCCGTCGCCCGAGACATCGCCGCGATGAGTCCCCTGTTCGTACGCCGTGGGCGGCGGCCAACGCCCGACCACTGTCACGACACTCGCGCGGTCTCTGGCCGCGCCGCGGGGCGGTCGGGGCCCAAGGCCCCCTTGTTCGACCCGAGCCAGTCCATTGGATGGTGACGTCCGGTACGCTCACCGCCACGGCTGTCCTGCGCACACCTCTCCTCTCGTTTCTGCGCTGCGCGGCCTTCATCGCCGTCGCAGTGCTCAGTTGCGCGTGCGCTGCAGTCGCTGACGCAAGTGTCGATTTCGCACGGCGCGTCGCTGTTCCCACGGAGGAGCAACCGACCGTCACAGCCGTTGCGGATGTGACCGGCGACGCGATTCCCGATCTTCTGAGCGGCTCGTCGCAGGCACCGGACCTCATGCTGCACGCGGGCCTCGGCGGCGGCAGGTTCGCATCGGGCGTCGGGATTCCCGTGGGCGACACCGTGCTCGCCATTGCAACCGGCGACTTCGACGAGGACGGCGACCGCGACATTGTCACGGCCAACGTCGATCGGTCCCTGCGGCTCCTGTTCATGGACGGCCACGGAGTTGTGACGCGCACAGCGACGATCACCGTCGGCGGGTCGCCCACGGCCATCGCGCAAGCGGATCTCAACGCCGACGGGCACGTGGACCTGGTCGTCGTCAACAGCGAGTCACGGAACGCCTCGGTGCTCATCGGCCGCGGCGCAGCGGGGTTCGACCCATCGGCGTTTACGGACATCGGCGATTTTGCGGTCGACGCGACGCTGGCCGATGTCACGGACGACGGGCGGTTGGACATCGTCGCCGCCGTGCAACGGCCCGCCGGAGTGACGATCACGGCCGGCAACGGCGACGGCACGTTCGCCCGCCCCAGGCGGATGCGCGCCGGACTCGAGCCCGCGAGCGTCGGGGTCGCGGACATCGACCGCAATGGGTTCCCGGACATCCTCACCGCCAATCAACTCTCGAACGAGATCACGCTGCAGCGCGGCATCGGCGGCGGCCGTTTCGTCCCGGGACGCCGCTCGCTCACAAGCAACTTCCCGGTCGACATGATCCTGGGCGACTGGAACGCTGACGGTCTGATCGACGTGGCGACTGCCAACAGCGGGTCCAACGACGTCTCGGTGCTCGAAGGCGACGGACGCGGACGGTTTCGCCCGGCCCGACAGTTCCAAGTGGGACGATCGCCCGCCAGCATCACCTCGGGCGACGCGACCGGCGACGGTGTCCCCGACCTCGTGGTCGCACACGGCGGGGGCGACAGCATCGCGATCCTCTCACCGCGACCGCTTCGTCCACCGGGCACGGCTAAACGGCGCGTACGTTGCCCGACGACACGGCTTCGTGCGGTCTCCGCGATCGAGACCCGGTGCGTGACGCTGACGATGACCCCAATTCAGGTGATCGAGCTGCTCGGACGACCGCGAGGATCGCGTTTGACCGATGGCGGGACGTCACTCCGGTGGCACTACGACAAGCTGCTCGTGACGTTCAGCCGAAGGCTCAACATCGTCACCGCCATCCGGACCCTCTACGCGGGAGCGCGCACGTCCAACGGCATCACGGTCGGAACCTTCGTTGGCGACCTCGAACGCAGG
>JANMDV010000119.1:0-18282 GCA_031376485.1 Actinomycetota bacterium
CGGCACGCTCGTCGTCTGGCGCGCCGGGCGCAATCGACACGAGGAAGCCGCGGCCGCGCGGGCGTGCGACCAGCTCGGTCTCGCGCCAGGGCCGGTGACCCCCGTATCGCCGTTCGCCGGCGCCGACCGGCATCTTCACGAGTTCCGAAAGGTCTCGGCGACGCCGCGCCGGTTTCCACGCCGACCAGGACGTGCCGCAAAGCGCCCCCTCGGATGATCGACGGACACGGCACCCTGGACGCCGGGCATCCGGGCGTGCATCGGGGTTCAAAGCCCCGAAACGTCAACCTGAGCCTGGATCCTGGCTCAGTCGGCCGGTGATGCGGGCAGCACGACGATGCGACGGTTGGGCTCGTCGCCTTCGCTGCGGGTCTCGATGTCGGTGCGGTCGGCAAGCGCCATATGGACGATCCGTCGGTCGTGCGGCGTCATAGGATCGAGTTCGATCTCCTCGCCATGGGTTACCGCCTCGGTCGCTGCATGCTCTGCCAGCCGTTCGAGCTGGTGGCGACGACGCTCGCGATACCCTCCGGCGTCGACCGTGACCCTCCGCGGCTCCCCCCCACCGGCGCGCAGCACGCTCTGATGGGCCAGGTACTGCAACGCGTCGATGACCGCGCCGTCGCGCCCGATCATCGCATCCAGGCCCTCACCATCCATTACGACGGCCAGCTCGCCCTCGCCGGTCTCGGTCACCGAAAGCTCGGCGTCGAGGTCCATCCCGTCGAGAATCGCTTCGAACATCGTCGTGAGTACTCCGCGTGGGTCGCTCATCGTTTCTTCGGTGGCCTGCGTCGCTGGTTTGACGGATGGTTCTTGGGTGCCGGGGGGCGACGGACCGCGGTGCCCTCGGACGAGCCGTCCGCCGATTCTGCGGCCGCGGCCTGCGTGGGCTTGGGCTTTGCGCCGCCCTTGGTGGGCGGAGACTTGGGTCTGGCCGTCCCACCGCCCTGGGACTTCGGACCGACCGCCGCGACGGCCGGTGCGGGCGCCGCGCCGCCACCCTCAGGCACATCCACGATCTGCAGCGGCCCGAGCCGGCGCTTGAGCACGACCTGCTGCCCACCCGTCCAGAGGTTGGTGGTCATCCAGTACAGGACCAGACCCGCGGGAATGTTGGGGTAGAAGAACAACCCACCCACGATGAAGATCGGCAGCACCCGGAAGAGCTTTCGCTGCCACTCGTTGGTCTGCGGCGTGGTCGCCATCGACACCTCGGTCGCCAAAAGCTGCGAGGCGCCGTAGATCACCGCGACGATGATCGCAGTCCACCCCATACTCTTGAAATCCTCGGAGATGTCGGGAATCACCCACATGAACGAGAGGTCGGCGTCGGCGCTGACCTGACGCGAGAAATCCCGCAGAACGAAGTACAGCGCGATGAAAATGGGGAACTGGAACACGATCGGCAGGCATGAGCCGAACGGGTTGACCTTGTTCTCTTGGAAGAGCCGCATCATCTCTTCCTGCTGCTTGCGCTTGTCGTTTTTGAACCTGGCCTGCGCCGCCTTGAGTTGTGGTGCGATCTCCTGCATGCGCCGGGCCGAGCGGTACTGGCTCACGAACAGCGGCAGGATCAGGACCCGTACGCACACGGTCAGCACGACGATCGCCCAGCCGTAGGTCAGGTTGACCTGCTCGTTCAAGAACGTCAGGAAGTTTTCGAGCGGTGATTCGAGGAACTGGAGTGGGTTCATCGACGGAAGAGGCGCTGGTCGCGCGGGTAGTCAATGCCGCCATGCGAGGCCGGATTGCAGCGAAGCAGTCGCCACCCCGCCAGGATCACCCCGCGCACGATGCCGAAGTCACGCACCGCGAGGACCGCGTACTCCGAGCAACTCGGGACGTACTTGCAGCGCGGGCGAAGAAGTGGCGAGACCAGTCGCTGATAGGCCTTGACCGGTGCGATGACGATTGCTCGGATCACGCGCTCGACACCGCCACGCCCGCCGCTTTGCGTGTGAGTTCGCCCAGACGCTCACCAAGAGCCGCGCTACCCAGCTCTTCGAGGTACTCAAAGGCTCCCGACCGGGCGATCGCGACGAAGTCGGTGCCGCGCGGCAACTCGTCGGCGACCACCGCGAACTGCTCGCGAAGCACCCGCTTGAGCCGGTTGCGCTCGACGGCGCCGCCGACCTTGCGCGAGATCGACACCCCGAGGCGGGCGGCATCGTCCGGCGCGGCGTCCTCGCGGCGGAAGGCGTAGACGACCAGGTGCCGCCCCGAGGCAGACTTGCCGCGGCGGTAGACCGCATCGAAGTCCCCCGACCGCGTCAGACGCGAGCGCCGCGGGCGCGGTGTCGGATCGGCGCCGGTCATCCGGTCTCTAGGCCGAAAGCCGGGCGCGACCCTTGGCCCGCCGGCGGCGCAGAATGGCGCGTCCCCCGCGAGTGCTCATCCGCTTGCGAAACCCATGGGTCTTCGCGCGCTTGCGAGTGTTCGGCTGATACGTCCTCTTCACGCGGGCTCGTCTTCGTCGCTGGGCAGGCTCTGGCGTGGGACCTCGAAGGGGTCCTCGCCACGGCCGCGGATGTTACCAGAGTCCACGTCCCGCACCGGACGCTCGGAGCCGACTCCCCGCAGTTCGAGAGCACAGCACCGCGACGACGTCGGGAACCACCCACGAACGAACATCCACAGATGTGGACGAAGATGTGGATAACTCGAAAGGTGCTGCGTATGGGCTTGTTCTACGCCGATCGGCAGCCATTCCGCGCCGGTGCTCCACCGCGTTTTTGCCGCACCCTCGGCATTTTCCTGTCCACAGGCCGCACACCCCCTACCGGGCGTTCCTGGCCGTTGGTACGATCGCCCTCCTCTCGCCTGATGCCTCCCATCTCAACCCTTACAGCACCCTCCTCCACCGCCCGGACCGCTTCGGCTCCTCGGGACGTCCGTGCTGTGCGCTTCGCCCACTACGGCGCACCGGGTGAGCCACCGTCCGTCTCCGAGATCGCAGGCGACGACGCATCGGTGATCGAGGACCTCTACGTTCGTACCGCCGACGCATGTGTCCTTCCCCCGCTCGCCGTCCGCGAGATCATCGAGAACCTGGTCCATGCTGATTTCGAGGGCGCGTGCGTCTCCGTGTTCGACGGCGGCGCGTCGCTGCGCGTCTCAGACTGCGGCCCGGGCATCGCCGACAAGGACCGCGCGGTTCTGCCCGGCTTCTCCACGGCATGCGAGCGGGTGCGCTCCATCGTGCGCGGCGTCGGGTCCGGGCTGCCTTTGGCGGCCGGCGCGATGGAGGCCTCCGGCGGGACCTTCGAGCTGACCGACAACCTCCGCGGCGGCACGGTCGTGACGATGTCGGTGCCGGATGCGCCGGCTCTGTCCGCTCCGAGCGAACTCTCTGATCGATCACGTCAGGTCATGGCGTTGCTCGTCGAGATGGCCCCGGCGGCGCCTACCGCCCTCGCCGAGGAACTGGCGATCTCGCTCGGAGAGTGCGGACGCGAACTCGTGCTGCTCGAGCATCGCGGTTTGGTGGTGCGCGCAAGTGACGGCACCCGTACGCTCAGCGGCGCCGGCACAGTGTTGCTGACAACGCTCTTTTGAACCACTCCCGTCCCCATTCGTCGGCGCCCGACGAACAACTGCAGGCCGTCTGGGAACAGGTCCTCGCCTGCCTTGCATCCACACTCAACAGCGCCACGTACAACCTTGCGTTCTCGAACACCCGCGCCACGCGCCTCGAGGGCGACCGGATCGTGCTCGCAGTCGAGACGGAGTTCGCGCGAAGCTGGGTCGTGCAGCGCTATCAGGCGGTCCTCAAGGACGCATTGTTCGAGGTCCTCGGCAGCGACATCGCCGTCGAGGTCATCGTCGTACCGCTCGAGAACGACGGCGTCGCGGACGAACCATCGACAGAGCACACGGAGCCGGCTCCCGCACAGCGGATGATCCCCACCGTCGGGCGAGTCCATGGTCGCCTTCAGGACCGCTTCGTGTTCGAGAACTTCGTGACCGGTCCGTCCAACCGGTTCGCCCACGCCGCAGCGCTCGCCGTCGCCGAGCAACCCGCCCAATCCTTCAACCCGTTCTTTATCTACGGCGGGGTCGGGCTGGGAAAGACCCATCTGCTCCAGGCCATCGGCCAGTTCGTCGTGCGCAACCACCCTGCGCTGACGGTCCGGTATGTGTCCGTCGAGACGTTCACGAACGACTTCATCACCGCGCTCGGCGAAGGCGGGACACAGGCCTTCAAGGAGCGCTACCGCGGCGTGGACGTGTTGTTGATCGATGACATCCAGATGCTGGAGGGCAAGGATCAGACCCAGGAGGAGTTCTTCCACACGTTCAACGATCTGCATGAGGCCGGCAAGCAGATCGTGATTTCGTCGGATCGACCGCCCAAGGCGATGGCGACCCTCGAGGCCCGCCTTCGCTCTCGGTTCGAGATGGGCCTCATCACCGACGTACAGCCACCCGATCTCGAAACGCGCATTGCCATCCTGCGCAAGAAAGTCCAGGCCGGCGGCTACCAGATCCACGATCCTGAGGTCCTGCCGTTCATCGCGTCTCGGCTGCAGGACAACGTTCGAGAGCTCGAAGGGGCGTTGATCCGTGTCGTGGCCCAAGCGTCACATGCGAAAGCGCACGTCACGGTCGAGCTTGCCCGGGAGGTGCTGCGGGCCTACTTCCCGGCTGACGGGGCGTCGATCACCGTGGAAGGCATCCAGGAAGAGGTCTGCCGCCACTACGGCCTCTCCATCGCAGAACTCGTCGGCGACAAACGGGACAAACGCGTCGTCGTGCCACGCCAGGTGGCGATGTACCTTGCTCGCGAGCTCACGCAAAGCTCGCTCCCCGCCCTGGGACGGGCGTTCGGCGGTCGCGACCACACGACGGTGATGTACGCGGTCAACAAGGTCGGAGGACAGATGTCCGACGAAGGCGAGATCTTTGCCGCGGTGCAGAGCCTGACGCACCGCCTCAAGACACACGCCTGACCCACGACCTGACCTCACCACGAACGCGCTCGCGCCGTATGGATCCAAGAGGCCTCTCCGTGCAGCGTCGTCGCCTCCGCGCCATGCGGGCCCGGCGCCGCCCGTGCGCCGGCACCTGCGGCCCGCACACACGTGTCACAACGTCCGCACATGTGTGCCAGGACTGTCACACGACTCGCTCACGTCATGTCACAATTGACCGTCGCGGACGATGCCAATTGGCAGAGCTACCGCTCCGTTGGCGGCTGCGAACCGTCGTGATACTCGGTTCTGCTTCGGAAGTAGCCGTCCTGCGGTTCGTACTTCTAGCCGCTTGGGGGCAAGCCCCGCTCCGGGCCGTTTCGCTCGCCATCCTTCGTAGTAGTCGTTCCTTGAACGAGCCCGAACGTGCGCCGCGTGGACATGTGTCGCGCACCTCGGGCTGTGGAACGGTCACGATGTTCTCCACACTCTCGTCGATCGTTCCCTGGTTCAGATGGGGTCATCACGTGACGCGCGTCGGTTCCTCTGGAGCCTCCGTCCCACACGATCCGCACGACCGACGACCGTCCCGGACTCCTCCTCAGGAAGACCCCCGGCAAGATGCCGCCTGAGCAGGACAAGACGATCGATTCAACATCCCCCACAGGCCCGACGAACACGACGACGAAAGAGACTTCTTTTGCGTGGTATTTCCTTCGCCACACCGCACGCCAATCTCCACAGGCCCTGCTTGAACATCCGTTGCACCAAGTAGTCTTCATCGGATGCGCCTCACCGCTCAGCGAGATGAACTCGCCTCAAAACTCGGGCTCGTCTCTCGAGCCGCCTCGACCAAGAGCACGATCCCGGTCCTCGGCCAGGTCCGTCTCGATGCGACAGGTCCGACCGTCGAACTCGCGGCGACCGATATGGAGCTTTCGCTCCGAATCCCAGTCGACGCCACCGTCGAGGATGCCGGTGCCGTGGTACTGCCACGCCTTGCCGCCGACATCGTCCGCACGATGGCCGACGGCCCCGTCACCCTCGAGCACCGGGCCAACGAGGGCGTCGTTGCGGTCAGCGGCGGTCAGTCGTCGTTTTCACTCAACTGCCTGCAGGCCTCGGACTTCCCTGATCTGCCGGCCGACGAGCACTCGGGGCTCACCATCCCGATCCAGCCGTTCGTCGTGACCGCCGACCGTGTCGCCAAAGCGGCTTCACGTGACGACACGCGCCCGGTCCTGACCGGTGTGCTCGTGCGTATCGGACCCGACGGGATCACGATGGTCGCGACCGACTCCTACCGACTCGCCGCGATGCAGACACCGCTTGAGTCCGGACCCGCCGAGGTCAGCGAGGCGATCATCCCGGCACGGGCCCTGCAGGAGGTCGGGCGCCTCGCAGCCGCGATGAAGGCGACCGAACTCGAGCTTGTCATCGGCGATGCCCAAGCGCTTTTTCGCATCGGCGGTGCGCGGCTGACGAGTCGGCTCATCGACGGACAGTTTCCCGACTACCGCCAGCTCATCCCCGAACGGTTCGAGCATGAGGTCGCGTTCGATCGTGCCGAGGTCGTGTCCGTCCTGGCCCGCATCGGGGTCGTCGCACAGCGCAGCGCACCGATCCGGTTGGCGTTCGACCAGGGGCAACTGACCGTCTCGGCCGTCAGCGAGCAGTTCGGCGAGGGCCACGAATCACTGCCCGTCGCCTTCAACGGCGAGGCGTTCGAGATCGGCTTCAACTCCGAGTTCCTGCGCGACGGGGTGGACAGCGTCACCGGCGACGAGCTGCGTCTCGGCCTCATCAGCCCGCTTCGGCCGGGACTGCTGCAAGGAAGCGACGACGGGTACCGCTACCTCCTGATGCCGATCCGCCTCAACGTCTAGCCCGCCCGGCACCACTGCCCGGAGTAGCTCCCACGATGAAGGATCCAGCTGAGGCCGTGGATGATGGGGCGTTCAAAATCCAGCCGCAGTCAGCGTTTGAGTGGCCCGAAGGGCCAGGAATAGGCCGACCAAGAGCCGTGGTGAATGCGGCGTTTGGAAGCTGGGCGGTCCGCTCCCTTCAGGTCGCCAACCTGCGTTCGTGGGATCGTGTCAGCCTCGAACTCGACTCCGGGTTGATCGTGGTGAGCGGTCCGAACGGCGCTGGAAAGACCTCGCTCGTCGAGGCGGTCACCCTCGCCACGATCGGCGTGTCACCCCGGACGTCGCGCGAAGCCGAGGCCGTGCGCGAGGGGGCCGAGGCGTTGCATGTATCGCTGACCCTTGCGGGACCCGACGGCGAGCAGCAGCGCGAGATCGGTTTTCAGCCGGGCGTCGGCCGGCGCCTGCGTCGCGACGGTCTTCCGGTCCGGGCCCTGGGCGATTGGCGGGTTCCCGGCGCGGTGCTGGTTTTTTTGCCCGAGGAGCTTCGTTCGGTCAAAGGGCCTCCCGCGGCAAGGCGACGCGCGATCGACCGCTTGCTGGAGGGCGCGGAGCCGGGCTATGCAGACACCTTGTCCGGATACCTGTCTGCGATCGCCCAGCGCAACGCCCTCCTCCGGAGAATCCGTGCCGGTGTGACCGGTCTGAGTGGGCTCGCTCCATGGGACCGCGCCTGCGTGGAGCTGGGCGGGGCCGTCGCCCGCGCCCGGGCGCGAGCCGTGCATGATCTCTCGGGGCCGTTCGGGGTGTGGCTCCAGGCCCTTGGCGGTGGCGTTGGCGGCCGGCTCGTGTTGGAGCCGTCGCCATCGGTGCTCGCGGACACCCCGCTCGACATGCTCGAAGGCCACCTCGCCGAGACCGTCGAACGGACGCGTGAGCGCGATATCCAAGCCGCGCAGACGTTGTCCGGCCCGCACCGCGACGACGTGTGGATCGGCACCAATGACCACGATCTCCGCCGTCTCGGCAGTCAGGGTGAACAGCGCACCGCCGTGCTGGCACTGCTCCTTGCGTGTCGGGACCACTTGGCGTTGCGCACGGCCCTGCCGATCATGTTGTTGGACGATGTGTTGAGCGAGCTCGACCCTGCGCGCCGCCGCTTGCTGCTCCAGGCGCTGACCGGACACGGCCAAGCGTGGGTCACCAGCGCCGACCCCGACACGGCCGCACTGGCGGAGGCGACCGGAGCGGCGCATCATCTGCACGTGGAGGCGGGACGTGTCCAGTAGCTGTTCGTCGAGCGAGAGCAACCGCGCCCGATGGCGAGCACAAACCCGGCCAGACGCCACGGTCGTTCCGTGACGGGCGCGAAACGCCGGCGCTTTCGCCGCGATCCAATCGCCATCGGCGAGCGCCTCTCGCGCTACCGCGGGGGCCCAGGCGCGCCCGCGGGCTCCGAGCTGGCGGTCCTACAGGCGGCCTGGAAGGATGTCGCCGGGCCCCAGGCGGCGGCCAACTCGGTCGTCGTCCGACAAAGCCGCGCCGGCGTGGTGGGCATCGCCTGTGCGAGCGCCATGTGGGCCCAGGAGCTGGACGCGCGTCGCGAGGTGCTGACCGACCGTCTCGCGCGGGCAACTCCCGATATACCGGTCACCGGGATCAGGTTCGTCGTGGGCGATCACGTCATCCCCACGGCGGAGCCGACCCGCCCGCGCTCAGCGGTGACCCCGACCGCCAAAGAGCGGGCACAAGCCGATTCGCTCTTCGGCGACGTCACCGATCCCGAACTTCGCGAACGGCTGGTCCGGGCGGCTGCCGGACAGCTCGCGATCACGCGTTCACACAGAAAAAAGCCTGCAAAGAGGGAAAAACCAGGGGCATGACGCCCGCGGGGGCTGATACCGTTCGGGACAACAGGAGACCTGGAGAACTTGGCCGAAACCGCACCCGAACACAACGAGCCCATTCCGAGCTATGACGCGCAGGACATCACCGTCCTCGAGGGTCTCGAAGCGGTCCGCAAACGCCCCGGCATGTACATCGGCTCGACCGGGCCCAGGGGTCTCCACCACCTCGTCTACGTGGTGGTGGACAACTCTGTCGACGAGGCGATGGCAGGCTACTGCGACAGTATCCAGGTCACGCTGCACCCCGACGGCGCGTGCACCGTCTCCGACAACGGCCGCGGCATCCCGGTTTCGGGGATGGCCGACCAGGGTGGCAAGAGCGCCCTCGAGGTCGTGCTGACGGTCCTTCACGCGGGTGGCAAGTTCGGCGGCGAGGGGTACAAGGTCTCGGGTGGGCTGCACGGCGTCGGCGTCAGCGTCGTCAACGCCCTCTCCGAGTCGCTGACGGCCGAGATCCGGCGCGACGGTCACGTCTGGCGCCAGCGCTACGGCAACGGTGGAGCGCCCCTGACCGCCATCGAGAAGGGTGAGCCCGCCGACACCACCGGCACAACCATTTCGTTCAAGCCCGACGTCGACATCTTCGAAGAGCCGGAGTTCGACTACGACACGCTGGCCAAACGCTTCGAAGACACGGCGTTCCTGACACGCGGGCTTTCGATCACACTCATCGACGAGCGGGGTGTGCCGCGCGAGCAGACGTTCCACGCCGAGGGCGGCATCCAGGACTTCGTCCGCCACCTCAACAAGGACCGCGACGCCGTCCACAAGGACATCGCCTACTTCGAGGCCGATGGGGACGAGGGCGTGCTCGAGATCGCGATGCAGTGGACGACCGGCTTCACCGAGGCGGTCCACAGCTACGCCAACAACATCAACACGCATGAGGGCGGAACGCACCTCTCCGGCTTTCGCACCGCCCTGACGGGAACGATCAACTCGTACGCACGGGAGAAGGGGATCCTCAAGGAGAAGGACGAGAACCTGGAGGGCCCCGACACTCGAGAGGGGCTGACCGCGATCATCTCGGTCCGGTTGCGCGAACCGCAGTTCGAGGGGCAGACCAAGACCAAGCTCGGCAACTCCGAGATCCAGGGGTTCGTGGTCAGGCTCGTCAACGAGCGGCTCAAGGACTACCTCGAGGAGCACCCCACCGAAGCGCGGGCGATCTGTCAGAAGGGCATGTCGGCATCCCAAGCGCGCCTCGCCGCGCGAAAAGCCCGCGATCTGGCCCGCCGCAAGGGAAACCTCGACACGGCCCTCCCCGGCAAGCTCCACGACTGCTCAGACCGCGACCCCACCGGGACCGAGGTCTTTCTGGTTGAGGGCGACTCGGCCGGCGGTTCGGCCGTGCGGGCGCGTCAGTCAAGCTTCCAGGCGATCCTGCCCTTGCGGGGCAAGATCATCAACGTCGAGAAGGCGCGCTTCGACAAGGTGTTGTCCAACACCGAAATCCAGGCGATCATCGGCGCGATGGGCACCGGCATCGGCGAGGAGTTCAACCTCGCCAAAGCCCGGTACCACAAGCTCGTGCTGATGACCGACGCCGATGTCGACGGCGCCCACATCCGCACCCTCATCCTGACGTTCCTGTTTCGTCACATGCCCGAGTTGATCGAGGCGGGCTACGTCTACATCGCTTGCCCGCCGCTCTACAAGGTCAAACAGGGCAACCAGGAGCAGTACCTCGAGAAGGAAGCCGATCTCGAGGAATGGCTCCTTGACCGCAACGTCGCGGATCTGCAGGTGTCGTCCACCGGCAACGGAGCTTCGTCGGGCATGACCAAGGCACGGTTTCAGCGCTACCAGCGCTCGCTTCGCGAGCATGACGGGTGGTTCTCCGCGTTGCGCGCCGTCTACGGCGCCGGTCTGCTCGAGTTTGCGCAAGACAACGGCTTGATCGACGTCGATCCGGTCGATCTGCAGGCGCTCGCCGCCGCAGTGGTCGCCGCCGGATCGGCTTCGGCTGCGCTGACCGTCGACCGCATCGACGAGGAGGCGCAGGTCGTCCACGCCAAGTCGGTGCAGAGCCGGACGGGCGAGGCCCGCTCGGCGGCGATTCCACTTGCGATCTACCAAACCCGCGAACTCCAACGCCTGCGGGGTGTGCGCGGGCAACTGCGCGAGCAGGTCGGCGACGCGCCCTACCTGATCCGCCGTGGCGCCAAGTCGCGCGAGGCCGCGAGTTTTGATGCGCTTCGCACGACGATCCTGGACCTGTGTCGCGAGGGCATCCAGCTCAGCCGCTTCAAGGGGCTCGGCGAGATGAACCACGAACAGCTCTGGGAGACCACGATGGACCCGGAGCGGCGCATCTTGCAGCAGGTCGGCATGGACGACGCCGCCAACGCCCACGAACTCTTCTCGATCTTGATGGGCGACCAGGTCGAGCCCCGTCGCGCCTTCATCGAGCACAACGCCCAGAAAGTCAAAAACCTTGACGTGTGAGCCTCCAAACGCCGCATTTCACGCCGTCAAGAGCGCGGCGAAAAAATGCCAGCCGCCATCAGCGTTTGAGCCGCCCGGAGGGTGGCTCATAGGCCGCCCAAGAGCCGTGGTGAGGGCGGCGTATAGGTGATGATCGATCGTCACGGGCGTATTGAGCCGCGGGACCTCGAGCTCGAGATGAGTTCGTCGTACCTCGATTACGCGATGAGCGTGATCGTGGGGCGGGCGCTTCCGGATGTGCGGGACGGGCTCAAGCCGGTCCACCGCCGGATCCTCTACACGATGCATTCGATGGGGCTGCAGCCGGACCGCTCGTACGTCAAGTGCGCCAAGGTCGTCGGCGAGGTCATGGGCAACCTGCACCCGCACGGCGACATGTCGATCTACGACGCGCTCGTGCGCCTCGCCCAGGACTTCTCCACACGCCACCCACTTGTCGACGGACAAGGTAACTTCGGATCCAACGACTTCCCCGCAGCCGCGCACCGGTACACCGAGGCGCGCCTGTCTCGGATCGCGACCGAGATGTTGCGGGACATCGACGAAGACACCGTCGATCACGCTCCCAACTATGACGACAAGAGCACCGAGCCGACCGTCCTGCCGGCTCGCTTCCCGGCGCTCCTGGTCAACGGTTCGTCGGGTATCGCCGTCGGTGTGGCGACCAACATCCCGCCGCACAACCTGCGCGAGGTCATCGACGCGACCGTCGCGATGATCGACGATCCGGCCATCGACGTCGAGGGATTGATGGCGCACGTCAAGGGCCCCGACTTCCCGACGGGCGGGTACATCGTGGGCCGCGCGGGTATCGCAGACGCCTACCGGACCGGCCGCGGCCGCGTCGTCATGCGGGCCAGGGCGCACAACGAGCCGCTCAAGCACGGCAGGAACGCGATCATCTTCACGGAGCTGCCCTACCAGGTCGGCACTGCGGAGTTCGTGCGCAAGATCGCGGAGCTCGCCAAGGAAAAGGTCATCCCCGAGATCGCGGGCCCGGATGACGTCCGCGACGAGAGCGGGCGCGACGGCTTCCGCGTCGTCGTCGAACTCAAGCGTGACGCCGTGCCCAAGGTTGCGCTCAACAAGCTCTACAAGCACACCCAAGCGCAGGTGACGTTCGGCGTCAATGCGGTGGCACTGGTGGACGGGACGCCGCGAACCCTGGGTCTGCGCGCGATCATCCGTTACTACCTGGACCACCAGAAAGAGGTCATCACACGCCGCTCGCGCTTCCGGCTGAACCGCGCCGAGCAGCGGGCGCACATCCTCGAAGGCCTCCTGATCGCGTTGCGCAACCTGGACGAGGTCATCGAACTCATCCGCGGTTCGGCCGATCCCGAGGAGGCGCGTACGGGGTTGATGACCCGATTCGACCTGACCGAGGTCCAGGCACGGGCAATCCTGGACCTGCGTCTGCAGCGCCTGACCCAGTTGGAGGTCGGCAAAGTCGAGGAGGAGCACGCCCAGTTGATGGCGATCATCGCCGAGTTGCGGGCGATCCTGGGCGATGAGTCGCGGGTGTACGCGGTCATCCGCGAGGAGCTCCTGGACGTGCGCGAGCGCTTCGGCGACGACCGGCGCAGCGAAATCATCGCTGCCGAGGGCGAGATCGACATGGAGGACCTGATCGCCGACGAGGAGATGGTCATCTCGATCACGTCGAGTGGCTACATCAAGCGTCTTCCCGTGACGACCTACCGGGCCCAGCGGCGGGGCGGTAAGGGGCTTCGCGGCGCCAAAGTCAAGGACGAGGACTACGTCGACCACCTCTTCATCGCGTCCACCCATGACTGGCTCCTGTTCTTCACCAATCAGGGTCGCGTCTACCGTCAGAAGGTGCACGAGCTGCCGTCGGCCGCACGCGATGCCCGGGGCCGCCATATCGCCAACGTCCTCGCGCTCAAGCCGGACGAAGAGGTTCGGCAGGTCTTCAACACCCGCGACTACGGTGAAGGCAAGTACCTGGTGCTGGCGACCCGGGAGGGGATGGTCAAAAAGACCGAGTTCACGAGCTTCAACACGATCCTCAAGGACGCGGGCATTATCGCGCTGCGTCTGATCGGGGACGACGAGCTGATCGGCGCCGCGCTGACCGACGGCGACGACGACGTGTTGATCGTGTCAGCCCGCGGGCAGGCCGCCCGGTTCCACGAGAGCCAGTGCCGGCCGCAGGGCCGCGACACGATGGGCGTCAAGGCGATGACCCTCAAGCCCGGCGACCGGGTGCTGTCGCTGTGTATCGCGCGCGACGACGAAGACCTGCTGGTCGTTACCGGCAACGGCTACGGCAAACGCACTCCGATGGCCGACTACCCGCGCAAGGGCCGCCCGACGCAGGGCGTGCGCACGATCAAGGTCACCGACAAGAAGGGCGAGCTCATCACGGCCCGCCCGGTGCGCGAGGGTCAGGAGCTCCTGCTCATCTCGATGATGGGCCAGATCATCCGGATCTCGGTCGAAGGGATCCGCCGCACAGGCCGTTCCACCGAAGGGGTGCGCCTGATGGTGATGGGTGACGATGACCAGGTGTCTGGCATCGCCCCCGTCGAGGAGGGGTCCGGACCGTTTGAGGACGAGGACGACGAGGACGGCGGGGAGACCGACGTCGTCGATGACGCGGCCGCCGGTGACGTGCCTGACGCAGCCGATGCCGCGGCCCCGGACGCCCCGAGCGAACCTCCAGACGCCTGAGCCTGGATCCAGGCTGAGTCCCTGCGCCCGTTCTCGCGACCTGGTCGCTTCGGGACGATCGCATCGCCGGCTGCCAATCGTCGCGCAGCGTCGTCCCGAACCGCAATTCAGCCGATACACAGTGATTCCCCGCATGGTGCCTCGCGACGAGCGCACCGTTCTTCGGCCACTTGGCGTCGACTCTGACGGCCAATGGCGACGTCGGTGGAGTGAGTTCTGTGAGGTGATGACACACTTGGCCGTGACGCCGCACGCATCGTGGGGTGTCGGTATCGGTGCGACCCGGCTGCCCCTGCGAATCAGGCGGGCCCGGTCTCACCGTCCTGTCGACCGGCCCGGACGGCACCGCCCTACAATGGGGCCATGGTGACTCCGTCGCGATTGTCGTGGTTCGCCGCCGCCCTCGTCTGGGCAGTCGCTGCGCCACTGGCGCGCGTTGCGGGCTCGACGACGTCACCAACCTTCACCGTTCCCAAACCGAACGCGGGGGCGGCCGGGGGCGGCAGCGGCGGCTTTGGCGGTGGTGGTGGTGGCGGCGGTTTCGGCGGCGGTGGGGGAGGCGGTTTCGGCGGCGGCGGCGGTGGTGGTGGCACGTACGTCAGCAGCGATCCACGCTCGGTGCTGTTCGGGCTCCTACTCATCGTCGGGTTTTTCGTCGCGATCTGGATCATGGGCAAGCTGTCCGAGCGTGCGCAGCACCGCGTTGCCGTGTGGAGCCGGCAGTACGCCAAGTGGCGCGACGAGTCCACCGCGCGCAAACGCAAGCATCGTGCCGACTCCGTGCCCCCTGCTGCGCGAACGGCCGCGGAAGACGACCCGTACTTTGCCCCGGATGCGGTCGCGGCCGCGGCCGCCAAGCTGTTTGGCGATGTTCAGGCGGCCTGGGATGACCGCGACCAAGCGTCGCTCGCAGGCATGGTCGGACCGGACCTGATGATCGAGTGGGGTCGCCGTCTGGACGACTTCGACGCAAAGGGCTGGCACAACCGAGTCGAGGTCAAGCGGCTCGACGTCGAGTACGTCGGGTTGTCGAACCGCGCGGACGATGCTGACGATCGCATCGTCGTCCGGGTCGCCGCGTTGCTGGACGACTACGTCGTCGATCGCCGGGGCGGCCTGATCTCGCACACCGGCAACCCGTCCAAAGAGGCGCATCTGCGCGAGTACTGGACGCTCGCGTGGCGCGATGGGCGCCTGACCCTGGTCTCGATCGAACAGGACGTCGAGGGCGAGCACCAGCTGACCGACCCCCTGGTGGCCCTGCCCGAGGAGGACGTTGCGTCCATCCGCGATGCCGTCGTCGTTGAGCAGGGCATCCAGAACCGTGTGCCGGCCGGAACGCCCCTGGGTGAGCTCGTGGACGTGGATTTCGCCGACGACGCGCTCACCGCGGCGCGTGATCTGGCCCTGATCGACGGCCGCCTCGATCCCGACCTGATCGAGGTGTCGGTGCGTCGTGCCATCAGCGCGTGGGCCGAGGCCGTCGACGGGGACGACGAGGCGTTGTTGGAGATGGCGCCACCCGACATCGCAGAGGAGCTGCTTCGCCCGCGCGGCCCCAAGACCCGGTTGGTCATCCGTGGCCCCAAGATGCAGCGCGCCACGGTGTCAAAGCTCGCGCCGAAGGACCCCATCCGCGTCGCGATCGACGCCAAGGTCACAGGTGTCCGCTACATCGAGGACCGCGACACGGTCGACGTCGTCGCCGGCGCAAAGGATCGCGAGACGACGTTTATCCAGCGCTTCGTCCTGCAACTCGACGACGACCCCGATCGACCCTGGAAGCTCGTCGCCGCAGGCGAGATGCCGAGCTGACGGAGACTCGGGGCCGTGCTCCCTGGGGCCCTACTCGTAGACGATGACGTCCGGCTGCGGGTCGAGGTCCAGCACCTCGGACCACGTCATCACGCGGCTACCCTTGCGGGTGTCCTCTTCATAGAACAACTTGAACCCGGTGAACACGAAGGGCGGGCGCTCCGGGTCGCTGGTCAGGTCGTTGTACTTGTTGACCTTGGCCTCGGGGGTGCCGTACCCGTCGACGTTGAAGACTGTGGCGAGCCCGGCGCGGTCCACGAGCGCGCTGCGGTTCTCGATCATGGACTCGGTGAACTCGTGGATGATCAAAAGCTTCTGCGGCAGCTTGTACTTCTGCACGATCTGGTCCAGGTAGGCCGAGACTTCGTTGATCGTCGCCGCGTCGGTCTGGCCGATGTCCTCGCCGGGAACCTCGCCCCGAGCCATGCTCCACTCAGGGTCGAGAGCGAGCGAGACGTCGGGTTGCATCAGGAACTGCTCGTAGTACCGGACTTCGTCCATGAACCGAGCGCGACCCGGCTGGATGTCGAGAATCAAAAGCATCTGCTGCTGGCGCGCAGCTTGCAGGTACTCCCAGATCACGTCATTGCTCAATCGGGACCGCCATTTGCCGTCGGCCCCCGCGGTGCGGTGGACGATCGTCGCGATCAACTCGAACGCAGGCAGGACCGGGCGTGAGAGGGAGCCGTAGTCGGAGGCCACTTCGTCGAGTTGCTCGGCCACGCGGCTCGGCCTGCCCCCGCCGAGCACTCCCAGCAAGGTCCCTCCCGGCGATCCGTAGTACGCGACGACGCGGTGGTCGGGCAGGATCGTGGTGCCGCCGCGCGGTAGCTGGATCGGCTTGGACTGGGCGGACTCCGCTGTGCTGCTTTCCTTGGCGGGCCCGAACACCGAGGTCGTGCTGAACGCGACGAGGGCTCCGACGCCGACGACAATCACAAACGCGGCCACGCGCCGTCGACGCACCTGACGACTGCGGGCGCGGCGTCGTTCTACTCGTTCATCACGTTCGAAGCGCAAGGCCGCGGATCTTCCCACGCCAGGCCTGCAAATCCAAACCGCATCACACGCGAGCGCGCCACGCCGAGGTGACGATTCAGGACGCTTTGCGGTTGCGCGCCCGTGTCGCAGCCGACTTTGCGGCTGTCTTCGACGTCGAGGGCTCGGATTCCTCCTTGGCGCCATCGACCCCGCGAAGCTTCGCGTCCTCGATCGACAACTGGTTCTTGGTCGCCCGTTTGCGCGCAGGCGTGCGTGGTGCCGCGTCGTCGGAGTCGGTCTTTCCCCCGGCCGCCAAGCTCGCTTTGAGCGCCGCCATCAGATCGACGACAGGCGCCGGCTCGCCGAAGTCCTCCGGGATGATCGGCGTCTGGCCGTCGGCCTTCGCCTCAAGGAACTCCACAAGCGACCGGCGCGTTTCGTTGCGGTACTTCGAGGCGTCGAACTCGTGTGTCAGAGCGTCGATGAGTTGGTCGGCGATCGCGAGCTCCTCCGGTTTGACCTCGACCCCGGCGATCCGCTCCTGGATCTCGCGTTGCTCGCCGATGCGGATGTCTTCGGGGTAGTAGAGGGTCTCGATGACGAGTGCGCCGTCCATAGCTCGCACGAAGACCAGGTGCTCCTTCGTGGACAGGACAAACCGTCCGATTGCCCCGCGGCCGCTGCGCTGCATGGCCTGAAGCAAAAGCGCGTAGGGACGCTCGGCCCGCTCCTGCGGCTCGACCCAGTACGTCCGCTCGAAGTAGACGGGATCGATATCCGCCAGGTCCACGAATTCCAGGATCTCGATCGTCTTCTCTTGCTTGGCCGAGAATCGGGCGAGTTCGTCCTCCTCGACGGTGACATACCGGCCCTTGGCGACCTCGTAGCCCTTGATCATCTCGTCGGGGCCGATCTCGACATCGCGGACCGGGTCCCAGCGCTTCTGTTTGACCGGCACCATGCTTTCGCGCGAGAGGTTGCGGAAGCTCACCTCCCGTCGCTGCTGGGCCAACCCGATCCCAACCGGGATCGTGACGAGTCCGAAGCTGATGTATCCCTTCCAGATCGCGCGCATTGCTCTCTCCTGACTGTCCTGAAGACCCTGGAACTCTACCGCGTGGCCATCAAAAGGCCTGCTCTGAGTTGTATGGCGCGACGGGGGGGGGCACGATCCCGTGACGCCGGTACGCGCTGACTGCGCGTCCCCAAAACCGACCGACCGACCGACCCAAGCGCACTCCCTGTGACCTCGCCCTGCTCGCGGGCCGGGCTGACGCCGAGACCGCCGCCGAATCGACGAACGTGACCTTTGACCGACCGAGGCGTCGCCAAGTGGCCGTTGGCGCCCGTCGATCCCCGGCCCCGTGCGAGATCCCCGGCTTCCTTTGGCCGTTCCGGACGCTCCCATTCTTGAGAAGTGTGTCGTCGATGTGACCAATGACCGACCGATGCGTGGCCAAGTGGCCTTGGCGACCTGCGCGGGGTGCGACGGGGCGGGCGCTCGAGCCTCGCGATTGCGTCGTCAGGTCTCGACACGGCCCCGTTTCATGTGGCTGCGGGGTATGGAGTCCAGCCGCAGTCAGCGTTTGCGTGGCCCGCAGGGCCGGGAATAGGCCGCCCAAGTGCCGTGGTGAATGCGGCGAATAGTCGCCCCTACTT
>JANMDV010000059.1:0-19767 GCA_031376485.1 Actinomycetota bacterium
TCGAAACCCTGTCTCTGAGCTTGCTCTTGACGTCGGCGTCCAGCGGCATGCGCAATCCTCCTCGTGTGTTTCCGGTCTGCCGAGTCAATTCTGCGTGATGCGCATAGCGGATGTCCAGTCGGGCGCACGAAACGCACTCACCACGGCCCTTGCGCGGTCGCTCTCCCAAGCGCACCCACCTATCCTGGGTGCGGACCTTCGCCAGGCCGCATCCTCGGTCTCACCGTACGGTCGCCGGCAGCAATGGGTCACCCTCTGGGTGTCGCGGCCGCCGAGTGCGGGCGGGTCCATACATCCCACCGCCGCCACCGCAGGTTGCTTTCGGGTTCGCGCAACAAAAACAGCTGCTGGGCCGGATGGCGAGCGAAAACCGAGTGCGGCGTGTCGCCGAGCCTCGTCGCGACTGGTGTAACGGCGATCTCGGTGACGCCGTATCGCGACGTTTGCAGCCGCAAAACGGTGCAGTCGTTTTTGCGCGGCCCCTTACCGGCGGGACACGCTGGGCGTCTGAGGAGCGGCAACGCTCGTCGCTGCGATTCGAATGCGTTGGCTGACGGTGCGGCGGTTGCCTGCGGCATCGGTCGCGGTGGCCCGAAGCAGGTAGGTGCCGCGCGTGAGGCGACCCAGACCGAGGGCTCGGGGGACGGCGACGGGGAGCATGATGTCGCGTGTTCTGCGTGGTCCCCGGGGCAGTTTTGTCGTGGACATCCGCACCTGGACCGTTCGACTGACGCCGTCATCGACAGCAAGCGTCAGACGGACGGGATGGCGCGGCCTGGGGCCTCCGGCGACGGACACGACTTCGGACGGCAGGGCCTGGACGTCCGTGATCTCGAGCGTCGGCGCCGTGTTGTCGGTGATGACTTGCCAATTGCGGCGGCCCACATTGCCGACGGCGTCCCGCATCTCGAGCGCCACCGCGTGCGGGCCGTCGGCAAGGATGTTCGTGGCGAACCGGATGTCCAGGACCTCATTGACGACCCGACCGGCGCGCCGCCTGGTGCCGTCGACGAGCAGGGCCCACGTGGCGACCTGACCCGCATCCGTTGCCTCGACCGCGACCCTGATTGTGGCGCGCACCGGCCGACGCGGGATTCCAATGACCGTCTGCAACGTCGGGGCCTCGACGTCGACGCGGATGCGCCCGGCCCCGAACGCGGGATCGGCGCCGGGGTCTCCCAAGTCGAGCGCATCTTGGGCCATCAACGCGCGCATCTCGGCGACAGTGGGGCGCAGACCGGAGCGTCGCATCGCACCGAGGGTGACGGCGGCGGCCCCTGCGGCGTTGGGGGCTGCGATCGATGTGCCGCCGACGTCGCGCTGGTCGCCGACCGGGGTGGCGAGGCGCGTCCCAGTGGGCGCGGCGAGATCCGGCTTGAGGCGTCCGTCGGCGGTGGGCCCATGCGACGAGTAGCGGGCCAGGCTATTGCCCCGCCAGTCGACGGCGGCGATGCTGACGCTTCCAGCGGCGTCCGCAGGCGTCGGAACGCTCCCGCGTTGCGAGCCGCTCAGCGCCAAGATGTCGTCCTCGCGGGAGTAGAGGGTCACGAGACCCGCAGGTGGCAGCCCCGCCGCGAGGACCGCCCGCAGGCGAAACTCGCCGGCCGCGTCGGGCCGCACTCCGTTGAGACGCTCCGCCGGAGCCGCGCCGTCCAGCTGTTTATCGGTCGACGCGGCGATGGCCTGCCAGGTGCCGTCGGGCATGCGCCGTTCGATGACCAAGTCGATATCGCTCTTGGAAACGCCGGCCGGACTCGTCCAGGACAGGTGGAACGTCAAGGCCTGGTTGGCGTCGTGCGTCACTGTCCAGGGCGTCGCGCCCGGCCAGTCCAGCACCCGGTCGGCGTCGTTATCGACCCACCTGCCGGACCAGTGTTTCTCGCCGTAGTTGCCTGCCGAGTTGAACCACAGGATGCCGGCGGCTGCGGCCCGGTCGACCGCACGCGCCGGTGCGCTCGTGCCGTCGAACGGCCCTTCGAGGAAGTTGTTGGAATGCACGACGATGTCGACTCGTTGGGTTGCCAGCCAATCGACGGCTGCGACGAAGTCGTCAGGTGTGTGGTAGTTGACAAACAGATAGGTGGCGCGAGGGGCGTAGTCGAACACGGTCTGGGCAACGAGCTGGCCATGGTCGGTCAGGTTGCCGTAGGCGTTGGTGCCGGCGATCCCGGCGGCGGGATCAAACGACTGCTGGGTGAGGCGCACTGCTGGGGGGAGTTCGCCGGCCGCTTGCAGGCTGGGCACCGAGATCCCGAACCCAAGGTCGAGGATCGCGATGCGCAGCCCCGCACCGTCCGCTGCAGTGTCGCTGAGCGCTGACGCGCCCGTCCGGTCGACGCCCTGGCTGACGACGGCGTCACCGTACGCGGTGGGGGGCAGGGCCACCGTCGCAACACCGGGAAGCGCGGAGATCGCCCGGCGCTCTGCCGATCGCCGCACCACGACCTGCAGGCGTCGGCCGACGCGGCGGTCGACGCGAATACCACGAGCGCGCAGTGCCGCGTGAACTGCCACCGTCTGGCCGGGCGAGGTCACCACGCTGACCGACACACCGCGCGCCCGGGGACGGGCAGCAGTCGCCGTCGCCGCGACGCACGCACCGACAGCCACGACGATCACCGCGATGCGACGCCATCCCATCGCCGGGAGGAAAGCAGACGCAGCGGGGGCGGTCCAGTCTTCCGGCCCGAGCGTGGCTGTACACGTAGTGGCCGCTCTCGCGATATCACCCACGCACCCGGCTGCATACCTTCGGCAGGCGGTGTCTCTGTCTCACCGTAATGGACACGGCTCAGGTTCCCGAACGACGAAGCCGATACGAGCATGGATGGCACCACCGCAACGCATCTTCCACCAGCTTGCCATGCGAGCCGGGCTCATTTCCACGGTGCCGACCGGCGTCGCGTTGTGGGCATTCGGACCGTTCGCGGCGGTTCCCGTCGGCATCGCGGTGATCGGTGCCGAGTTATGGCGCGTGCGGAGCGCAGTACGGTCTGGAGTGCCGGAGGTCCTCGAGTTCATTCCGTCGCGACCCGCCGATCATCCCTGGCTCGACACGGATGGGTTTCGGCGCGAGTTGGGCGCCCTCGACGAGCTGGGCTTCGAACCCGCCGCCGATTACACAATCCTGTATCCCAACGCCCCGACCGGGCTGGCGCGCGTACTGGTACACCCCCAGCTGTGCGTTTACGCCGAGGTCAACCAAGTGCGCCACAAAGGCCGGATCACACCGACGACGACGTGCCTGACGAGCATGTTGGACGACGGCTGGTCACTGCAGACCACCTCACTGGAGCCGCTTCCCGTCGCAGTGGCGTTCATGCAGGCACAACGATCCGTGTGGCGGAGCATGCCTGACGCCCCGGTCGCCGAGCTGCTTGCCGACCACACCGAACTGCGGACACGGATGACTGCGGACCTCAATGTTCGCGTCGGTGGTGACGGCACGCTGGATCGCTACTTCGAATTGCAGCAGACGGGGCATCAGGCCCGTCGCGCCACCCTGTACTCGACCAACACCCTGATCGGGATCGCACGCGGCCTCGCCGCCGAACGCCGCCCCGCGCGCCAATGGTTCGGTGAGTATTCACCGCACCGGCCGGCCTGACGACCCACGACCCCACCGTCCCTGCATCCCGGCGAACGTGCGCGCTCACCGTCCGTTCAGTGCGCCCCTTGTGACCATTGTCCGTCGCGCCAATCCAGCATTGATCGGCTGCCGCGAGATGCCATTTGGCCGTGTCGGTCACGGCCAATCGTTACATGACACGACACAGTGCTGTGGCAGGTGTGGCACGCATTGCGTACGGTCCGTCGTCTCGTCGCTTGGGCTGGCTTACCGGCCCCACTCGGCGTTGGACCACGAGCGACCGCTCCAGGACACGCCACTCCAGCTTCTGCCGCTCCAGGACACGCCACTCCAACTTCTGCCGCTCCAGGACACGCCACTCCAGCTTCTGCCGCTCCAGCTTCTGCCGCTCCAGCTTCTGCCGCTCCAGCTTCTGCCGCTCCAGCTTCTGCCGCTCCAGCTTCTGCCGCTCCAGCTTCTGCCGCTCCACGACACGCCATTCCAGTCGCCGCCGCTCCAGCTTCTGCCGCTCCACAGATCTGACGACCAGCTCACGCCATCCCACGGATTGCCGAAGATGTCGCGTTCGCCGTCCAGGACCACGCCGTCGCGGACGAGTCGGTGTGATCCGCGGGCGGCGTCCAACGATCCGATACCCGTCGACTGCTCCCACGTCTGCGCGACGCGGGCGGCTCGAGGAGTGCGCATGCGGTAGGCGTGGCGCAGGTCCAACGCCCCTGCGCCCTGTGCCGCCTCGGAGGCGTTCGGGAGATCAACTGCCGACCGGGTCAAGATTGCCTTGACCTGATCGTTCGTGAGCCACGGTTGTCGATCGAGGAGCAACGCCGCCGCGCCAGAGACCACCGCCGCCGCCTGTGACGTTCCGCTGCCGCGGAAGAAGCGGCTCAGCCCGACGCGGCCGCCCAGGTGCTCTTGATCGATGTGCGAGCCGCCGACGCGGAGGCTGACGAGGGACTTGCCCGGGGCCACCAGGTCGGGATTGCGCTGACCGTCGCCAGTGCTCGACCACGAGGGAACCTCGTCGTCGCGTGTCGAGGACGTCCCCTTGGGGTCCTGCGCGCCGATGGCAAGAACGTACGGATCGTACGCCGGGTTGTTGAGCCTGGCGGCCCCGAACCCTGCGTTTCCGCCCGAGACGACGACGACGATGCCCTTGCGCCAGGCCGCCTCCACCGCGTACGCAAGCGGATCGATCCTGTAGTCCTGCACACCGTCGGTTCCGAACGCGAGGTTGAGGACACGGATGTTGAGGCCGTCGGTATCACGATGCTGGATGACCCAGTCGATCCCGGCGATGACCTGCGAGACGTCTGCCGCTCCCGTCCGGTCTGCGACCTTGACCGAAACGATGCGGGCATCGGGGGCGAAACCGGTAAAGCCCGCGCGATTGCCCATCTCGGAGCCGCGGTCCCCGGAAACGTCATCGCGGCCGGCGATGATGCCGGCCAAGTGCGTACCGTGACCGTAGCCGTCCAGGTGGCGACGCTCATCCTGTTGCGAATCGAACGACAGATCCGGTCCGTAGACGAGCTTGCCCGATCTGCTCAGGCCTTCAACCGGCGTCACGCCCGAGTCGATCACCGCGACGTCGATGTCCCGACCGGTGTAGCCATGCTTCCAGAACGTACTGGCGCCCGTCAGCCGAACAAGGTTTTGGGTTGAGCCCGAGTCCGTCGTGGGCTCCCACCCGTCGATCGGGGTGCTCAGATTGAGTCGCTGGTCCAGGGTGACCGAACGGATCCCGCGAACACGACGCAACTTCGCGACTGCGGTGGTCGGGACCCGGGCAGAGAAACCGTGAATCAGCGGGATTTGTCGTTGCACGCGTCCGCCGAGGCGCGACACAACGCGCTCAGGTCCGTCACCTGCGCCGGTCCGTTCTTGAACGATGATCGCAACCGTGGCCTCCGCGGTGGGAGGCGTGCCGGCGGCTCCGCCCATGGGCAGCCACGCCGCGCACCCGACGATCGCCGCGCTCACACTCAAGCGTCGCCCTGCGCGATATCGACGTCCTGTCGGTTGCATCTTTGGTCCTCGTCCGTGAGTGACGCTGTCGCACTCAGTGCGACGGGCCAGAGGTTAAACGCTCAAATACTGCTGCGCACTACTCAAAACATCGCAGGCTTTCGCGTCGGGTATACGACCACTATCGACCGAATCCTATGAATTCTTGAGAGGTCCTCCTGCCCTTTCAGGCGATGCACCCCGGGGGACGCCGCTGCCGACCAACGCACGGCTGCGGCGCCCACTCCCGGCGGGGCACTACTTGACGCTGACCGACGCGCCGGCTTCCTCGAGGTCGCCCTTGATCTTCTCGGCCTCGTCCTTCTGGATACCTTCCTTGACGTTGTTCGGAGCACCATCCACAAGATCCTTGGCTTCCTTGAGCCCGAGACCTGTGATCTGCCGCACGACCTTGATCACTTGGATCTTCTTGTCGCCCACAGCCTCCAGGACGACGCTGAACATCGTCTGCTCCTCGGCGGCACCCTCGCCACCGTCGGCAGCGGCCGGCGCAGCAGCCACCGCGACCGGAGCCGCAGCGGTCACACCAAACGTCTCTTCGAGCGCTTTGATGCGCTCGGAGAGCTCGAGAACCGAAATCCCCTTGAGCTCTTCAATCCATTCGTCAGTCGTCATTGCCATCTCGTGATACTCCTCGTGGTCTTTGGTGGTGATCAGCTTGCAGGGGCTTCGGACTCGCCCTCGACTGGTGCGTCCGGTGCGGGCGCGTCGTCGGGAGTGATCTCTGTCTGGGCCTCGAGCGCCGGAGCGTCCTCGGCCGGTACGTCGTCGTTCGGTACGTCATCGTTTGGTACGTCATCGTTCGGTGCATCTTCACCCGGTGCGTCGTCAGCCGTTGTGTCTTCGACCGGTGCCTCGGCGACCGACTCGGAACCGCCCTCCGTCGGGGCGTCACCGGACGGGGTGTCTGTCTCCTGGGCCGGCGCGTCTGCCACCGATGGCGCGCCCTCCTCGACCGCTGGGGCCTCAGCCGGCGGAGCCTCTCCGGGCGCGAGCGCACCCGAGTCACGAACGGCTGCGAGGACCCGTGCCATGTTGCCGATGAGGCTGTTGAGGCGTCCTGCCAAGCCCGAGATCGGTGATATGAGGGCACCGGCCAACTGCCCGAGCATCTGCTCGCGCGATGGCAGACTCGCCAACGTCACGATGCTCGCTGCCGGCAAATCCTCTGCCCCGAGCACACCGCCACGAATCGTGAAGACGTCCTTATGGGTCTTCGCAAAGTCCGACAGCGCCTTTGCCGCTTGGGCGGGGTCACCGTTGACCCAAACCAACCCGGTCGGGCCCTGCAGGTATGGAAGCAGCGCCGAACGACCGGTCTGGTCGGCCGCACGGCGGGAGAGGGTGTTCTTGACGACCGTCATCTCTGCCTCTGCGTCCCGCAGCTTGCCGCGTAGCTCTGCAAGCTCCGCAACGGTGAGGCCCCGGAAGTCGGCGGTCACGATGGTCTCGGTGCGCTCCAGGCGCTCGACGACCTCGGCCACCACTTGGCCTTTCTCTTCGCGTTTCAGCTTTGTCACCTCCTCATGTACGTCGCCCCGCGTGGCGACGACACGAGGTCCGGACGCATGCGCCCGAGCCTTGCTCGCCAACCTCGCACGGGGGGCCCTCGTGGGCCGGTTTCAGGTGGCATTCGCCACCCCCGTGGGTCTTCGGTCGGACCCCTCTGTCGAAGAAAACTCCGCGCTAGGCGGCGACCTCCTCGAGCAGGTTCACGGTCCGCGTCGTGTCGACCGGGACCCCAGGGCCCATCGTCTGGGTCAGGGTGATCGACTTGATGTAGCGCCCCTTGGTGGCGGCGGGCTTGGAGCGGAGGATCTCGTCGAGCACCATCTGGTAGTTGTCGACCAGTTGCTCGATGGTGAACGAGCGCTTGCCGATGCCCAGGTGCACGATGCCGGTGCGGTCCGTTCGGTACTCCACCTTGCCGCCCTTGACCTCCTCGACCGCTTTCGCGATGTCGAACGTGACCGTGCCGGTCTTGGGATTCGGCATCTTCCCGGCCGGGCCGAGGATCCGGCCGAGCTTGCCGACCTCACCCATCATGTCCGGCGTTGCGATGGCGACATCGAAGTCTGTGAAACCCTCGGACACGCGCTTGGCCAGGTCCGCGCCGCCGACGACATCCGCACCGGCCGCTTCGGCCTCGCGTGCCTTGTCGCCCTCGGCGAACACCGCCACGCTGACCGACCGGCCCGTGCCGTGCGGCAACGCGATCGTGCCGCGAAGCTGCTGGTCGGCGTGCCGGACGTTGACGCCCAGGCGGAAATGCACCTCGACCGTCGCGTCGAACCGGGTGAGTTCTTGGTCTTTGATCATCGTCATCGCGTCGAGCGGGCTGTAGAGCGTGCCCACCACGATGGCCGCGTCGGCCTCGCGATACTTCTTTCCGTGTTTCGGCATTTCTGTCCTCGTTCTCCTACTCGGCGTCCACTGTGACGCCCATGCTGCGGGCGGTTCCCGCGATGACGCGCATCGCCGCGTCGATGTCGTTGGCGTTCAGGTCGGGCATCTTCTGCTCGGCGATCGCGCGGAGCTGGTCACGCGTCAGGTGACCGACCTTCGTTTTGTGCGACTCCGGCGAACCCTTGTCCAGGCTGATGGCCTGCTTGATCAGGATCGCAGCCGGCGGCGTCTTGGTGACGAACGTGAACGAACGGTCCTCGTACACCGAGATCTCGACCGGGATGATCGTCCCGGCGTCCGCCTGCGTGCGCTCGTTGAACGCTTTGCAGAACTCGGGGATGTTGATACCCGCGCCACCAAGCGCAGGGCCGACCGGCGGGGCCGGCGTGGCGCCCGCTCCCGGGATCTGCAACTTGACGATCTGGAGAACCTTCTTTGCCATTCACATCCTCGAATCCGGCGCCAGAGGGCGCGTCTGAGTGCTACGAAATCTTCTTGACTTGGTCAAACGACAGCTCGGCCGGTGTCTCGCGACCAAAGATACTGACCAGGACCTTCAAACGTCCCTGCTCCTGGTTGATTTCAGCGACCTCGCCGGTGAAGTCTGACAGCGGACCGGCGATGATCTTGACCGTCTCGCCCGGTTCGAAGTCCGCGCGGACGCGGGGCTTCTGCTCGGTGGGCGTGCGCAGGAGGTGGTCGATCTCGTCACGGCTGAGCGGCGCGGGTTTGTTGCCGGCGCCCACGAATCCCGTCACTCCGGGAGTGTTCTTAACGAGGGACCACGAGTCGTCGGTCATGTCCATCTGCACCAGCACGTACCCGGGCAGCACCCGCTTCTCGGTCGTGACTTTCTGGCCGTCCTTCGTCTCGACGACCTGCTCGGTCGGGATGACGATCTGACGGACGACGTGGTCCTGCCCCGCGGAGGTGATCCGGTGTTGCAGGTTGGCCCTGACCTTGGCCTCATGGCCGGAATAGGTGTTGATGACGTACCAGTGGAGCAACGATTGCCTCTCGCTTGGTGAATCCGTTAGAAAACGCGTCTGACGATCCAGTCGGACGCCTGGTCGGCGAGCCCGAGGAACGCCGCGATGATCGCGACCGCGACGATCACGACCAACGTCGCCTGCGTCAGCTGGGCGCGGTTGGGCCAGCTCACCTTCTTGAGTTCCGCGATGACCTCTTGGGTGAATCGCGTGACCCGACCTTGCTGAACCGCCTTGGTGACAGAACCGGCTTTAGGGGTTCGGGCTTGCGGGCCGGGACGAGCCCGCCCGGGGCCACCCGACCCGGCGCTTCCACCCGACCGCTTGGCAGGACGCGCGTCGCCCTCCGGGAGCTTCTGCTCCTGGCCGTCGTCCTCGTTGTCTGTGCGTCGTTTACGTGCCATGTGTAAGTGTGAAGAAGGCAGGGCCGGAGGGACTCGAACCCCCAACCCCCGGTTTTGGAGACCGGTGCTCTACCAGTTGAGCTACGACCCTCTGCGTCGAGCGAGGGGCTCCTACCTCGTCTCTTTGTGCTGGGTGTGCTTGCCGCACCACCGGCAGAACTTATTGAGCTCGACGCGGTCGGGCGTGTTTCGCCTGCTCTTGTTGCTCTGGTAGTTGCGACGCTTGCAGTCTTGACATGCAAAAGTCACGGCGATTCGCTGGCCGGTCTTGCCCACGCGTACATCCTCCGGTCGTGTGACGGGCCGAGGGACTGTACCAGAGGAGGCGTGAGGGATCGTCGTGGACGAGCTCCTTTGGTCTGCCAGGATGCGGCAATGGCGACGAAAGACACCAAAACACTCATCGAGACCTCGGTTGCGCGACTCATCGACGAGGTGCCCGCGCTCAAAAAGCTTGCGATGGTCTTCCGCTTGGAGCTTCGCGAACGCGGCGGTCCGGCCATGTGGCGAGTCGAGACCCCCGGTCCCAAGGTGACACGCGATCCGGCGGCTGACGGCAAGGTCGCGGTCGCCATCGATCGTTCGGCGTTCAACGAGCTCGCAATGAAGGGCCATCTGGTCGACTGGGTGACCGCGTTCGACAAGGGCGCCGTCCGTGTCACCGGCGATCAAAACGTCATCAAGTTGATCGGCCGGGTCATCGAGTTGCAGCGCTCCCGGCAGCCGTGAAGGTCGTCGTCATCGGGACCGGCTCGATGGGCCCGGAACTCGCCGCCGCGTTCGCACTGGCCGGTTATGACACAACGATCGCCGGGCGCGCGCCGGCCAAGCGCGACAACGCCGCCGCCAGCGCGACGGACCTGGCGGACGGGCGCCCGGTGACGCCGGCGCCGATCGACGCACCGACCTTCGATGGCGTTGACGTCGTGGTCGAGACGATCGTCGAGGACCTCGCGGTCAAACATGAGCTGCTGCGGCGGATCGAACCGTGGTGTCACCCGGCGGCGGTCATCGCGACCAACACTTCCAGCCTGACGATTGGCGAGATCGCCGCGTCGCTGACGCGACCTGAGCGCTTCGCAGGGCTGCACTTCTTGAAACCGGGCCACCTGACGGGGGTCGTCGAGATCATCCCCGGCCCGGCCACCTCCGACGCGACGACCGCGTTACTGCGCGACGTGGCGACCCGGATGGGCAAGGCCCCGCTCGTCGCCCAGCGCGACGTCCCCGGGTTCATTTGGAACCGCATCCAGTTCGCCGTCCTTCGCGAGTGCCTCCACATGCTGGAGATGGGCGTCGCGAGCGCCGCCGACATCGACGCCGCCGTTTCGGACGGGCTGGCCCCCCGGTGGACCGCTGCGGGTCCACTCGCGACCGCCGACCTGGGCGGCCTGGCGACGTTCGCCCGCATCTGCGACCTGCTTTTCCCCCACCTGGCGAACGACACCACGGCACCGGCAGCGATTACTGACCCGACCGAGCGCGGCGAGCCACTGCAACCGTGGACCCGCGCCGACCCCGACGCGATCGCCCGCCTACGTGCCGACGCCCTGACCTCGGGCCGCGCGATCACGGCCCAACGCCACGCACTCTCCGACACGACGTAGCAACTCCTGGGCCGGCTCACCGCGGGGCCAACAGCCAAGTGGCCACGCATGCAACGGCCAAGTGGCCACGTGTGCGACTGCAGAGTGGCCGCGTGACCGAAGCGAGCCGCATGAGCCGCGCCGTGATCTCGATGGCCAGACGTCGTTCGGACGCCCAATTGGCCGTGTACGCGACGGCCAATTGGCACGATCCAACGTCACCGGTCCACGTGAGGCAGTTGGTTCACGTCGGTGCGTACGCATCCGATTCCGTGGTTCGATCGGTCATACATCACGGGGTGTGCGGTCCCGTGCGCCGTTCTGCGCAGCGAGCAGGAAGCCGCTGTCGGAGCCACACTCTGATCTCCATCAAGCCCTCGACCGAGATCCGGGCGACGCAGTTGGCACAACCGGTCACGCAGCATGAGCGAGGATCTTGGCGTCGACACGGCCCGTGGTCGGGTTGGTCGTGTGCTCCACCAATGGGATTCTCGCCGAACACCCCGTGGCGTTGAAAGCTGAACCGTCGCGCCAGACCATACGATGCCCGAGATGATTCGCTGGTCCGCGCACTTGTCGATGTTGTTCACCGAGCAGCCCCCGCTTGCGCGTCCTGCCGCGGCCGCGACGGCCGGGCTCTCGCTGGTGGAGTCGTGGTGGCCGCCGGCCGACGATCTGGACGCATGGGTCGACGCGGTCCGCACGGCCGGGGTCGGTGTGAGCTGTCTCAACGCCGACGGCGGGGACATCGCCGCAGGAGAGCGCGGTTTCTGCAACCTGCCCGAACGCGACGCGCAGACGTTGACGGCGGTACAGGCGGCGCTCGACCTCGCCGAACGCGTGGACTGCCAGTGCGTCAACGTACTCCCAGGACTCCTGACGGCCGATCGATCCGACGCCAAGCAGATTGCTCATGCGGTCGGCGTGTATCGGGCATGCGGTGATCTGGCAGCCGCATCAGGACGAACGATTGTGATCGAACCGATTAACGCGATCGACGTACCGCGCTACCTGCTGCCCACACCGCGTCGGGTCGCGACGTTCCTCGCGCGCGTCGACCACTTCAACGTGCGAATGCTGTTCGACGCCTACCATTGCGCCCGCGGCGGCGGCGACCCCGTCGCTGACGTAGAGGTGTTTCGGGACATGATCGGACACGTGCAGTACGCGGATTGCCCAGGTCGCGGCGCACCGGGCACCGGAGCCATTCCGATCGACGCGTTCGTCGACGCTCTGGAACGCACGCACTATGACGGCGCCGTCGGGCTTGAGTACAACCCCGATGGCGCAACCGAGCCGACGCTGGGGTTCGTCACACGCTGAGGGCCTCGGGTCAACCGCCCAACGTGGCTCCCGGCACGAGGTGGGGCGACAGGTACACCTCGACGAATGCTGCACCCACCAGGATCGGGACGGCGAGCGCGACCGTCACCATCGTCACCGCCAGGAGGTCCTGCCACTCATTACGCCGGCTCGTGATGAGCCAGGCCGCGAGGGGAAGGAACAAGGCGACCAGTTCAGGCAGTGCGTGGACGAGGCGCGACGCGAGGAACACGGCGGGTGACACAGCGAGATCTGCCGAGTAGGTCGCCGTCGCGCGGCCAAGCGCGTAGGCCTGCGTCCCGAGCGAGAGCACTGTCGCAGCGAACACCAGCGCGAGCGCCGCCGAGCCGATGCGGTCATGCATCCGCTGCCAGGCTCCGGAATACCGTGCCGCCTCGAGCGGCAGGGAACTTCGCGCGATGAACCCCGCTACGCATGCCAACGCATGTAACGCCAGGACCAGCCCGTTGCGACCCAGCAGAAACCGCACGTCCTCGAGCGTCCCTGGCGCCGTCAGACCCGACACGTCGAACCGAGTGGTGTGGACGGGGCCAAACTGCGCCACCAACCACGTCGCGGCCAGCAGCGACATCGCAACGAGCAGGCTGCCTGCAAACCAACCGCGCAGCGTCGCCCAGGGCGCACACCTCCACCGGGCGAGCGCAGCGCGTGTGTGGCGCATACCTTCGACCATGGCGAGATTGGTGGGCGGCATCGCTCAATGCCATCGACCCCGCCAACGGATACTTGAGCCGCCGTCGACGTCACGGGCGCGCCACACGACCGAGGCGCGCGAGTGTCCCGCGCCGTGAAACCGGCGCCTGATGGTCGATCGGGACAACAAAGAGACCGCGGTGTGGTTCACTTCCAGGCCGTGAGTGAATGGAGCGACTGGTACCGGCGTGAGGACCCGACCGAATGGGTGCTGCCGCGCGTCTTGAGACAACGGGCCGACGCGCATCCCGAACGCGACTTCCTGCGGTTCGGTGACGGCTCCTGGCTGAGTTACGGAGAGGTCAACGCGCGGTCCAACCGCATTGCGAACGCCCTGCTCGCCCGCGGGTTGCGCAAGGGCGAAGCCGTCTCGATGCTGATGCCAAATTGCGAGGACAATCTGCCGACCTGGTTCGGCATCCAGAAGGCGGGCGGGGTGCAGTGCCCTATCAACACCGCCTACCGTGGGGACTTCCTGACGTGGGTGATCAACCTGCCCCAGGCGCGGTTTTTGATCATCAGCGACGAGTTCTTGGACCGGCTCGACCGCGTCGCCGGCGAGTTGCCCCACGTCGAGCATGTCGTCGTGTGGCGCTCAAGCGAGCCGACCGGTCCCGACCCCGCCGTACGCTGGGAGCCGTTCGAAGCGTTGCTGGACGCGTCCGAGACCGAGCCTGACGTCGAGGTGCGCTGGACCGACGACGCACGTGTCATGTTCACGTCAGGGACGACGGGGCGCAGCAAGGGCGCGATCAAGCAACACGCGTCGGATTACTTCTCGGGACGTACGTACAACAACGTATGCGAGGTCACCGCAGACGACACGCTGTTCTCGTGCCTGCCGCTCTTTCACTCCAACGCCCAAGTGCTCGCCGCATATCCAGCCATGATCGCGGGCGCCCGCGTCGCGTACGTCGCACGGTACTCGTCCGAGCGTTTCTGGAAACAGGTCATCGACGCCGACGCGACGATCCTCAACACCGTCAGCGCGATCAACTACTTCATCTGGAACACGATGCCGAGCGACCTGGATCGGGCGCACCGCGTCAGCCGGATCATGGCGATGCCCGCGCCCAAGGACATCGTCGAGCGGTTCCAGGAACGGTTCGGCATCAGGTTCACGGAAGGGTACGGCCTGACCGAGACGGGCATGGTCACCTACCACCCGCCGGGACGGCCGATGCGCCTGGGCTCATGCGGGGTCGCCACGCCGGGATTCCACGTGTCGATCGTCAACCCCGCAGACGACATGCCGCTGCCGCCGGAGACGCCCGGCGAGATCGTCGTCGACATGGCGATGCCCAACATCGTCATGCGCACCTACGCGGGCATGCCCGAGAAGACCGCCGAGGACTTCCGCAACCTCAAACTGCACACCGGCGACCTGGGTCGGATGGACGCGGACGGGTACGTGTACTTCATGGACCGCGTCAAGGACTACATCCGCCGCAGGGGCGAGAACGTCTCGTCGATGGAGGTCGAGACGGTGGTGGCGGGGCACCCGCATGTGCTTGAGGCCGCCGCGATCGGCGTCAAAGCGAGCGAGGGCGCCGGCGCCGAGGACGAGATCCTGGTGTGCATCGTGCCGCGCGACGGGGACGTCGACCACCACGCCCTGTTGACTCACTGCGCCGACCGGATGCCGTACTTCGCCGTGCCCAGGTACGTACGCGTCGTATCGGAACTGCCCAAGACACCGACCGCCCGCGTGCGCAAAGTTGAGCTGCGCGAGGTGGGCATCACCGCCGACACCTACGACCGTATGGTGTCGGGGCCGGAGATCGGTCGGTGAGCGACGAAGCCGATCTGGGCGAGGCGGTCGACTACATTCTGTCCGAGCGACCGAAGCTCCATGAGGACCACATATGGGGCGTACTGGTCGAGCTGAACGACCCGCCCCAGCCCGGAGGCGACGCCTTGGCGGTGGAACTCATCAAGCAGACCCGGCCGGAGATCCGCGGGCGCGACGTCAAGGTGATCCTGCGCGAGTGGCGCGCGTACGCATCGCTGACCGCCGAACCCGACTGGGACGACGACGAGTGACAACGACCGGATGCCGATCTGCACGGAAGACCGTTCCCCGAAGTACACCCCTGGCCGTGGCTGCCGGATACGGTCTGAGCGGCGCGGCCGTCGTCTTCTGGGGCGCTGCGCTCGCCGTTGCGGTCACCGAGCGCCGCCGTGTCCGCGACCCCCTCGGCGAGGAGCCGATCACCGTCGGGCCACTCGTGTCCATCGTGCTTCCGGCGCGCAATGAGGAGCGCGGCGTGGCCGCCGCAGTGCGCTCCCACCTCAATCAGACCTATCGTCGCATCGAGGTGCTGGTGGTCGACGACCAGTCGACGGACCGCACGGCCGGTGTCGCGACGGATGCGGCCGAGGACGACGAGCGCTTTCGTCTGGTGGACGGCGAGCCAGTACCGGACGGGTGGGTCGGTAAAAGCTGGGCGTGCCGGCAGGGAGCCCGCCACGCCCGCGGCGAGTGGCTTCTCTTCAGCGACGCCGACGTGGTCCATGCCCCCGAGACGCTGTCGCATTGTCTTGCCCTCGCGCTGCGCCTGGACCGGGGTGGGCTGACGCTGTCGCCACGCGTCGACGTCGAGACGGTTGCCGAACGCCTGGTCATGCCCGCGGCCGCGGCGTTGATCCAGAACGTCCTGGCCCCGGGCTTCCTGGTGCGCTCGCCCCGCTCGCAGATCGTGATGGCAGCCGGGGCGTATCTGCTGGTGCGCCGCGACGTCTACGACCGAGCCGGCGGCCACGAGGGCATCGGGCATCACATGGTCGACGACATGGCGTTGGCCCAGGCCGTCAAACGCGGCGGAGGTTTGCTCGTCCCGGCCGACGGCACCGGCCTGATCCGGCTTCGTATGTACCACGACGTTTCGGAGATGTGGCGCGGGTGGCGCAAGAACGCGGCGTTCGCCACCGCACGGGATCCCACCAAAGGCGCCCTGCCGGCGATCGTGCTGGCGGTACTCGGCGCCGCGCCCGCCCTGTGCGCCGTCGCGGGCGCGCGTCGGCGCGATGCGTATCTGACCAGCCTCGGCGTCGCCGGATTCGCCGCGCAGTGCGCCTTGCAGCGCCTGGCGGGCCCGATCGTCGACACCCCGTCCCGCTACGCGGCCACCCTGCCGGTAGGCACGACGTTCATGGCCGCCGCGGCGCTGCGCGGGGCCGTCGACCGGATCACCGGCCGCGGACCGCTGTGGCGTGGCCGCCGGTACCCTCACGCCGCGTAGGCAAGACCTACCGCGTGCCACACAGGGCGCAGTGCTGCGTCCCGACCCGCCTGGGCTTGCGGCAGGTGGAGCACTCGCCGATCACCTCGCGACCGCATCCTTGGCAATGGTTGCCGTCACGGACGGGGTATCCACAAAACGGACACTCATTCTTTCGGACACGTGCGGCAGGCAGGCGGCGCGCCAGGTACCGCTGCAGCGCGACGAACGCGACCGTGGTCAAGGCGATGCCGACCAGCGACAGCACTATCGGCCCCAGGTCCGCAAAGTCGAAGTAGTCGGTGGCGTAGTCGGCGGCCATGACGAACGACTGCACCGCAAACGCCCCGATGGTCGCCATGGCGATCGGGATCAGCCGCGGGCGTCGTCTGCGGACCCTCCCGAACCACCAGAACGCGAGTGCCAGCGCGGCCAGTACGTAGACGAGCCGGATCGCGAACGTGTACCGCCCATGGTTTGTCAGGCGCCGGTCGTAGGCCCGTGACGACCGCAGCTCGGCCGCTTCGACCGCGCGCTCAGCCTGTCGCCCGGGCCCGGCGGCTTTGAGCGCGGCCGCCTCAGCCACCCGGGCCGCACGATTCTTGGTGTCGAAGTCGGCCTGGGCCACCGTGTACGCGCGTTCGAGGTCCTGCGACGGGCGACCGGCGTCGAGTGCGGTGCGGTATGCCTCACGCCGCACCGTCAACTCACGCTCTGCATCGGCCCTGGTACGGGTGGCCTCCTGCGTGGCGGAGCGTGTGCGGTCCCGATCCGAGATCGCTTGTCGCTGGTCATTGGTCGCGACGACGCGTGGCGGTGGAGCGGGGCGCGTGACCTCGTCCAGCTTCGCATAGATCCACAGCGCACCGATCAGGACGAACACCGCCAGGATCACGGCCAGCAGCCGCTCCGACAGCGTCAGCTCCATCTGATCCCGTTCGACGTCAGTGCTCATGAGCCACTCCATTTCTTCGTCCACACGCCCCGCTCGACACGGCTCGTGGGCGGCCTCTGAGCCACCTTCGGCGTCTCAAACGTCGATCGGAGCTGGTGAGTCCGGGGTTCGAGCTCGACCCGCAACGTGCAGTCGAGCGCGTTGGCGATCCGCTGCAGCGTGTCGATGCGCGGTGGACGTCCGCCCGCCTCGACCCGCGCGATCGCCGACTGCGTCGTGCCGCAGAGCTCGGCGAGCTCTGCCTGCGAGAGGTTCAACCTCAACCGATGGGCTGCGACGGCCTTGGCGATCTGCCCGGTCAGCTCGTCCAACAGATTGTCCGGCGCACCCTCTTCGAGGCGGTGGCGGATCCGGTCGAACACCGCCGGCTTGGCGCGGCGACGGTTCCCCGCGTCGTCATTTCGGTCTATCGCAAACATGCGATGAAAACTATCGCACGTCTGCGATATATTCGCAACGTCAGCGCGGGGGTCCTATTACACCGGCGGCCGCTCCCTGACGCGGGAGCGACCGCTCACATTTGCCGGGTCAGCGTCCGCCGCGGCGGCGGCGAGTCGCATACACGACCTTCTTGGGCGCGACCTTCATGCCGGCGTCGGCGAAGCTCTGTCCGTGTCCATTGAGACGCGCGACGCGGCTGACCTCTGCCTGCTCCTCGGGCAGGACCAGCGTGACGCCGGTGCCCGAGCGCCCCGCCCGGCCGGTGCGACCGACACGGTGGGTGTAGGCCTTCTCGTCCTGCGGCGGGTCGTAGTTGATGACGTGGGTGACGTCGTTGACGTCCAGACCGCGAGCGGCGACGTCCGTCGCGATCAGGGTAGTGACCCTGCCGGTCTCGAACTGCTTGAGGGCCTTCTCACGAGCCGCCTGGGTCTTGTCGCCGTGCATCGACACCGCGTCCACGTTGTGGTTGGCGAGGCGCTTGGCCAGGCGGTCGGCACCGTGTTTGGTGCGGACGAACACGAGGGCCAGACCGCGGTCGGTGTTGAGCAACTCGACGAGCTTCTCGACCTTGGTGTCTGCGGTGACGGGGACGAACTGGTGGTCGACGTCGCCGGGAAGGGCCTCAGTGGGAAGCTCAGCCTCGATGTAGGCGGGCGAGCTGGTGTAGGCGCGGGCGAGTTCACCCACGGCGCCGTCGAGCGTCGCCGAGAAGAACAGGGTCTGGCGGTCGCCCGGCATCGCCTTGAGGATCTTGTCGACCTGGGGCTTGAAGCCCATATCGAGCATCCGGTCGGCCTCGTCGAGGACGAGGACTTTGACGCCGCTCAGATTGACCGCGCGACGGTCGATGAGGTCCTGCAGACGGCCGGGGGTCGCGACCAGGATATGGGCCTCGCGGGCCTTCTTGATCTGGGGGACGATCGAGACTCCGCCGTAGACCGTGATGACACGGAGCTTGCGGGGCGTGGCGAGAAGCGTGAACTCCTCGGCTACCTGGACCGCGAGTTCGCGCGTCGGGACGAGCACGAGGGCGGCCGGCCGGCTGGCGTTGGGCGTGATGCGCTCCACGATGGGAAGCGCGAACGCGAGCGTCTTGCCGGAGCCGGTCGGCGCCTTGGCGAGGATGTCGCGCCCTTCGAGCGCCGCCGGGATGGCGCGCTCCTGAATCTGAAACGGATGCTCGATGCCCTGCTTCTTGAGGGCGCCTACGAGATCCTGACTCAGCCCAAGCTGAGCAAACGTCGGTGCTTGCACGTGTGGTGACTCTCCTTGATTGGTGACTTCGGGACCGAAAACCGTCCTCGAATCCACCCTGGGAGTCGAACCTACGACGTCTGATCGGCAGGCCGCGGTTGCGGCGAAGTGCGGTGAGCGTAGCACGGCCTGTGCGAAACGCCCGCCGGCGGTCAGTCGCGGTAGCGGCGATCAACCACCAATCATGCTCATCGGCCGACCGGCGTAGGTCCATGAGGGGTCGGCCATTCCGTGGCCCGGGCCCTTGGCGGCGACGGCGTCGCGGATGACCGCAGCGAGCTGGTCGTCATCCGCCCCGGTGCGCATGGCGCCGCGCAGGTCGGTCTCGGATTCGGCAAACAGGCACGTACGAAGCTGACCGTCGGCGGTCAGCCGGAGGCGGTCGCACGACCCGCAGAACGACTCCGTGACGGAGGACACGAACTGCAGCTCGCCGGCCCCGTCGGCGAAGCGCCAGTGGGTGCCCGGTGCGGACGGGCGCTCACGGCCGGCGGGAACCAGCGGCCAGTTCTCTGTGATCATGGCCCGCACCTCCGAGCCCGACAGCACCGACGAGCGCTCCCAGTCGCGCGGGGCGTCCAGGGGCATCACCTCGATGAACCGCACGACGTACGGCCGGTGCCGGGCCATCTCGGCGAGCGGGAGCACGTCCGGCTCGGACAGCCCGCGCAGCAGGACTGCGTTGACCTTGATCGGGCGAAGCTGTGGGTAGCGCTCGCATGCTTCGAGGCCCGCGAGCACGCGGTCCAGGTCCCGGCGACGAGTGAGCTCGGCGAACCGGTCCGGGTCGAGCGAGTCCACGCTGACGTTGACCCGCGCCAGTCCGGCTTGGACCAGGTCGTCGATCTGCTCGGCCA
>JANMDV010000063.1:0-2251 GCA_031376485.1 Actinomycetota bacterium
CGAGCAGGTTCCGATCGAGGTGCCACCGGGTGCCGAGAACACCCGGTACCTGCAGACCAAACGCGACAAGCTGGGGCACAAGCTGCACCATCAAGACCTGCGCTTGGACGATGAGGACGATGAGGGGGGCGAGCTGGGCGGTGAGGCCGATGGCACGTAGCGAACCGGCGCCCCCCGCGCCACAGCTCGTCGACACAACCGTTCGGATGGCGGCGCTCATCGCCGGATTTCACCGCCAGATCGCTGAACGCCTACTTGAGGGCGTGCGGTCGCGGTTGGCGGCATCCGGCCTCCCGAAGGTCAATCTGGATGAGGTCTGGGTCCCCGGTGCGTACGAACTCCCGCTCGCCGCCCAAACGTTGGCCCGCACCGGTCGCTACGCCGCGATCCTGACGGTCGGCGCGGTCATCCGCGGCGAGACACCGCACTTCACGTACGTCTGTGACGCAGCCGCATCCGGCCTGCTGCGCGTCTCGCTCGACACCGGTGTGCCATGCACCTTCGGAGTCCTCACGTGCGACACCTACGCTCAGGCCGAAGCCCGAGCGGGCGGAGACGTGGGCAACAAAGGCGAGGAAGCCTCAGACGCCGCCGTGGCAATGGTCAACCTGATCGCCGATCAGTCTGAACGCTGACGGATCGCTGCGGGCAGCGTTCATCGATCATCTCCCCGAGCAGGCGGCCAAAGCGAAGATCGCCCAGACGATGCAATCGCGAGCGCCAGCGCCTTCTCCAACCCTCAGCCTCGATCCACCGCCCTTCGCGGCGCGGCTGCGCGCGGATCGCCGTCGTCATGCGGGTTCGGGGTCAACCCGAAGGATGCACCCTGCGGGTGCTCCCCCGCACCCGCCTGATTTGCAACGAGGACTCAGAGCGTCCTCGTTGCATACGCCGTGGACGGGCGGCCACGCCCGCGCCACTGACTCGGCGCCCGCACGCCCCGCATCCACTAGTGAGGATGCATCCACGCTCAGTTCCACTGTCCGCGGGCGGACGCCCGCGGTCATGGGGAGTCGATCTCAAGCAGGGTGTCGTGCATCGTGGGAGCTCCTTCCTGACAGGTGCGCCTCCGCTGACCTCGGCTGGACCGGTTGACCCTGTCCGTCGTGCCGAACTCCGGTGGCGAAAATAGTCACTTGGCGAGGTTCTAGGTCGGCCAATTGTGTCGTTGTCTGAGCGTCCGGCGACACACAATTGACACAGGTCGGTGTAGATCTGTCACATATTGGCGGGGCATGATCAGTTGCGTGAGCAACGCGCAGAGATCTCGAGTCAGGCGGCGGTGGGGAACGGACCGAATCGCCTGCGCGCTCTGCGCCGGCCCGGGATCCGGGAATGTGGCCGAGCACCATCTCACTCATGGGGTGTCGGTGTTCCTCTGTGAGCCGCACCGCGACGCCGGGTATCAGGGGCGTCGCGGTGGACGGGACTTCGTCGACGAACTCACCGGTATGTGGAGCGCTTCGGGCAATCTCACCCCTCGCCATCGTCGAGCGCTCGCGGCGCACCTGGACAGGGTTGTCCGGGCCAGGGCCACCGTGCGAGCGCGCCCGGGATCGTACTCGTGGCCTGTCATGCGGGCGAAGGCAGAGCGACGGTTCGCGGCGGGCGAGCCCCCTCGTGCGGTCATCTTCGAGTTCGCAGAAACCACGAAGGAGGCGACGCGATCGTCCCGTCGGTTCGCACGATGCGCAGATGGTTCTGCGAGGCGCGGTGGCTCGCTCCGCCCGCACCGAACCAAGATTCGACCTCGGCTCAGACGCGACAGGCGGAGCACTGGCGCGTAATGAGTCTCGGCGAGATCCGACAGTTCATTGTTGATCAGCCCTACTACAACTGGGCGATCTGGGGGTCGCCACGACGCATGCCACGAAAGTCGTCAGGTCCGTGAACGTGACTGGCGCCCGCTCGCCGGGGATCGGGATCGCGCGACGCCGATTACGCGGCCTTGTGGACCTTGCCGGCCTTGAGGCAGCGGGTGCAGACGTAGACGCTGACCGGGGTCGTGCCTTTCAAGACGCGTACCTTCTGGATGTTCGGGTTGAAGCGGCGGCGAGTCGCCCGCATCGAATGGCTCCGGTTGTTGCCGAACATGGGCTTCTTATCGCAGATGCTGCAGACCTTCGCCACGGGGCTCCGTCCTGGGTCGGTGTCACGATGCGAACCCAGCGGGCCCGCCAACGACCCCGGATTATGCCGAACTTGAGCCCAAACGTGCAACCGAGTGCGTCGATACCCACCATTCCGCCCT
>JANMDV010000068.1:0-7754 GCA_031376485.1 Actinomycetota bacterium
CACGACCTGGGGCGTCGCGTCGAAGTTGAAGATCGTCGGCGGCGACGACACGAGCCACTCGAGCGTGCGTCCGCGCCACGGGTTCCACGGCGCCTTGGGCCCGGATCGCCACGAGGTGATCGCGTTGTAGAAGAAGATCGCAGTTCCGATGACCATCAGTGCCGACATGAAGCTGATAAACAGGTTGAGGTTCGCAAAGCGGGGGTCATAGTCAGCGACGCGACGCGGCATGCCCTGCAGGCCGAGCCAGTGCATCGGCATGAACGTCGCGTTGAACCCGAAGAACGTCAACCAGAAATGCCACTTGCCGAGCTTCTCGTTGTACATCCGCCCGGTCATCTTGGGGAACCAGTAGTAGACCCCGGCGAAGATCGTGAAGATGCTGCCGCCGAAGAGCACGTAGTGGATGTGCGCGACGATGTAGTACGTGTCGCTCGAGAAGATGTCGGCCGGGAGCGTGCCCAAAAAGACGCCGGACAGTCCACCGATGACGAACGTGAACAGGAACCCGAGCGCCCACAGCATGGGCGTGTTCAAATGGATCTTGCCGCGCCACAGCGTCGCCACCCACGAGAACACCTTGACGCCGGTGGGAATGGCGATGATGACCGTGGTGACCATCATGGGGATGCGTAGCCACGGCGACATTCCGGACACGAACATGTGGTGGGCCCATACACCGAAACCCAGCACCGCGATCGCGACGGTCGAAAACGCGACGGCCCGATAGCCGAAGATCGGTTTTCGCGAGAAGGTCGCAAGGACCTCGCTGATGATGCCGAATCCCGGCAGCATCATGATGTAGACGGCCGGGTGGCTGTAGAACCAGAAGATGTGCTGGTAGCTGACGACGTCGCCGCCGGCGCTCCAATCGAAGAAGTGCGTGCCCATGACGCGGTCAAACAACGTCATGAACTGCGATCCGGCGATGAACGGTGTGCCAAAGACCACCAGGGCCGACGTCGTCGCGTTGGCCCAGACCAGGAGCGGCATGCGCCACACGGTCATGCCCGGCGCGCGCATCGTGATGATGGTGACCAGGAAGTTGACCGCGGTCATGATCGACGAGGCGCCGGCGAACTGCACGCCGACCTCGAAGAGCGTGGTCCCGGTGCCCGCCTGCGTCGCGAGCGGCGTGTACGCCGTCCACCCGGACGAGTAGCCGCCCAGGATGACGCCCGCCAGGATCATGAGACCAGCAGGCGGCAGCATCCACACCGACAGGGCGTTCAACTTGGGGAACGCCATGTCCTTGGCGCCGATCATGATCGGCAGGATGTAGTTGGCGAGACCGGCGAACGCGGGGATGACGACCAAGAAGATCATCAGCGCCGCGTGACCGCTGAAGAGGGTGTTGTAGCCCTCGCCGTTGGTGAGCTGCGCGCCCGGTTGGGCAAGCTCGGTCCGCACCAGCTCGGCCAGCGAACCTGCGATCACCATGAAGCTGAAGATGATGACCAGGTACTGGACACCGATGACCTTGTGGTCGGTGTTGACCCGTAGGTAGTCGCGCCAGCTGGTCGCACCGTGGAAGCTGTGGTCCTCGTAGTCGACGTGCTTGCCGACCATCCAACGGCCCCACCAGTCGAAGCACCCGATGCCGATCAAAAACCCGATGACGCTGAAGATGCTCGTCGTCGTGACGTAGACCTGTTCGTTCCAGAGCGGGTCGAGGCCGAAGATCCAACGCAGGACGAACGGCAGGATGAACCCAAACGCGACGCCGGCTGCCGAACACCACGCGGCACGGATCCACCAATGGCGAATCGATCGGTAGTCCGCGTGATGGGCGTGGCCGCCACCGGATCCGTGCGGGATGGGTGAGCCGGTGGTGGGTGCGTGGGTCGCCATCGTTCTCGCTAGGGCGTGGGGGCGGTTGTCGTCGTGGGCGCAGCATTCGGCGGCGCGGCGGCCTTGGTCGCTGCGGCCTCGGCCTTGGCGGTCTGAGCCCACGCGTCATAGTCGCTTTGGGTGAGCGCGACCATCTGTGCACGCATCACGCTGTGGCCCACGCCGCACAACTCGGCACAGACGATCGGGTAGGTCCTGCCGGCGTACTCGGGCTTCATCGTGAACCGCACCAGGTCGTTGACGATGCCGGGCACCGCGTCACCTTTGATGCGCGTCTCGTAGACGAAGAAATCGTGAATGACATCCTTGGCGCGCAGGTTGAGCACGACCTGACGATCGACCGGTACGCGAAGGTCGCCGGTCGTGACGCCCAGCTCGGGGTAGGTGAACTCCCACGCGAACTGCTGCGCCAGGACCTCGATCCGCAGCGGCCCGGGTCCCGCCTTCGCAATCTCCTCGTTCTTGATCAGGACGATCGCCCCCCAGGCGGCGGTGATGCCGATCAGGACGGTCGGAATGGCGGTCCACACGATCTCGAGCATCGTGTGGCCGTGGATGGGCGGGCCATCCGACTCGTCGCCCTCGCGCGCCCGGAACTTCCAGACCGAGTAGAACATGAACGCCATTACGATCGCGAAGATCCCGATGCTCGCCCAGACGGTCCACCAGATGAGCATGTCGACGCGATCGGCCTCCTTGGCGGCCGGGTCGGGCAGCCAGTCGATCGTCAGCGCGACGACGACGGAGATCGCCGAGATCACCAGGGCGATGACCGCAATCGGAAGAATGTGCTTGTTGCGCCCCATCTCGGGTCGGACGCTACCACGCACGCACGGCCCCAATATGCCGCGAGGGACCGGTCACACGTCCCTGCTCACTGGTGACGTACCGGTCGGTCGATACGTCCGGCACCTGGTGCGCCTCCGGTGTATCAACGTGCATCCCCACCGCTCTCCAGAGTACGGTAGTCGGAGCCAGAGGAGGACGATGGGTATGCGGGCGACATCGATCATCGTGGGGGCCGTCGCCCTTGCCGCGGCAACGGCTGGATCTGCGACCGCGCTTCCCGCGTTCACCACTGCGGCCAAGACGACGACGGTCGGCCCCGCCACACCCCAGGCGACGCTGACCCGGATCTCGGTGGGTCGCCATGCAGCATTCGATCGGATCGTGTTTCGGTTCGCGGGCTCGACGCCCGGCTCCCGGGTGGAGTACGTCCCGCGAGTCGTCCAGGATGGTTCCGGACTGCCCATCGCCCTGTTGGGCCGCCGGTTCCTGCAGATCCGGTTCGAGCCGACGGTCAACGGCTCGTCCGCCAACGCGCCGTCGGTCATCACGCCCCGGTTCCCGACGCTGCGCCAGCTGAAGCGCGCCGGCGACTTCGAAGGCGTCATCGCGTTCGGTGCCGGCCTCTCAAGACGTGCCGGCTTCCGCGTCTTCACCCTCTTGACACCCCGCCGCATCGTGGTCGACATCGCCCGCTGAGAGGCCCCCGCGACCTCCGTGCGCGCCGCCCAACCAGGCGCCTGGGCGAGACCGGACTGTTACGGGGCCGCGGGCTCCAGAGCTGGGTGGCGCGGGCCGCGCAGCGCGATGACCAAGCACACCGCGAAGAGGGCCGCCCCGACGATGTAGGGGAGCGGGACGTCGACCTCAAACATCGCGCCCGCCGCCAGCGGGCCGAAGATGCGTGCGAGGCCGCCGGACGATGCGAGAAGTCCGAGCATCGCCCCCTGGTCGGCGTCGCTGACCGCCTTGGACACGAGAGAGGTGACGGTCGGAAACACCAGGCCGGACGCGGCCAGGAGCGCCACGACCGGGAAGAGCGCCCACAGATGCGTCGTCACCGCCAAGAGCCCTAAAGCCGCCCCGGTCAGCACGAGCCCCGTCAGCATCACGCGCCGCTCACCGAGCCGTGCGACGAGCGGTCCGATGGCTTTGCCCTGCACGACCGCCACGATCACACCGATGTACGTGAATATGAGGCCCGTCTCGACCAGACCGAACCCGAACCGCCGGTCGCCCAAAAGCGCGAACGTCTGCTCCATTCCGACGAACGCAAATGTCCCGAGGAACGTGATCACGATCATCGGGGCGATCCGCCCGTCCCGGACCACCGACCGCAGGAGCTCGCGTTGGGACGACCGGATGGCCGGGCGACGCTCCGGCTCGGGCAGGCGTCGCCACGCCGCCAGCAGGTTGAGTGCCGCCAACGCCGCGGCGACGAAGAACGGCAATCGCGGGTCCACGATCGCGCACAGGCCGCCGATTGCCGGGCCCAGCACGAAGCCCAGACCGAACGCGGCGCCGATCAACCCCATGCCCCGGGCCCGTTCCTGCGGCGACGTCACGTCTGCGACATATGCCTGGGCGGCGGAATACGACGCCCCCGAGATGCCGTTGAGGATCCGCGCCACGAACAGGAAGATGAGTGAGGTGGCAAGCCCGATCAAAAGCGACGAGATCGCGCTGCCGGCCAAGGCGATCAAGATGATCGGCCGCCTGCCGTAGCGGTCTGACAGCCGCCCCCATACCGGCGCGAAGATGAACTGCATCAACGCGTATGACGATGCCAGCACACCGATCACGAACGGCGACGCCCCCAGGTCCTGCGCGTAGAGGGGCAGGATCGGGATGACGATTCCGAACCCGATCAGGTCGATCACGACCGTCGTGAAGACGATGCCGAGCGGCGACAGGAAGAACCCGCCGCGCCCGTGACCACCCGGGCGGTCGCCGCGCTGCCGTGCCATCGGCGTCAGACGACCGCGTCGATTGCGAGCGCGGCGAACAAGAGCGCCAGGTACAGCATCGAGTACGAGAACGTGGACCGGGCTCTGCGCTCGTCCGGCTGTCGCGCCAGCTGCCACGCCGACGCCAGGAACAGGCCGCCCAGCACGAGCGCCGAGGCGAAGTACAGGCCGCCCGACACGCCAGCCGCAACCGGCAGCAACGTCACCCCGACCAGGACGACTGTCCACAGGAGCACCTGACGCGCGGTCTCCTCCACACCCCGCACCACAGGGAGCATCGGCACACCGGCCTCCGCGTAGTCCTTCTTGAGCAGCAGCGCGAGCGCCCAGAAGTGCGGCGGCGTCCAGTAGAAGACGATCGCAAACAGGATGAGGGCGCCCAGGCCGACGCTCCCTTCGACCGCCGCCCATCCCACGAGGGGTGGCACTGCTCCGGCCGCGCCGCCGATGACGATGTTCTGCGTCGTCGTGCGCTTGAGCCACCACGTGTAGAGGAACACGTAGAGGAACAGCCCGAGCATGGCCAGGCCCGACGCCAGCCAGTTGACGCCGATCCCCAAGATCAACGCGCTCGCCACGCTGATCGTCAGCGCGTACGCCAGTGCATGGGCCGGGCCGATGCGCCCGGCGACGATGGGCCGGTTGGACGTTCTGCGCATACGCGCATCGATATCGCGGTCGAACCACTGGTTGATCGCGTTGGCCCCACCGGCGGCCAGGTATCCGCCGATCATCGTCCACACCACCGTGGGCCCGTCCGGCCACCCGCGCTCGGCCATGATCATGGCGAGCAGCGTCGTCAAAAGCAGCAGCGAGATCACGCGCGGTTTGGTCAGGCGCAGGTAGTCGGCAAGCAGTCCCGCGATGCGCTGTCCGGCACGCGGCGCGGAGACGGCTCGCGTGGTCACGCAACCACCGTTCGGGTCGCGAGGACGATCAGCAGCACCAGGAACCCCGCGGGCAACACGACCCAGAGCCGCTCAAACAGTCCCGACCGGCCTTTGGGGGCAACCGCCCAGTCGGCGCGCGCGACCAGACCTCCCGCGACGGCGACGAGTACGGATGCGATGATGAGCGCGGTCAGAGCCAAGGCCTGCGAGCATAACCCAGCGCTCGCGCGACCGGTGGGCGGTCTGTCCCACATGGGACGGATAACACGCCGCATCACGGCACATGCGCCATCGACGCCGGCCGTTCGGACGGGTCGTCGTTGACATGGTCCCGACGGACGGACACGCTGCCGGACGTGAGCTATGACGCCATCGTGTTGGGAGCCGGACCCGCCGGGCTCGGTGCCGCGCTTTCGCTGGCGCGCGACGGCCGACGCGTCGCGCTGATCGAGGCGGGCACCGAGGTTGGCGGGCTCTGCCGGACAGTCCGCCGCGGTGAGTTGGCATACGACCTGGGCGGCCACATCCTGTTCGTCCACGACCATGCACGCCGCGACTGGCTGATCGCTTTGCTGGGCGACGACGCGATCTGGGTCGATCGGCCGGTGGTCTGCGTGCGTGACGGCGCCCTGACACCAGGTCGCTACCTGGATCAGCGACCCACCGCTCCCTCCGCCATCAACGGCGCCGGCCCGTCGGCACACGCGTTTCTGGCCGACGCATTCGGCACCGAGTTCGTCGACCGAGTCATGCGCCGATACCTGCAGAAGGTCGACGGGATGCCGCTGGAGCGCATTCTCGCCGCCCGCGCCCGCACGCTGATGCTCGAACAGGCTGCGCCACACGGGTACTGGTACGCGGCACACGGCATCGGCCAGTTGATGGACGCGATGGCCGCCGAGGTGCGCCGTCTCGGCGGGGATGTGTTGCTCGCGACGCGCGTCAGCCGGATCCGCACCGCGGCGGGTCGCGTGACCGGCATCGACGCGGCCTCCCCGAACGGGCCGGTCATTCTCGACGCGGCCCGGGTGATCGCCGGCCTCCCGCCCAACCTCGTCGCCGAGCTCGTCGACCCGGCACCGCCCGCCGACGTCATTCCGGTCCTGCCGCCCCGCGCTGCCGCACTCGTGTACTTGCTCATCGACAACGACCACCTGACCGGTGAGCCGTGGATCCAGACAGACGACCCGGGTGTCCCGTTCGCCCGGATGTCCGAACCCAAGAACTGGAGCGCGCGCCTGGTCCCGCCCGGTCGTACCGTGATCGGCTGCGAGTGCTATTGCACGCCGACTTCAGACGATCCGTCATGGGGCTTGACCGACGCCGAACTGAGCCAGGCGTGCGCCCGTGCGCTCGTCGACCCGCTCGGCCTGATCGAAGATCCCTCGCTGATCCATCCCCTGGAGGTCGTGCGCCTGCCACGTGCCTGGTCGCTGGTCGATGTCGACCGCCTGGACGAAGCCATGGCGCCCGTCCACTGGCTCGCCGACGTCGACGGACTGACCGTCGCCCAAGGCGGCGACGTCATCCTGGCCATCCAAGCAGGAGAACGGGCCGCGAGACGTTGAACCACGGAAGGAGTCACGCGTTCCGTACAGGGTCCCCAGGCGTAATCTCCTTGGCGGTTGCAGCAGATCCTTCTCCGGCACCGGGTACGTTTGTGATGCGGTAGCCTCGAAGTGTGGCCACCATCGCAACGAGCACGGCGGCGGCGGCGCGATTTCGCGCAATCTTGAGCGACGACCGCGTGCTGGACCACTCGCTCGAGCGCGGCGTCTATGCCCGCGACGGGTCGGTCTCGCAGGGTGAGTGCGGGCTGGTCGTGCTGCCCGAGACGACCGCCGAGGTCTCTGCCTGCATGAGACTGGCGCACGAACTGGCGTTGATGGTCGTGCCGCGGGGGTCGGGCACGGGGTTGGCGGGCGCGGCCGTCCCGCTCAACGGCGCGGTGGTCGTGTCGCTCGCCCGCATGCGCGCCATCATCGAGATCGACGAGCAGACGCCGTGCGCATGGGTCGAGCCGGGGGTCCTGAACCTGGATCTGACCAACCACGTCCGCCATCTGTGCCTGCACTACGCGCCGGACCCGTCCAGCCAGCAGGCGTGCTCCATCGGCGGGAACGTCGGCACCAACGCCGGTGGACCGCATTGCCTGAGCTACGGCGTCACCGCCCAACACGTGTTGGCGGTCGAAGTCGTGTTGTACGACGGTGAGGTCGTCATGCTGGGCGGTCTGGCACCCGACGCCCCCGGCTATGAC
>JANMDV010000230.1:0-8653 GCA_031376485.1 Actinomycetota bacterium
CGTGCGGGCGGCGATCCTGGTCGAGACCGAGTCCCAGAAGGGCATCCTCGTCGGAAACGGCGGCCAGATGATCCGTGCGATCGGCCAGGCTTCGCGCGGGATCCTCGGACGCATGTGGGGCGAGCCGGTCCATACCGATCTAATGGTCAAGGTGCGACCCAAGTGGCGACGCGACGAGACTATGCTCGACCGCCTGGGCCTGTGATCGACGCTCGCGGGGGACGCGACCCCCGGCAACGTGCATCGCTTGTGCGCCAACGCCCGTCAACCCGTTCGGGCGGATCTTCGTGCGGCGTTGGGGGCCCCTGCGGGCGCGCTTCGCACGGCGGCCGTGTGCGTCGCCCTGCGCCGCGCGACACAGTTCAAGAACATCTGGGTGTCGTGCGGAACCGAGGTGGTCCACCTCGCAAATGCGACCAGGTTTCCCTGCTGCAAACGGTCACCAGGCCTTGTCCTCGGTCCCACCGTTATGGCGACCGATAGCGGCGGGACAACGCATCCTCACTGGCTCGGTTTTCGCTCGGGAAACGTGTCCGTATTTGCGACGAGGACCACTCAGCGAAGAAGACTCAGCGCAGGGCGAAGCGCCACGGGCCCGTCGAGGATATCCGTATGCGTCGGATACAGGGCACGCGGGCAACGGTCGACCGAAGTATGTAGAAACCGTCTGCGGGCGTCATTGGGCGCTTCGGACGGTGCGCGAAGGGGGTTCTGTGGTGCGTTATGGACGGTATGGAGTCGTGCTCGCCATTTTCGGCGCGATCGCTGCTCCCGTTGCCGGGGCGGCGGTGTCGGTCGGCGTTCAGGACGGTGAGCTTCGAATCGCTGGCTCGGTCGAAAACGACGAGGTCGGCGTCGGCTTCGACGCGGCCACGGGGCTCTTCCGCGTCCGGGCGACGGACATCGCCGTCGGTGCAGGGTGCGTGGGCGACATCCCGGCCGTCGTGGTCAACGCCGTTTCCTATCCGGCTGGTGCGACATGCACCATTCCCGGGGGGGCCACCGTGATCCGCGTCGACCTCGGCGCCGGAATCGACCTATTGAACTCCGGACTCTCCTTTCCCGGTGTCGGAGATGACTTCGCCGTACCGATGATCGTCAATGGCGGGGACGGCAATGATCGGTTGGTCACCAGCTCCGGCAACGACCTGATCAACGGCGGCGCGGGGAACGACACGCCGGACGGCTCGCTTGGTGACGACCAGATCAATGGCGGTCCGGGCGAGGACCAGATCAACGACCACCTCGGCAACGACGTGATCGACGGTGGTGGCGACCCTCGCGATTTCATCCAGGCGTTTCTCGTCGTCGATGGAGCGGACCGGTGGAGCAACGGAATCGCCTCGTATCAACGTCGCAAGAACGCCTTGAGCATCACACTCGACGGGACCGCCAACGACGGGGAGCTCGGCGAGGGTGACAACCTGGGCCCCGGCATCAGTCGCGTGATCGGCGGGGAGGGCGATGACACGATGGTCGGAGGTCCCGGCGCGGACATCCTGGAAGGGTGGCTTGGGAGCAACCGGCTCGACGGGCGGGCAGGTGCCGACGTTCTGATCGGTGATCGGAACCGCGGGTTCGTGGATATGCCGCCTCCTCGACTCGTCTCGTCGATCGCCATCGCACCCACGACACGGGCGAACCTGCTCATCGGTGGTTCGGGCACCGACCTGTTGTTCGGTGATACCGGTCCCGACAAGCTGACCGGAGGCTCAGGCGCAGACTCGCTGGCGGGCGGGGGCGGCGCCGACCTGCTCATCGGTGGTCGTGGCGCAGACCGGCTGAGCGGTGGCGACGGGGCGGACCAGTTCATCGCGCGAGACGGCTCTGTGGATCTTCTCACCTGCGGGCGAGGACGCGACCGGGTGCTCAGCGCCGATCGAGGACGGCGGCCAGACCGCCTCGCACTCGGAGGATCGCCCAGCCGTAACCGATGCGAGTTCGGGGCAAACGGCCTGCGGATCTGAGAATGGGCCTCACAGGGGCGCTCCTCCCGCTGCGAGTCCCATCTCCTCATGGCGAAGAGGTGCGACCCGCAGCGGGGGTGCGTCCAGGGAGCAGTGACTGCATGGTTCGGGCGCGTCGGGATCTGGTGGTGGGTTGGTGATCGTGGCCGCCGCCAGCATTCCTCCGGCGATGCAGACTCCCGCTGCGATGAGCATGCCGCGGGTGAAGCCGTCGTCGAATGATGCTGCGCCGACCTGATCCCCAACCGAGATGCCCGCCAAGGCCGGAATGATCGCGACGGCGATGAGCCCAGCGACGCGTGCCACCGTGTTGTTGATCGCCGCCGATGCGCCGGCATGTTCCTCGCCGCCGGCGTGCAGGACCGTCGACGTCAGCGGCGCGACGGTCAGCGCGAGGCCGAGTCCGAACACCAGCACGCCAGGCAGTACGGTGGACGCATAGGGGCTCGACTGGTCGACGATGCCGAGAAGCGCCAGGCCGAGGCCGGCCACGATCGGCCCCAGGCTCATCGGCAGCCGCGGCCCGATGCGCTGCGCCAGGCGTCCGGCACGTGCGGACAAGAGCAGCATCACGACCGTCAGCGGCACGAGGGCCGCGCCAGCACCGAGCGGTGAGTACCCGGCGGTCTGCTGCAGTTGGATCGGGAGCAGGAACATCGCGCCCGCCAGCGCCGCGTACACCACGAACGTCACGAGGTTTGCCGCGCTGAACTGCCGCGACCGAAACAGCTCGAGCGGGATCAGCGCGCCGCGACGGCGGCGCTCAAGTAGGACAAACGCGACGAACGCGACAACGCCTGCGCCGAGCATGCCGAGCACCCCCACCGACCCCCACCCGGACTCGACGCCCGCTGTCAAGCCATACGTCGTCGCTGCAAGCCCCAATGCCGTGACGACCGCGCCGCGGATGTCCAGAGGCATGCCATGCACGCTCACATCCCGTGTCTCGGGGACGTGCCGTTGCGCGACCCAGACGATGGCCACGGCCAGCGGCAGGTTGATCAGGAAGATCAGCCGCCACGATGCGGCTTGGATCAGATATCCGCCGACAAAGGGCCCGAGCGCCCCGGCGATGCCGCCGAGGCCCGACCATGCGCCGACTGCCGCCCCGCGGTCCTCGCGACGAAAGCTCGCCTCGATGATCGCCAGGCTCCCGGGTGTCAAGAGCGCCGCTCCGACGCCCTGAAGCCCGCGAGCTGTGATCAGCAGCTCGATGTTCGGAGCGATGCCACACAAAAGCGATGCGGCGGCAAACCAGATCGTGCCGATGCAGAACACCCGGCGGCGGCCAAAGTGATCGCCGAGCGACCCGCCGAGCAGCAAGAACGCCGCCAGTGTGAGCGTGTACGCGTTGATCGTCCATTGAAGGCTCGCCAGATCCGCATCCAGTTCTCGGCCGATCGTGGGCAGCGCAATGTTGACAACCGTTGCGTCCAGGAATGCCATGCTCGATCCGAGCACCGTCGCGAACAACACCCAGCGCCCCGCCGTCGAGGCGTAGCCGATGCCTGGCTGCGGTACGGGGGCTTGGGGGACGCCGGGCATGCGATGACGATAGCTCGGGTGGCGATGTCGCGGCCGAGGCCGTATTGCTACCGGGTCAAGATATCCCGCACATGCTGCGCCCAGAGCGCGGCACGCGGCATTGGGACGATCGATCCCCACGGGGCATGGAAGGCGATCGCGTGGATCGCCCCGGGAATCAGCGTGTATGTACCGACGGTGCCGTTGCCAAGCAGACGATCGAAGCCTGCACGCGAACTGTCGGGACTGACCCCGGGGATTCCCGGCAGGTAGCGGTCCAGGCTGCCGTGAAGCACATCGAAGCGCGCGCCGCGCATCCCCGGCATCGGCAGCCGCTCGGGCAGCCAGGGTGCCAACCCGATGACGCGCTGGACGTGCGGGTCACCCGCGATCGCGGTTGCGACGGCGCCACCCATCGAGTAGCCCAGCAACACGACTTCTCGCGCACCCGCGGCGATCAGGGACGCGAGCGCCGCCGCGCCGTCCTCGATGCACATCTCCAGGTGCTTCCACGAGCGCACCCGGTAGCGCACCTCCGCGAACCCGACATCGGGCAGTGTGGGTGCGAGCGTTCGGACGAGGTACGCGACGCTGGCACTCCACGTACCGGGCACCACCCGCCCGGTACCGCCGTTGACGCAGAGCACGACGACTCCGTTGCGGGGACCGGTCACCCGGATCGCCGCGCCGGTGGCGAGTACTTCTTCGTTCACCGAAGCAGTCGGCTGAGTCGTCGGTCGGCAAGCACGCGGCCCCCAGTCTGACAGTCCGGGCAGTACACGAGCTCGTACCCTGTGAACGACACGCGCTCGAGCCGTCTGCCGCAGCGCAGGCACGGATCCCCGTAGTGCCTGTGGACGGCAGTGAGGCGCTCCTCGCGATCGGGCAGGTTGGTGGTGATCCGTTCGCGGGCCCGCTCCAGCGCTTGTCGCAGAACCGTGTCGGCAGCAGTCGCCAGGCGTGCGCAGTCGTCGTCGGTCAAACGGTCGGTGCGGGCGAATGGAGCGAGTCGCGCCGCCCACATGATGTCGCTGGCGTACGCCCGGCCGATGCCCGCCACGCGTCGCCCGTCGCGCAACGCGGTGTGCAGCCTGGCGGGTGGTGACACAAGTCGCTCGCGCCACGTCGCGGCGGCAAGCCCGAGCGGCTCCGGCCCCATGCGTACGAGTGGCGGATGTGTGTGGAGTCCCTCCGCGTCGAGCAGGTGGACGCTTGCGCGGTGCTCTGTCCCGGCCTCGCGCAGGCGAAGCTCCTCCTCGCCGTCGAGGCCGACGGTCAGGGCGATAGACCGGCCGGGGCGCTTGACGGTTGTTCGGCTCAACCCGAGCCGGCCGCCTTGCATAAGGTGGATGACAACCACGGGTTCATCGGTCGCGACCCCGATCAGTTTGCCGCGTCGCCACACCGCCACGATCGTGCGTCCGTTCAAAGCGGCAAGTGGCGGGTGGGCGGTCTTGAGCGTGGACGGCTGCCACGCCGTCGCGTCCACGATGGTCCGACCGACGCACGCAGCCGACAAGCCTTCGACCAGCGCCTGCAGTTCGGGGAGCTCAGGCACGGACAGAATTTTGCGTGGTCGCTATACTCGCGGCGATGTCGACCTCCGGTACGGGAGACTCCTGATCCAACCCGAGGAGCTCGCAAAAACGCTTGATCACACGCTTCTGGATGTTCGAGCCACTCAGGCCGACATCGAGCGGGTGTGTGACGAGGCGCGCGAATATCACTTTGCGACCGTCTGCTCGTTCCCGACGTTCCTGCCGATCATCGCGGAGCGTCTGCATGGGTGCGACGTCAAGACGTGTGCAGTCATCTCGTACCCGTACGGCGCCGATCTGCCCGGAGGCAAGATCGCCGCGGCCGAACAGGCGGTGACCGCTGGGGCCGAGGAGCTGGACGTCGTCATGAACATCGTCGCGCTGCGTTCGGGGGACTTCGGATACGTCCGCAACGAACTGGCGAGTCTTGTGCGCGCCGTGCAGTCGCGGGCGGTCAATGATGCCCGCGGCATGGTCATCGTCAAGGTCGTCATCGAGGCACCTTATCTCGACGACAAGCTCAAGCGCCTGGCGTGCAAAATCGTTGCCGACGCCGGGGCCGACTTTGCCAAGACGGCAACCGGCGTGGGTACGCTCGCCACCGTCGAGGACGTCGAGTTGATGCGGGAAGCGCTGCCTGAGGGCGTGGGGGTCAAGGCGTCCGGTGGTATCAAAACGCTCGAAGCCGCCGAGGCAATGATCAACGCCGGCGCGTCGCGGTTGGGCAGCGGGTCGGCGGTCAAGATCATGAAGGAACTCCTGAAGTCGGGATGAGCTCCCTCGACGCCGAGCCAGATGTGCTGGCGCGCGTCCGGTTCGGCCCCGACGGCCTGGTGCCGGTCGTCGTGCAGGACGCCACCAGCGGGCGGGTGTTGACCCACGCGTGGATGAACCTGGAGTCGCTCACGCGCACGCTCGCGACCGGGCAGACGTGGTTTTGGAGCCGTTCGCGTCAGGAACTGTGGAACAAGGGCGCGACGAGCGGTCACAGCCAGCGTGTGCGCGGCCTGATGCTCGATTGTGACGGTGACACGATCCTGGCCCTGGTCGACCAGACTGGGGTCGCGTGCCACACCGGGGCCGAGACCTGTTTCTTCGATCGGCTCGCGGGCCAGGCCACGCAGCCGTTTGCGTCCCTCGCCGCACTCGAGCGAACGGTGACCGAGCGCGCAGCAACGGCTGATCCCGACGCGTCATACACCGCCAGGCTGCTCGCCAAGGGCATCGACACCGTCTGCAAGAAAGTGGGCGAGGAGGCCACCGAGGTGGTCCTGGCAGCAAAGGGTGAGGAGCGCGGGCAGGTCGTCTACGAAAGCGCAGACCTGCTGTACCACTTGACCGTCCTGTGGCAGGCCGCAGGCGTTCGCCTGGACGAGGTCGCCGCAGAGCTCGACTCCCGCCGCTCATGAGCACACTGCGTCTGAACGTGGCTCCGAGCGACGGCTCGGGGTTCGCCGTCTCGCCGACCCGTGACGAGGTCGCCGCGATGGGGGAGGTCTACAAGCAGGTGCCGCTGGCCCACACGTTCATCGCCGATTGCGAGACCCCTGTCAGCGCGTTCCTCAAGCTCCGTGACGACGGGCCGTGCTTCTTGCTCGAGTCGGCCGAGGAAGGGCAGCGTCTGGGCCGCTACTCGATGATCGGGGTCCGCCCACAAGCGGTGATCCGCGGCATGGGCGATCAACTGGCGCTTCTGACCGATCGCGGCGTGGTGCAGCCCTTGGACGCCGCAGATCCTTTCGGGGCGGTCGAGGACGTCGTCGCCGCGGCCGGTGTGGCCGCACCACCCGAAGACCTGGTGTTCCACGGCGGTGCGGTTGGGTTCTTCGGCTATGACCTGGTGCGTCAGGTCGAACGGCTGCCGGACGTCCCGCCCGACGATCGCGGCATTCCGGACCTCGCGATGATGGTCACCGGGCCGGTCGTCCAGTTCGACCACCTCCGCCGGTCACTGACCTTGGTCGTGCCATGCCGTCTGGACCAGGACGAGCCGCTCGACGTCGCCTACGACCGAGCCGTCACGGAGCTTCGTGAACTCAAAGCGCGCCTGGCGGGGCCGGTTCCGGTCACCCCGGGGCCCACGCCGGATCCCGAGGTCGGGCCAATCGAGAGCAACACGACTCGGGAGGACTTCGAGCGGGCTGTGGAGCGCGTCCGCGAGTATGTGTTCGCGGGTGACGCCTTCCAGGTCGTGCCGTCCCAACGATTTGCGGCCCGGATGAACCTGGACCCCTTTGCCGTCTACCGCGGCCTTCGCACCGTCAACCCGTCGCCATACATGTTCTTCTTGGACTTCGGTGATGTGGCGCTGGTGGGCTCGTCACCCGAGATGTTGGTCAAGGTGGTCGACGGTACCGTCGAGACGCGTCCGATCGCCGGCACTCGGCCACGCGGCGACACGGTGGACGAGGACCAGCGCCTGGCCGACGAGCTGCTGCACGACCCCAAGGAACGGGCCGAGCACGTGATGCTGATCGACCTCGGACGAAACGACATCGGGCGCGTCGCACGACCCGGCACTGTCGAGGTCAAGGAACTGATGGGGATCCATCTTTACAGTCACGTCATGCACATTGAGAGCAGCGTCGTCGGACAATTGGCCGACGGGATGCGTGCAAGTGACGCGTTGCGCGCCGCGTTTCCGGCCGGGACGCTCTCGGGGGCGCCCAAGGTGCGGGCGATGGAGATCATCGACGAGCTCGAGCCGACCAAGCGTGGCCCCTACGGAGGCGCAGTCGGGTACGTTGGGTTCAACGGCGACCTCGACGTCTGCATCACGATCCGCACGATCGTGTGCCACGACGGGGTCGCATACGTCCAGGCCGGGGCCGGCATCGTTGCGGACTCGGTTGCGTCCTCCGAGTTCACCGAAACCGAAAACAAGGCGGCGGGAATGTTCCGGGCCATCGAGGTCGCGGCGGCGCAGGCGGATTGGTAGCGATGTCCACTCCGCCGCGGGTCGCCCTGGTCGACAACTACGACAGCTTCACCTACAACCTGTTCCAGTACCTGTCCGAGTTGGGCGGCGAGGTGTTGGTACACCGGCACGACACCATCGACATCGCGGGAATCGAGGCGCTCGCGCCGACGCATCTGGTGATCTCGCCGGGGCCCAAGACCCCAGACGAGGCGGGCATCTCGATCGAGGCCATTCGACATTTTGCAGGTGTCGTCCCGGTCCTGGGGGTCTGCCTGGGCCATCAGGCGATCGGTCAGGCGTTCGGCGGTACGGTCGTCCGTGGCCAGGAACCGGTACACGGCAAGACCAGCGAGATCGCTCATGACGGCAAGACGTTGTTTGCGGGCATCGAGAATCCGATGACCGCAACCCGCTACCACTCGCTCGTCGTCGACGGTGATCTGCCCGATGTGCTCGAGGTCTCGGCCTGGTGTGATGGCGACGTGATCATGGGCCTTCGCCACCGTGAACTGCCGGTCGAAGGGGTGCAGTTTCACCCCGAGTCGATTCTGACGGCCGCGGGCAAGCGGCTGCTGGCGAACTTCCTGGCGATGTCGGTGTGAGCATCGCCGCGCAGATTGATCGATTGCTCGCGGGAGAGGACCTTGGCCGCGACGGTGCTGCCGAGGTGCTCGACGCCGTCATGCGTGGCGAGGTCGACCCCA
>JANMDV010000232.1:0-6006 GCA_031376485.1 Actinomycetota bacterium
AAATGTGCGTGGCACGACCCCGCGGTGAGTGCGGAGCGGAAAGCGCGGCGGGAGGTAAGCCCACACCACCGTCCCTACGTCCCCCCGGACCCGCCGTGGGGCGAGGAGCACACCTGTGGTGGGATCACCGTCACGGGCCACCAATGTCAGGCATACGCGACACGGGACGGATGGTGCACGAAACACCACCCCAGTGTCATGGCCCGCAAGGCACAACGTCGCGCGGGGGTGACCGATCAGGACATCGCGGGCATGTTCGCGGGCTTCGACGAACTGCTGGGCGGCTAGGTGGCGTCTGCGAGCATCGTCCGGCGATCCACGCCGAGCGGTAAACGCCGGTTCGTCGTGCAGTACCGACTCGGCGGGCGTGACTCCAGGATGCGGCACGGGGGGTCCTACAAGACCCTCCGTGAAGCCGAGGCGCGTCACCAATGGATCGCAGGCGAACTCGCCGCCGGCCGGGTACCGGACCTCGGCATCGAACGGGAGCCGGCGGCGGTCGACGTGTTGCGGTCGGTTGCGGACCGGTACCTCGCGACACGCATCGACGCGACCGAGAACACCCTGAAGACGTACCGCCAGGCGTTCAAGCATCTCGGCTCGCTCGGGCACGCCGACCCGAAGGCCGTCACCCTCCCCGACGTGCAGGAATGGGTGTCGGGCCTCGCCCTCGCTCCCGCGTCCGTCAGGAAGTACTTGGACGCGGTGCGGCAGGTCCTCGACTTCGCGGGGGTCGAGCCGAACCCCGCACGTTCGCAGCGGCTGCGACTCCCACGAGCCGACACTGAGGAGGTCAACCCGCCGACGTTCCGCCACGTCGAGGCGCTGCTCGACACGATCACCCCGAAGTACCGGCGCCACGTTCGCCTGCTCGACTGGACGGGCCTTCGCGTCGGGGAACTCCAAGCCCTCACGTGGGGGGATCTCGACTTCCCCGGCCATCGCCTCCGCGTCGCCCGTGGACGCACGAAGGGACGCACCGCGGGCCGGCGGTGGATACCGCTACCCGCCGACCTCATGGCGGACCTCGCGGCCCTGGTGCCCGTCGAGGACCGCGACCTCGACTCCCCCGTCTTCCCCGGCCTGTCCGACGACGGCCTGCGCAACGCGATGACCCGGGCATGCAAGCTCGCGGGCATCCCCGCCTACTCGCCGCACGACCTGCGACACCGCTACATCAGCCTGCTCGTGCTCGCGGGTGTCCCGGCGTCCGTCGTCCGGGGGTTCGTCGGCCACGCCCGCGCCTCCATGACGCTCGACGTCTACAGCCACGTGCTCCTCGACGAGCCGCAATGGTCCCTCACTGCCCGCCGCGCCCTCGTGGAGCGCCGCGACGGTGACAGTCCGGTGACGTCTCGACCTGAATCGGACTCACTCGAACATGACTCTGAGCAGGGGTTTCCCTCGGATGGAGGATACCGGGATCGAACCGGTGACCTTCGCGCTGCCAGCGCGACGCTCTCCCAGCTGAGCTAATCCCCCTGGGACGGTGATTATACCCCGGTGCTACCCCGCGACGGGTGTGACGTCCTCCGGGAATTCGGGCACGTACCGCTCCTGCGGAGCCTCGCGCCACAGACGGTCCAGGCGGTAGAACTCGCGGGACTGTGGCGTGAAGATATGGACGACGGCGTCGAGGTAGTCGAGTAGCACCCACTCCCCTTCGCGCTCGCCTTCGGTTCGGCGGGCGAACCGGCCGGTCTCCTCTTTGACGCGCTTGCGGACCTCTTCGGCGATCGCCTTGGTCTGCCGCGACGTCTGGCCGGTCGCGACCACGAGCCAATCGGTGTACGCAACGACGCCCCGCATGTCGACGAGGACGATGTCGGAAGCCTTCTTCGCATCCGCCGCTTGGGCAGCGACGAGAGCGAGGTCGCGGGTGGAGATGTCGGTCAGTTCGGTCGAGATGGCGTCGTCAGGGTAGCTGACGTTGGCCGCGGAACAAACCCTCGGCGGCCAACAGGTCGTCCACGGGAGGAGACACCAAGTGGCGAACGGGCTGTCCGGACGCGATTCGCTCGCGGATCATCGTCGACGAGACCCCAACCGTCGGCATCTCGAGCCAGTCGACGCGACCCGGCGCGACCCGGTCGGCGACGGCCTGGAGGTCCGCTGTCCGGGCGCCATCGCGTGACGCGACCGCCAGCCGCGCGAGGTCCGTGATGCGCTCAGGACCGCGCCACCGCGCGAAGGACGTGAGCTGATCCGCCCCGAGGATGAGCCAAAACGCCGTCTCGGGCTCGTGGGCGACGAACGCGTCAAGGGTGTCGAGGGTGTAGCTGGGCCCCGGGCGATCGAGTTCCACGCGCGACGCGACCAACTTGGGATATACGGCAGTCGCCTGCGCGACCAGTAGCAGACGCGTCTCGGGTGGCAGCCAACCCTCGCCTCGGTGCGGCGGACGGGCGCAGACGACGAGCCGCACCTCGTCGAGCCCGAGTTGCCATGCAGCCTCACTTGCCAGGATGAGATGCCCGATATGGGGCGGGTCGAACATGCCGCCGAACACGCCGGCTCGCTGACGGAGACCACTAGCTTCGGACGTGACCGTCTCCGGTGACCAGGTACTTCATCGTGGTGAGCTCCCGCGGACCGATCGGGCCCCGCGCGTGGAGCTTCTGCGTGGAGTTCGCGATCTCGGCGCCCATGCCGAACTCGCCGCCGTCGGTGAACCGCGTCGAGGCGTTGATGTAGACACACGCGGCATCGACGCCCGCGTCGAAGGCCTGCGCGGCGGCGAGCGACCGGGTGACGATCGCCTCGCTGTGCCCGGATCCGAACTGGCCGATGTGCGCGACCGCCTCGTCCAGGCTGTCGACGACGCGCACCGCCATCGTCAGGTCCAGGAACTCGGTTGCGAAGTCGAGTTCGGTCGCCTCGGCAAGCCCCTCGGCCGCGGCACCGAGAATCTGCCGTGTGAGCGGGCAGATACGCAGCTCGACGCCGTGCTGTTGCAGCGCCGCGACCGCCGCGGGCAGCGCGACCGCAGCGACATCGCGGTGTACGAGCAGGGTCTCGGCCGCGTTGCAGGTGCCGGGGCGCTGCACTTTGGCGTTGACGGTGATCTTGACGGCCTTCTGGACGTCGGCATCGACATCGATGTACACGTGGTTGTTACCGGACGCGGCGTAGATGACGGGCACGCTCGCGTGCTCGAGCAGAAACGCCTTGAGCTCCTCGCCTCCACGCGGGATGACCAGGTCCACCAGGTGCTTCATCTGGATGAGTTCGCGAAGCTGCTCACGATCGCCGTCGACGTTGACGATGGAGCCCGCCGGGGCGTCCGCCTCGTGGAGCGCGTGCATCAACACGTTCGCGATGATCCCGTTGGAGCGACGCGCCGTGCTGCTTCCCCGCAAAATCGCGGCATTGCCGCTCTTGATGCACAGGGCGGCCGCATCCGAAGTGACGTTGGGACGGCCCTCGTAGATGACGGCCACGACGCCGAGCGGCACGCGCTTCTTGACGACCTCGAGCCCGTTGGGTAACCGCCTGCCCTCCTCGATCTCACCGACCGGGTCGGGCAGACCCGCAACGTCTCGCACCCCGCGGGCCATCGCCATGATGCGGTGCTCGTCGAGCATGAGGCGATCGACGAGCGCCCCGGGCCGGTGGGCGGCCTTGGCGTCAGCGACGTCAAGGGCGTTCTCACGGATGATTTCGTCCGTGCGCCGCACCAGGGCGTCTGCCATGGCGTGCAGCACCTCGTTCTTGCGGGCGGCGGTCATGGCGCGAAGTACGATCGACGCGCGCTTTGCCTGCTCGCAGAGGCCGTGCAGGGATGTGACGTCAGTCGATGCCATTCCCAAAAACGCTACACGACATCCGCCCCGACGAGCACCAATTGATCGCGGTGGATGACCTCGTCGGGCGCTCCGGGGAGCCGGGCCCGCACGTCAGCGGTCGTGAGACCGACGACTTGCCGCACCTCGTCCGCCGACAACCCGGTGATGCCTTTGCCGATGATGCGTCCGGTCGGGTCGACGACCTCCACGGCGTCTCCGGCGGCGAACCCGCCGCGCGATCCGGTCACCCCGACCGCCAGGAGCGATGTGCCGCGGGACTCGACGGCACGGGCTGCGCCCGCATCGACCTCGATGCGCCCCATGGTCGGCTTGGCGTATCGCAGCCAGAGCTTGAAGGCCGACCGCGGGCGCTGCGCCGGCGGGAATCGCGTCCCCACATGCGCACCGTGCGCGATCTGGGCGATGACGCCGTCGGCGGAGCCGCTTGCGATGACGCAGGTGATGCCGGCCGCCGTCGCCATGCTGGCCGAGGCGATCTTGCTTGAGATGCCACCGCGCCCATGCCCACTCCCGACGAGCGGCGCCAACTCGACCTCCTCGGGCGATGTGCCGGCCGGCACGTCGCCGATCAGCATCGGCCCCTGCGGTCCCGGCGCGTACAGGCCCTCGCGATCAGTCAAGAGCACCAACCACTGGGCGCGCAACAGGATCGCGACCTGGGCGGCCAGCACGTCGTTGTCGCCGAACGTGATGTCGTCGGTCGCCGTTGTGTCGTTCTCGTTGACCACGGGCACCGCACCGAGTTCGATCAGGCGATGGAGTGTGTTGCGGGCGTTGACGTAGGACGTACGCCGCTCGAGATCACCCGACGTCAACAGGACCTGCGCAGGCACGACGTCGTGGGCGCCGAACGCCTGCAGGTAGCGCTCGAACAGCACCCCCTGCCCCACCGCAGACGCGGCCTGAAGATCCGGAAGCGCGGTCGGACGCTCCGTGATGCCCAAACGGGCCAGCCCGCACGCGATGGCGGCGCTCGTGACCAACACAGGCTGATGACCCTGTCGCTGGATACGCACCAGGTCCCGCACGCGGGCCTCGAGGACATCGTCGCGAAACCGTCCGGTGGCATCGACGAGCGTCGACGTACCGATCTTGACCACGAACACGGCCACGTGACTAACGCCCTGCCAGCAGTGCCATCAGCCGCGTCCGCAGTGCGTCCACCCCGCCCCCACTCGCCAGGTCGACAGCCGCGTCGAACCCGACGGGTGGCGCGTCGGGATCGGCGTGCGTCGCCACGAGCACCTGACGGGACTCGGAGGATGCGAACGTTGCCACCGTGGCGCGCACGAGTGCCACCCGTTCGTCGATCGTCGCGACATCGGTCACATCGACACAGTGCAGAACAATTCGGGCGCGCTCCAACTGCCCCAGGTGTCCGTCGCGACGTGGCTCGCCACGCTCGTCGACACCGGGCAGGTCGATGAGCAGGAACTGATGGCCATAATCATCCTCGATCGGCCCGAATGCAGGCTCTTTTGTGGAACGTGGATAGGCTGCGACGACGACCGTGGCCCCTGTCAAAGCGTGCAAGAGGGAACTCTTGCCGCTATTGGGAAGGCCGACGATCGCCACGTCAACCGACATTCGAAGCTCCAGGGTGAGCCAGGTGACATCACCGGGGGTGCCCGGCACCGACTCGCGCGGGGCCTGGTGGGTCGATGAGCGAAACGCCCAGTTGCCTGCGCCCCCTTCGCCTCCGCGCGCGACCTCCGCGCGCTCGCCGGGAGCGTCGAGTGCGGCGATCGCGGCATCGTCACGAATGACCCGAGTACCGACCGGCACCATCAACGCAATGTCGTCACCCGACTTGCCATGGCGCTTTCGCCCGGCGCCGGGATGACCCGCCTGCGCCTTGTGATGCACAGCGTGACGGAACTGCGACAAATCTTCGACGGCCATATCGGCGACAAGAAACACCGAGCCACCGTGCCCCCCGCTGCCACCGTCGGGACCGCCCCGCGGCGTGTGGGCCTCGCGGCGAAACGACACGCTGCCGCCGCCGCCATGGCCGCCTGCGACATTGATCTTGACCCGATCGGTGAACGGCACTAGCGCGGGGGGGGCGGGCCCACCCCCCGGACCCCAACCATCGGCGCTCCGCGCTTAGGTCCCAGGTGGCGGGCCCGCGAAACCCGCCCACCGCCCACCGTGATCGGCGAAGCGGACGGCCATCCCATTCGCCGCAGACCCCGATGCA
>JANMDV010000255.1:0-8616 GCA_031376485.1 Actinomycetota bacterium
ACGGGTGGCCACGCCCGATTTCACTGACAGGGCGTTTCGCCGGGGCCTACCCCGGGGACGGGGCGGGCGCGCGTCGCCACGGACGTTCAGCCCCCGAAAGCGTTTGACCCGCCAGCGGCGGGCCAGAGGCCGCCCACGAGCCGTGTCTGAGGGGGCGTATGGAAATCCAGGCGGCGGCGGTCACCGGACGCAGACCGCGACAGGCTGGGAGCGACAACGGCGCGACCCAGGCGGGGAGCGCATATCCGTGAGCGACGGCGGGGCGCGGTGCGAGGACCACGTCGGCTGCGACCTCGTCGGCCCGAGTCCGCAGCCGACGGACCATACCGGTCAGGTACTTGACGCCGGCGTAGACGAGCCCGAGGGCCGGGGTCATCAGCACGCCCATCCAAAGGGGGATCTCAAGGCTGTTGCCCATGAATGCGTAGAGGTACGCATGCGGAGCGGATCCGATGGCGGTCGCTGCGGCGAACGGCACGAATCGCACCCGGGTCAATCCCACGAAGTACGAGAGGAAGTCGAATGGCACCCCGGGCACAAGGCGCGCCATGATGATGGCGACGAACGCGTGGCGCTCGAGCTTGTGGTTGATCTCACCGGCGATCTTGAACTGACTGCAGATCCGTTCGGCGAAGCGCTTGCCGAATGTCCGGGCGATCCAGAAACACGTCGATGCCGCTGCGACCCCACCGACCCAGGTGATGAGCATTCCCCACCAGGTGCCGAACACCGCCCCGTTGACGAACGGGACGACAAACCCGGGGATGGGCGCCAGCACTGCTTGGGCCACGTTGAGCAAGATGGAGGCGATCGGCGCAAACGCACCGAAGCTCATGATCACAGAGCGGAGCGTCTCCTTGTCTCCGCCCGCCATGGCGGTGAACGTGCTCCACGTTCCGGGGTACACAAGTACCGCGATGCCGAACGTGGCCGCGAGCATGGCTGCGACGAGCGTCGCAGGATGGCGGATTGCGAGCGCTGTTCGCTGAGCTATAGCCTGACCCATTCCCTGGTGTTATCGGCAGCTCGCGCAAGAAACCCGACCCCCCGTGTGCGCCGTCGATGGTAGCCGCCTTTGCGAGACTCACGGCATGATCACGGTTGACGACGACATCTTCGGACGGACACACGCCACATTCAGCACGGCACTTGGGCGGCCCATTCGCGGCCGTGCGGGCCCCTCAACCGCTGACATTGGAGCGATTCGTTGTGAGGCAGGCCCTACTCCACCTCGCCCGCCGGGGGAATGACGATGGGAGGTGGCAGCTCGATCGTGCGCGTCCAGCCGCGTTGACGGGCTTGGCGCTGGCAAAGCGCGCACACCGGGCGACGGTGCTTGCGGTGTGCGGGGTGGTCGAGGAAGTCGAACGTCTCGCCGGCCAGCAGTCGCCTGCGACAGATCTCGCAGGTGCGGCCCTCGGAGCTGCGGTCGGTCACGCGTCCTCCTGCGCGGCGACGGGAAGTTCGGTCAGCCGCAAGTCGATGATGGCAAGGAGCGAGGGATCCAGACGCGCTGCCTCCGCGAGCGCGCGTGCCTTGACGTAGCGATCACGTGCGCGGTCGTAGCGCTCCGGGTTGTCGCGGTTCTTGATGATGTTGTCTCCGGAGAGCAGGAGTTGGCGCACACGCGCAGCGGGGTCGATGTGCTCGGTGTCCTCGGGCATCGCAGGCGCGATTCTAGCGATCTGCGGAGGTTTGGATGTGCAGAATCTCGTCGACGAGCTGCTCGGGCGGAAGTCCGGACGGAGCGGGGGACCCCAGAGCGTCACCGAACATCAGCCGCGCCCGGGGGTGCTCGACCCCCTCGAAGCGCCAAGTGCCGGGACGCGTCTCGATTTGGGCCAGCGCGGATGGCAACGCCGACAGGTCGACTCGTGGCGGAAGCGGGCGCGAGACGTAGCGCACCCATGTCTCGTAGCGATGCTGCAGTCGCAGCAACCCGTCCGGCGTCGCGGTCAGCACGCGCATCGCGTCGATCCGCGGGTACACCGCAAAGGCGGACAGCGGGCGTTCTGCCCTGACGATCGCAAGATCACCATCCGGGATCTCCTCGACCGTCGCCGCCCCGCTGTCGAGCAGCGCGATGTCGTCCTGCACCTGCCTCCACGCGGGCTCCCAGAGGCGGTGGTATCGATCGGGGTCACGCAGGAGGTCCGCGACGTGCGGCAAGAGCGCGACGGTGATCGTCCCGGCGGGATCGTGCACTGCGGCGCCGTTGAGGGCACGCAACACGTCGGGAAACGGTGTCGTGGGGCGTTCCGCCATTGCCATCAGGGCGATTGCACACCACGCTGCCTCAGGCTCCCGCCACGTCTGGAAGTCCCCGGCTTCCGCTGCTTCGACGGCCAGGTCACGGAGCTTGCCGGGGGCGGGCCGCTCGAGCAGCATGTACGCGGCGAGGATCCCATCCTCGTCGAAGTGATTGTTGGTGACCAGGTCGACGGTCGGGCCCGAAGGCGTTGCGTCCAGGTAGCGGGCCACGATGCCGGCGCTGGTATCGGCCGTCAGCTGTGGCGGGGTTCCGCCATCCGGCCAATGCGACAGTCCCAGTACCGTGCCGTCGCCACAGGGTCCGTCGACCACGACGTGGGGACGCCCGCGCACCTCGTGAATCGGGACGAACACCGCGCTGGGGCTGACTCTCGCGAGCGGTGGGTGCGCGGTATCGACCATGTCGACGAGGATAGTGCGCTGCTCCGGCGGTGGCCGTGCCTGGCATACTGGCCGCCGTGGGATGGCTCGAGGAGCATCAAGTGCTGGTCGCGGGGCTACTGCTCATCGCCCTGATAATCGTGGGCGCCGTCGTGCTGACGGTGCGGTCGTTCGGGCTTGTCCGCGCCGCACGCACTGCGCGGCGCCAGGTCGACACACCGGTACAGGCGATTTCGACGGGGCTCGCCGACGCGGAGCGACGTGTGGGAACGATCACCGCCGAACAGGCGGAGCTGACCGAGGCATTGGATCGCGTGGGCGCGCACGCGAACGAGCTTCGTGTCCTGCTGGGCCACGCCGGCCGCGCGTTGGCCGTGCTTCGCGCTCCGTTCAGGTACCTGGGCAGGTGAGTCAACGGCACGTCGTCGTGGTCGACATCGGGTCAAACTCGACGCGGCTGTTTCTGTGTGACGGGGTCGATGCGGCCGGGCCACGCGGCCAACGCATCACCACGATCACCGCCCTTCGTCGCGGCGCCGGCAGCGACGGTTCCATCGCAGCGGACGCCCTGGGCCGGCTCGATGACTGCTTGGCCGTCTTCGGCGCGACGATTGACGCGTTCGGCGCGGATGAGGTCATCGCCGTGGGAACGAGCGCCGTTCGCGACGCGCCCAACCGCGATCGGGTCGCGGCGATCGTGCGGAAACGACTCGGGGCCGACCTTCGCGTGTTGGCGGGTGCGCATGAGGCCGAGCTGTCCTACGTCGGCGCGCGTCTCGCCACCTCCGGCGACGGCGCGGTCATCGTCATGGACATCGGAGGCGGGTCGACCGAACTCGTTCGCGGGGATGCGAGTGGTCCGGCGGCGGCGGTCAGCCTGGACGTCGGAGGTGTGCGCTTAACGGACTCGTTTCTGCACGACGACCCCCCGACCGCCGCTCAGGTCAGGGCCGTTCGCGACGAAGTCGCCGGACTCGTGATACCGGCGCTCGCGGCGCTCGGTGAGCCCGCACCGATGCTTGGCGTGGCCGGTACGATGACCACCATCGCAGCGATTGCGAACGGCGGGTATGACCCTGAGCACATCCATGGGATCGTCCTTGCGACCGACGAGGTTCACGAGATCACTGACCATCTCGTCTCGTTGCCGCTCGAGGAGCGACGCCGGGTCCCGGGGCTTGACCCCGACCGCGCCCCGTCAATTGTGGCGGGCGCCTTGATTGCATGCACGATCCTGGACGCCGCGAAAGCCGTCGAGGTTGCCATCAGCGAACGAGATCTGCTGGACGGCGTGCGGCTCCGCTTGGCCGCCGATGCAACCGACTGACCACTAGGCTCTGCGGACGAGATGTCGAAACTCACCGACCAGACTGCCGATCCGGTCGGACCTGAAGAGGAGGCGGTCAACCTTGTGGAGGGGTTGGCCGAGGCGCTCAAAAACGTCACGCGCCCACAGGACGAGCGACGCATGATCTATGCCAAGGGCGAGAACTACCGGTATATCAGGCACGCGCAGATTCTCGATCGGTGGCCCATCCTGGCCGAGCCGTGGGCGCGCCGGGTGGAGCAACGGCGCCTGTCGGCGGTCGATCGCACGCCAGGCCCCGCGACGTTCGGCCGGTAGTCTGCGTTGGGCTTCGGCCGGAGTGGCGAAATTGGTCAGACGCGGGGGACTTAAACTCCCCTGCCTTCGGGCATCCGGGTTCGACTCCCGGCTCCGGCATTCACCGGAAGTTGGGTCCCAGTAGGCCCGCATTCACCGGTCAAGAAAAACGGGCGCACCGCAGGGCGCGCCCGTTCCTCAAGCAGGCGCTATCTGTCGACGGCTTCCTTCAAGACCGCGCCGGGGCTGAACTTGGGCACGGTCCGGGCCGGGATTTGGATCTTGGTGCCGGGGTTCCGTGGATTGACACCCGTGCGGGCCGCGCGCTTTGCGACGGAGAACTTGCCAAAGCCGGCGAACTGGACGTCTTCGCCACCCTTGAGCGTGTCGCTGATCTCGTCGAGTACGGCCTGAACGGCGCGACCGGAGTCCGCCTGGTTCAGGCCGGTCCGCTTGGCCACCTTCTGGACGAATTCAGCCTTGGTCATAGGGGCATCCCTTCATGAGAGGACGGGCGAGATTCTGTTGTCAATCGCACGGTCACGTGAATCGACCGTAGCACGCTACCAGCCCTTTTCGGCTGGCACAATCGTTTGCTGGTAAGGGATCGCGCGGTCCTACGACGCCGCGCTCGCGTGGGTCGGAAGCGGTCGCTCAAGGACGGTGCAAACGGTTTCGAGATCATCGGGGGGAGCGGGCCGCCCGGCTACTCCTCGTCCTTCGCCCGGGCGGCGTTCGCCATGTCGGAGATCACGGACACGACGTCCTCGTTGGCGAGCGTCGTGACGTCACCCAGTTGCCGCGCCTCGCTGATGTCGCGCAGCAGGCGCCGCATGATCTTGCCCGACCGCGTCTTGGGCAGGTCATCGGTCAGCACGATGGAGGCGGGACGGGCGATCGCGCCGATCTTCTTGGCGACGTGTTGGCGAAGCTCCTGGATGAGCGCCTCGTCACCGACGATGCCGCTCTTGAGCGTCACAAACGCGGCGATCGCCTGCCCGGTTGTCGCGTCGGCGCGACCCACCACCGCGGCCTCGGCCACGGACGTGTGATCGACCAGCGCGCTTTCGATCTCGATCGTCGAGAGCCGATGGCCCGACACGTTCATCACGTCGTCGATGCGGCCGAGCAGCCAGTAGTAGCCCTCGCTGTCGCGTCGCGCGCCGTCTCCCGCCAGGTACTTGCCCGGGTATGTGCTCCAGTAGGTCGAGACGTACCGGTCGTCGTCGCCCCACAGTGTGCGCATCATCGCCGGCCAGGGCTCGGTCAGGACCAGGTAGCCGCCCTCGCCCAAGGGAACGCTCTCGCCGGCCTCGTTGACCACGTCTGCTTGCACTCCTGGGAAGGGAAACGTCGCGGACCCGGGTTTGAGCGGCGTCAACCCCGGCAGCGGTGTGATCATGATCATCCCGGTCTCGGTCTGCCACCACGTGTCGACAACCGGACAGCGACCGCCGCCGATGTGCGTGTGGTACCAGACCCAGGCTTCCGGGTTGATCGGCTCACCGACCGACCCCAGCAGGCGCAGTGAGGACAGGTCGTGCTTCTCGACGTACTCGACGCCCCACTTCATGAATGTGCGGATCGCGGTCGGGGCGGTGTAGAGGATGGTCGCCTTGTACCGCTCGGCGATATCCCACAGGCGGTCCTTGTCGGGGGTGCCGGGCGCGCCCTCGTAGATGATCCCGGTGACGCCGTTGGCGAGCGGGCCGTACACGATGTAGCTGTGGCCGGTGACCCAGCCGATGTCGGCTGCGCACCAGTAGACGTCGTCCTCGCGGATGTCGAAGATCTCGCGGTGGGTGGTGGCGCAGCCGACCAGGTAGCCGCCGGTGGTGTGCAGGATGCCCTTGGGCTTGCCGGTGGTGCCGCTCGTGTAGAGCACGTACAGCGGGTCTTCGGCGTCCATCGGCTCAGGGACGCATTGGCTCGGTGCGTCGGCGACGAGTTCGTGGTACCACCTGTCGCGTCCGTCCACCCAGCCGACGTCGTTGCCGGTGCGGCGCACGACGATGGCCGTCGTGACGGCCGGGCAGTTTGCCATCGCGTCGTCGGCGTTCTTCTTGAGCGGCACGATCTTGCCGTTGCGCCACCCCTCGTCCTGGGTGATGACGGCCTTGCACCCGAAGTCGATGATGCGATCGCCGAGCGCCTCCGCGCTGAACCCGCCGAACACGACGGTGTGCGGGGCGCCGATGCGGGCGCACGCGAGCATTGCGACCGGAAGCTCGGGGACCATCCCCATGTAGATGGCGACGGCGTCACCCTTGCCGATGCCGGCGTCGCGCATCGCGTTGGCGAGCTTGCAGACGCGCTCATGCAGGTCGCGGTAGGTCAGGGTCGCGGTTTCGCCCGGCTCACCTTCCCAGTGATAGGCGACCTTGTCGCCCCGCGCCGCCAGATGGCGGTCCAGGCAGTTGACCGACACGTTGAGCTTCCCGCCGATGAACCATTTGAAGAACGGCGCGCCGGAGCGGTCGAGCACCTGTGTCCAGGGTTCGATCCAGTCGAGCTGTTGGGCCTGCTCGGCCCAGTACCCCTCCAGGTCGGACCGGCCACGCTCGTAGACATCCGAGTCGGTGATGCGCGCTGCGGCGACGAATGCTTCGGACGGCGCGAAGACGCGGTCCTCCACCTGAAGCGCTGAGATCGTCGGGCCCTGGTCGCTCATATTCGGTTGTCCTCCATCGGTGTCTGCATCGCGATGCTACCCGTGGGGCATCCCAGCCGCTGCCTGGCGTTGCGTCCGTCGGTCCGGTACCGCAACGGCCGCCTGGCGCGACGTGCCGCGGGTGGCGTCCTCGCCTGGTTGTACCCTCTTCGCGTGGAACTGAATCAGAACGAGCAACTCATCTGGCGTGGACATCCGTCGGGCCGGTCATCGTTGGTGTACTTCCTCAAATGGGGGTTCTTGGCGCTCCTTCCGGTCTCGATCGCGGGGCTCCTGAAGCTCGGCGACCGCGGGACGGGGATCGATTACTGGAAGTGGGTCGCGATCTCCATCGCGCTGCTGGTGATCGTGGTGGTGATCGACGTGGTGCGCCGGGCGCTCATCGACTACGTCGTGACCGATCAACGCCTCAGAATCCGTCGCGGCATCCTGACCCGCCGGGAACAGTCGGCGTCGATCGAGCGGGTGCAGAACATCAACACGACCCGCACGCTCCTTGACCGCATGTTGCGGATCGGCGACATCGACTTCGACACCGCAGGGGCAGAGGCGGTCGAGGCGAGCTTCAGCTTTGCGGGCGTTGCGCGTCCGCTCGAGCTCGTTCGGTTGTTCGAGCGTCACGTGGCGCTGCAACGAAATCTCCCGCCGACGCGTCAATAGCGTCGCCCGGACGGTGGTGGAGAGCTCGACCGGGCCTGATCATCAGCTGCCCCGGTGGGCTCGCCCAGCGGACGATGGCGGCTGCGGGCAGCACCACGGCCAATCCGCCGACGATGTCGAGCAGGTAATGGTTGCCGGTCACGACGATCGACGTCGCGACGAGGATCGGATAGGCGAGGCCGAGCGCGCGAGTCCATGGGGATCGGGTCAGCCGCCAGAGTGCCCACGCAACGACGGGGGCCAGCCCGACGTGAAGGCTCGGCATCGCCGCGACCGGGTTGTAGAACGCCTGGATGAACGGGCTCTCCAGGTCCACGAACGTCTGGCGGCTGACGGTGTCAGACGCCAACCCGGCCAACCGCGGCGGCGCGACCGGTTGCAGCGCGTACCAGACCAGCCCGCCGCACCACGACAGGATCGCCAGATTGCGCAGGAACGGGTAGGCGGCGCGCCGATACCGAAACACCAGGATCAACGTCAGGGGCAGCACGATCACCTGGCTGACGGGGTAGAACAGGTTCCAGAACGGCATCGCCAGGTGGTTGTCGCCGAAGAACCGTTGCAGGCCCGGCTCGACGAGGATGCCCAACCGCTCCTCAAGCGCGATCAGATCGGCGGCGTTGGCCCGCCCTTCGGCGAGCGTGCCCCCGAAGAGCCCGCGAACCAGCGTGTAGACCCCATACGCGCCAAGCGCGATCGCCCCTTCGCGCCGACCGCTGCCAAGCGACCGTGCGACCCGGCCAAGGGCGTCACCCAATCGCACGAAGGTGCCCATCGCGAGCGAGGCTAACACCCGCCCGGAAACCCTGCCCGCCGCCTGGGCATCGTTAACGTAGGGTAAAGAGTGTCAGACACGAATGTATCGAGAACCGTTTGCCCAGGCGGTATTGCGGGGTGCGAAACGACCCTTCCGTACACGCCGTGCCGCGGCCTCCGGGCGGCGCGTTCGTGTGGCATTCTGGCCGCGGTGAACGATCTTTTCCGGGGCGCCGACGGCGTCCTTCGATGCGGGTGGGGCACCTCGTCGCCG
>JANMDV010000256.1:0-2552 GCA_031376485.1 Actinomycetota bacterium
GACGAGTCGCTCATGCCCGAGGGCATGGAAGGGCGGAGGTTCTACGCGCCGACCGACCGCGGCGTCGAAGCCGAGCTGGCCGAACGGCTGCGGGAGCTGCGAGGCGGTGCGACCGACGAACCGGAACGGCCCTTCTAGAGAGCGACTTGTGTCATCAGCGACATCGCGCAGATGTCCGACGAGAGTTAACTAAGGTTCGCGCAAAAATAACTGCTGGGCCGGATGGCGAGCGACAACCGAGTGAGACGGTGTCGTAGTTTTTTGCGCGGACCCTAACTGATAACTGAGGCCTACTCGACAAGCCTGCGTTCAGGCGGCCGACAGGCGACATCCCAGAACAATTGCCGTCCGTGGGCTGCTCCACACGCGGTTGGCGACGGCCGGTTTCCACCGCGTCGATTACGCTCCGCCCCGACGTCGTCGTCCGCGGGGAGCCGCCATGTCCACGAGCATTCGTCAGCGCATCCAAACGGTCACCGAGGATCAATCGGTCACGCCGCTCGAGCTCTTCTTCGACCTGGTGTTCGTCTATGCGTTGACCCAGGTCACGGCGCTGATCAGCGACCACATGACCGCGCGCGGCGTACTGCAAGGCATGATCGTGCTCGCGCTGATCTGGTGGTGTTGGGTGGGGTACTCGTGGCTCGGCAACGTCGTCAAGGCCGACGAGGGACATGCGCGCGCGGCGTTCATCGCCGTCATGTCCGCGATGTTCGTCGCGTCCCTCGCCATCCCCGAGAGCTTCGTCGACCTGACCGGCGGCCTCAGCGGACCGCTCACGCTCGCCGTGTGTTACGGCGTCGTGCGAGTGGTCCACCTGGGCTTCTTCGCGTACGCGGCCCGCGACGCCAACGATGCCGAACTGATGCATCAGAGCTCGCCAAGTTCGGCACTGTCACCGTGACCTCGGTCGTGCTGATCATCGTCGGCGCGCTCACCGGCGGTGACGCGCAGATCGTCCTGTGGCTGGCGGCCGTCGCGGTCGACTACGTCGGCACGCAGGTCATCGGCGCGGGAGGCTGGCGCCTGTACTCGCCCGGCCACTTCAGTGAACGCCACGGCCTGATCATCATCATCGCCCTCGGCGAGTCGATCGTGGCCATCGGCGTCGGAGCGAGCGAGCTGCCGGTCGCAACGTCGTTGATCATCGCAGCAGTCCTGGGAATTTTGCTCGTCGCGGCGATGTGGTGGGTCTACTTCGACGTGACATCCCTGGCGGCCGAACGCCGCCTGGCGCGGGCCGAAGGCGCCGAGCGTGCCCGCGTCGGCCGTGACGCGTACTCGTACCTGCACCTGCCGATGGTCGCCGGCATCGTCCTGGCGGCGCTGGGACTCAAGAAGACCCTGGGCTACGTCGGTGGGGAGCAAGATCACGACTGGACCGATTCGCTGCACGGCCTGCCCGTCTGGGCGCTGCACGCAGGCCCCGCCCTCTACCTGTCGTCGTTGATCGCGTTTCGGTTGCGCAACGTCGGGTCGTTCAGCCGGTCGCGCGCGATCGCCGTGGTGGTGCTGCTGGCGACAGCCCCACTGGGCGAACAGATCGGCACGCTCATGGACGTGGCCCTCGTCACCGCCATCATGGCCGCGCTGATCGCCTTCGAGGCGATCCGCTACGCCGAAGCCCGCCACCGCATCCGCCACCTTGAGGGCCACCAACCGGCCGCCCACGAAGAGCCGCTGCAGACATAGGGGGAGTCAGCCGCGGTCGATGAGCTCGATGCGGTAACCGTCAGGGTCCCGGATGAAGCACAGGCGCGAGCCGCCTTCGCGGACGGTGTAGGGAGGCTTCTCGGGATCGATGCCCTTCTGGGCGAGGGCGGCCAGGGTGGCATCCAGGTCCGCGACGCCCAGGGCGATATGCCCGTACCCGGTGCCGATCTCATACGGCTCGGTCCGGTCGTGGTTGAACGTCAACTCGAGACGCGACTCATCTTCGCCGGCAAACGACAGGAACGCATTGGTCGCCTCGTCGCGGATCGCCATCGTGCGGCGAAGCTCCATGCCCAGGCACTCGGTGTAGAACGCAACGGATCGTTCAAGGTCGAACACCCTGTAACACGTATGCAGGAACGCACTGCTCATGCCGCAAACCTTAGACTCCCGAACGTCGGATCCGCCCACCCGGAGGTGGCAACGCTCACACGATTCGGCGTTTGGGCCCCAGAGCCGCTACCATTCCCCCCGTTACCCGATCATGGGTGCGTGAACGCGGGATCGAGAGCGGCGTCGACCATTCTGGCGACGGTGATCATGGGCTCGCCAGAACAAGATGAGGTAGATACAGATGGCTGAAGGCGTCGTGAAGTGGTTCTCCAACGAAAAGGGTTATGGGTTCGTCACCCCGGATGACGGTGGCAAGGATCTGTTCCTGCACTTCAAGGAGATCCAAGGCGAAGGGTTCCGCACCGTCAACGAAGGTCAGCGCGTGAGCTTCGAGGCGGCGCAGGGCGCGAAGGGGCCGCAGGCCACCAACGTCGTCCCGCTCTAACCCGAGCAGACACCGAAGGTTCGAACGGCCGGGGCAGACGCTCCGGCCGTTCGCATTTTCG
>JANMDV010000002.1:0-3880 GCA_031376485.1 Actinomycetota bacterium
GCCGGCCCCGACGAGGCCACCCATGAGGCCGATGCCGAGTTCCTCGGCCAGGCGCAACGCTCCTTCGCCGAACGTTGCCCCGTCGCTGCCGAGCGCGGCGAGGGCGACGACCATGAACGAGATCCCCACCGGGTCGTTGAACCCGGACTCGCCTTCCAGGACGGTCCGGGCGCTCGTCCGCGATGTACCGCCACGGAGCGTTGCGTACACCGCCGCCGGATCGGTCGGTGCGAGCGCCACGCCGACGAGGATGGCAAGCGACCAATCCAGGCCGATGAGCTTGCCTACGAGCGCGATCCCCGCTGCCGTGGCGGCCGTGCCGGGCAGGGCCAACAACAAGATGGGCCTGGAGTTCGTCCGAAATGCGCGGAACCCGGTCGACAGCCCACCCTGAAACAGGATGGCGTACAGGGCGAGCACTCCGATCTGCTGGAGCGGCAGCTCGCGGAGAGTGTCGAACGGCGAGATGCCGACGAGGCCGACGGCGATGCCTGCCGCCAGGAACGCCGCTGGACCAGGCAGCCGAAGCCGCTGCGCGACAGGGGCGAGGGCAACCGCTGCGCCGAGGAGCGCGGCCGCGACCAGGAGATTCGGAAAGAAGTCGGAGAAGGAATCCATTTGTCAGTTGTGCGGGCGTGGGCGCCCGCCCCCGGCGGGAGCAAAGAGGTACTCACGACAGAGGATGTCTCGTCGACACGAGTCCCATCGTCACGTCAGTCGCCGAGCCGGCGCGCCGGCTCGCCAGACGCAATCCTACCGGGGGCACCGCCAACAGCATGAGTCCTGTTTCCGTCAAGGAGGGACGGCGCAATGCCGATACTCACAATGAGTCGGCGCTTCCCGAATGGATGCTCGGGCTCTCGTCCATGGCCAATCTCCCCATCCTTCCAGAACGAACGTCCAGTCCCGGCGCGCCGGCAGAGTGCCGCAGCGAGCCAAAGGCTCCCAGCTGGCTGCATCGGACTGATGCCCACCCGCACCGCCTTCGCAACCTGGCGCTGGCGGCGGCGTTCTGCTTGATGGCGATCAGCCTTGTGCTTGGCCTCATGGACGGACGCGACAACGCCCGGCGCGATCTCGATCAGCGCCTGCGGACGGCAACGAACGACGTGCGTGCCAACATCCAGAACTACTTCGAGCGGGCCCGTGCGCTGAACCTCCAGCTGGCCAGCAACCCGGCGTTCGCAGGCTTCTACGCCGATCCCCGACCCCGCGCCGAGAAAATCCGCACCCAGACGGTCGCAGTGCGACAGGCAAACGACGCGCTCTCGTACATCGAGGAGCTCTATTCGGGTCGTATCGGCGAGGCATGTTTCATCGACAAGGGCGGGGCCGAGAATGCCCGCGTCGTGAACGGCGCAGTGGCGAAACCACACGAGCTGTCCTCGGACGAGGCGGGGAACCCGTTCTTTGAACCGAGCTTCGGGCTGGATCCCGGCCAGGTCTATCAAGCCAAGCCGTATATCTCGCCCGACACCAACGAACTCGTCATCTCGAACTCGACGCTCGTCCCGGTCGCCGCTGGACGACCGGCGATCGTGCACTTCGAGGTCACGATCGAGAGCTTCCGTCGCGAGCTCGGAGGCCACGGGGCGTGGATGCGCATCGCCGACGCAGCCACCGGTGAGGTTGTGGTCGACAGCCGGTTCCCACACGTGGCGCTCCGTCCGCCGTCCCAGCCCGCCGACACATCTCTGCGTGGACTCACGGGATATGCCACGGCCACCGGCGGCTTCGATTCCGGGTCCGATCGGGTGCAGTTTGCGAAGCTCTCCGAGGACCAGAGCAATGCGAATCGGTGGGTTGTCGTCGCTGCAGCGCCCATCGCCGGGTTCGACCTGACCGGGCTCCTGTTCGGTTGGCCGGCGGCGATGTTCGCGGGCGCTCTGGTCATGCTCGGCCTGGCAGGTCTGGGCTTTCGCTCGTACCAGCGAGAACTCAAGCGTCAAGCGTTGACCGATGAGCTCACGGGGCTTCCAAACCGGACACTGTTTCGTGACCGTATCGATCGCGCCGTCCAACTCGCTCGCCGCGACAATGCGAGTGTGGCGGTGATGATCATCGACGTCGACCGCTTCAAGGACGTCAACGACACGCTGGGTCACTACTACGGGGACCTCCTGTTGGACGAGGTCGCCAAACGACTCGGCCGCTCGGTGCGTGAGAGCGACACGGTCGCGCGTCTCGGGGGCGACGAGTTCGGGATCCTGCTGCCGCGCGTCGAGGGTCCCGAAGATGTCCATCGCGTCGCTGAACGCATCCACGCAACCGTGACCGAGCCGCTCATGCTCGACGGCGTTCCGGTGCAAGTCGACGTCAGCCAGGGTGCGACGATGTTTCCCGACCATGGCGACGACGTCGAGACGCTTCTGCAGCGAGCCGACATCGCGATGTACGACGCCAAGACGCAGCACCGCAGCTATCTTCTGTATGACGCACGCCACGACACGTTTACCCCGCGCCGCCTTGCGATGGTGCCCCAGCTGCGGCTCGCCATCGAACGTCACGAGCTTGACCTGCACTACCAGCCCCGCGTGGCTCTCGACACGGGGATCGTCGAAGGCGTCGAAGCGCTGGCCAGGTGGGAACACCCCACCTTGGGCCGGGTCAACCCTGACGAGTTCATCGGCCTCGCAGAGGATACGGGCCTGATCCGCGCCCTGACGCTGTCGGTTCTGGACGTGGCGATCGAGCAGGCGGCAGCGTGGCAGCGCGATGGACGTCCGCTGCGCGTCTCGGTCAACATCTCGGCGCGCAACCTGCTCGACTCGGGCTTTCCGCTGCAGGTCGCCGAACGCATGTCGCGCGGTGGCTTGCCAATGCGTCTGCTGCAGTTCGAGATCACAGAGACGATGTTGATGAGCGATACGGAAGTGGCCATCGAGACGATCGACGCCTTGCACGCGATGGGCGTGGGTTTGTCAATCGATGACTTCGGAACGGGATTCTCCTCGCTCTCATACCTCAAGCGGCTGCCTGTCGAGGAACTCAAGATCGACCGAAGCTTCGTCATGGACCTGGTCGACAACGAAGCGGACGCCTCCATCGTGCGCTCGACGATCGCGCTCGCGAAGAACCTCGGACTACGGGTCGTGGCGGAGGGTGTCGAGACTGAGGCGGCCCTTGAGCGGCTCATCGCGTTGGAGTGCGATGTCGCGCAGGGGTTCCTGATCTCGAAACCGCTCCCGGCCGACGAGCTGGGTGTTTGGTTGGACGAGAATCGCGTCTCGCCGACCGTCGTTGCGGCCGATCCGCGTAACTGTCAGGGCGCCGACGATCAATCACATGGCCTGTTCCGGTGGCGGGTGATGCCAGACGGCAGCACCATCCCCATCCCAGCCTGACTCCGCCCAGAGCCCCGCGACGACGCCGCGCCCCGCGTCTCCACACCGCGGTCACCTCGCTCAGCGGTCGTCCCCGACGATGAGCCGGCGGATCCCTGCGCGTCGCCAGGTCAGGCGGGAATCATCGTGATCGGAAACCCCCTCGTGGTGGTGTTGCCGGAGATGTCTGCCGCGGTGACCTCGACCGTGTACCCGCCCGGAGCCAGGTGCCCGGTGTGGAGCAGCCCGTCTGCGGATGGGCTCTTGACCGTCAGTCGGATCCAGAAGATGGGTGTGAACTTGTGCCGCGTGCTCTGGGTCGTGTAGAGGACGTTGCCGATCGCCTCGGGAGGGGCGACGTCCATCTGAACGCACTTGTAGGGGCCGACGACGGCCGCGCCGTTCGCGTCCTTGACGGTGTATCCGAGCTTGTAGACGCCGGTGTGGTTGGCGTCCTTACTCTGGACGTCGGTCGCATTGACAAACAGTGAGATGCCGCCGCTGATGGCCTGCAGGTCCACCCTGGAGCCGTCGTTGCGGTAGGCAATCAGCTCGTG
>JANMDV010000005.1:0-40098 GCA_031376485.1 Actinomycetota bacterium
TAACTGCTGGGCCGGATGGCGAGCGAAACGGCCCGGAGCGGGGCTCGCCCCCGGCGGCTGGAAATACGAACCGCAGGACGGCTATTTCCGAAGCAAAACCGAGTGAGACGGTGTCGCCGAGCCTCGTCGCTACTGGTGGTAACGGCGATCTCGGCGACGCCGTATCGCGACGGTTTGCAGCCGCCAAACTGTTCAGTCGTTGTTGCGCGGACCCTACGAGCGACAGACGTGCCGGTTATACCTCGTGCTCGCCAAACTCCGTTGCCAAACGGCCCGGTCGTCACTTCTGCACGGGCTCTTCCTCCCCCTCGAGGGGAGTGATGTGTTTGGCCACCATCTCGGCCGCGCCCGTGTCCAGGGCCTGCATCGCCTCTGCGATCGCGCTCGCGAGTGGTCGGGAGATTCCGGCCCGTGCGGCCGCCTCCTCCAGATCGCGAAGCGATGTGACCAGCTCGTCGGCCAGCCGGTCTTGAATCGCCACAAGCGGCTCGGTGCCCTCGACATATCGCTCGTACTGCCGGCGCGCGAGATCGTGGAGGCGGGTGGCGACCTCGATCTGCGGCAGCGAGGCGACCGCGCGTTCGGACGCCGCGCACCAACTCGCCAGCTCCTGGGCGGCCGCCTGGAGCGCGCCGAGCGCATCACGCAGATCCACGGCCTCGACGTGGGCAGCGAGCGCGGACGCAGCGGCGGCAAGGATGTCGACCTCGCCTTGCTCGACCAGGCTCTCGGCGTGCTCGACGAGGAGGACGCACGTTGCCGCCTGCCGGACGCGCCGACGGTCCTGCTCGACCTCAAAGTCGTCGTCGAGACACAGAAACCGTGGCCCGTCGAACGCACACAGGTACCAGCGCCGGCCGCGGGCCGGTTCGACTGCGCGCACACCAGCCGGCGCGATGCCTACGATGACCTCGGCCTGATTGCGAGCGGCGCCGAGGGCTGTCACCAACGCGTCGAGGGAAGCGTCTGTCACGCGGCCAGGGTAGCGATCGACGACCACGTCGGGGGCACTACTATCCAACACGATGGAAATCACACTCCCCACGCCCTCGGGTGGCCTGCCTTCGGCATGGGAGTTGGCTGGACGCATGGGGCCGATCCTGGCCCGCCTCCCCATCACACCGCCGACGGGCCCGGGGCGACGGGCGGCGGTCCTGATCCTGCTCTATGACCGCGACGACGCTCCACATCTCGTTCTGACCAAACGGACGGACACGCTCGCCCATCACCCCGGGCAGATCTCGCTCCCAGGGGGGCGTTGGGAAACGCTGGACGGTGATCTGGGCACCACGGCACTACGCGAAACCCATGAGGAGCTCGGCGTTGCGCCCGAGTCGGTCCACTTGGTGGGGCGCATGGCCGACGAGATGACGATGGTCAGCGGGTTCGTCGTCACACCGTATGTCGGGGTCTCGGCCGACGCGTTGCACCCTGTCCCCTGCGAGCGCGAGATCGCGCGGGTGCTCGAGATCCCGCTGGCCGCGCTTCTGGCTGCCGACGATGCCATGCCTGCGGTCACCGACATCGTCACGTTGCGCTACCCACTGTTGGACGAGGACGTCTGGGGTGCCACAGCACGCATCCTCCACGCCTTCTCAGGCGTCGTCCGCACCGCCCTGCACACCAGTCGCGCCGACGTCGAATGAGGAAATGGCAAGCGACGGGCGCGCCGGGAGCTCTGCCTGACCGTCTCGTCCAGCCTCGCCACCCAGCGCCAGCTGCTCAAGTCGGGCGATATGTGCTGTGAGCTCGGCCTGGCGCGGGTGATCCTGAGCCAGCGACTGCGCCAACGACGCGACCCGATCACGGATCTGGAGAGCGAAATGAGGGGTCGCCGCGCCCACCATCTGCGCAAGCTCGGCCGCGTCGGGAAGCGGGTAATTGTGCTCCAAGATCGTCACTCTCGGAATCTTGCCACAGCCGAGTGTGCGGGTGACCGGTCGTGAGCGCGACAGAGCATGCACCGCCCGCGTGGAACGCCCGCTGGCAGCGCAAAACGATTGGGGTATATCTGGAGCTGCGTGTCGTTCCCGTGCTTCTGTGGTCATTCTCGGCGATCACGCTGGGATCTGCGCTCGCGTGGGAAGCCTCCGGACAGGTCAGCTGGATGGTGGCAGCATGGATCATCGGACTGCTGCTGCAGGGAGCCGTGGCGCATTGCATCAACGAGCTGACGGACTGGCGATCGGGAACCGATCGCGACCCTGCTCCGCGTGTGTTGAGTGGCGGAAGCAAGGTGCTGCGCGCCGGACTCCTGGCCGAGCGCGATCTGGTGCGGATGGCGGTGAGCGCAGGGGTGCTCGCAACCGTTCTGGGAGTGCTCGTGGCCGCCGAACGCGGATGGTGGCTGCTGGCACTTGGAGCGCTCGGGCTCGTCGGCGCCGTCGTCTACACGCTTCCTCCGGTAGCTGCGGCGTACATACCTTTCGCAGGCGAAGGTGTCGCGATGGCGTGTGTGTGGGCGTGTGTGGTGGGAGGCTTCGCAGTTCAGGCCGGCTCGGTCTCCGCGCATGTCTTCGTGTTGGGCGCGAGCCATGGGGCGTACTGCGTATCCATGCTGATGTTCCACCATTACCTGGACAGTGGTCCCGACGCGCGGGCAGTCCCTCCCAAACGGACCACGGTGGTGCGTTTCGGTCGGGCTGCGCCCGCATACGGATTCGCCTGGGCGGCTCTTGCGACCACGGCGGCGGCGGTCGGCGCAGTCGTCGTCGACATCGCCCTGATCCCCATGATCGCGGCGGGAGCGCTCGCCATGACGCTCCACGCGCGCGTCCGCCCGGACGATCCCGTCGCAGTGACCAAGGCTGAGACGCTCGTGATCGTGGCGGGCATCGCCGCTGCGCTCACCACGAGCATCCTGCTGGCCCCTGCGCTGTGGTGGGTGGCGATCGTTCCAGCGATCCTGATCCCTCTCGAAGGGTTGATCTCCGCGCGCTGGGTCGTGCCGGCGCTCGCCGGTCCAGCCGTCACGACACCCGATACCCCGATTCGACCAGCCCCGGCTGACCGGTGACGATGGGTGACGCGACCGTACCTCTGGGGTATCGGGTCGATGTTTGCCACCACCCCTGGGACATCAGCGAGTTATCCACAGGGGGATGATATGGGGGGCTCCACGGGAATCCCGCATCGTGCGGGCAGGACCCGCCCTGGTGCGCTGAAGAGCCTCCAAAACCGCATTGGACGGTGAATCGGCTCGATTATGATCGCTCCGCAGTGACCTCCGTTGCCACAATCGCGTGCCCGGAATCTGTGTTGCGCGTCCCCACGAATGCGCACACCGCACGACGACGGCCGGCGGGCCCCACCTGCTCGCACACCCGCTTCTCCCTGAATCGAGTGCTTCCATGGCGATGAGAGATGACGACAAACTGGTTCGGCAGCTTTCGCTCGTCGCATTCCTGATGTCGCAGCACCGGCCGGTGACGGCTGACGAGATCCACGAGAACGTCGAGGGCTACGGCGGGATGAGCGAGCAGGCGTTCCTGCGACGCTTCTATTCGGATCGCAGCGAACTCGAGGCCATGGGCTTCTCGCTGACGGTCGAACGACCGGGCGACGACCCGTTTCAAGGTGATCTGTATGCGCTCCCGCCCGAAAGCTACTACCTGCCACCCATCGACTTCGACGAGCCCGAATTGTCTGCGCTGCAGACGTGCCTCTACCTCCTGGAGGGTCAGTTCGCGTACGCCGAGCCGCTGCGCCTCGCGTTGCAACACCTGACGCTCGGACGACCGAGCCCGCTCGACGATCATGCGGCCCGCACCGTCTCCGTCAATCTCCTGGGTCCTGGGTATTCGAGCGATGTCGCGACGTATCTGACCAAGATCGAATCGGCGATTGGCCGGCGTAAAACGATCCGTTTCTCGTACTACTCGATCGGCCGCGACGAGCGCTCCCAGCGTGAGGTCGATCCGTACAGCCTGCTCTACGCGGCGGGTAACTGGTACATGGTCGGCTACGCGCACGAGCGCAACGCGACCCGGATCTTCCGACTGTCGCGCATCGAGGGGCGCATCACGTTCAAATCCCGCGCGGAGCACGACTTCGCGCCACCTCGCGACTTCGACTTGTCGCCCTACCGCGACCGCGCGGCGTGGCAACTGGCCGAGCCGATCAACACCGCGACGATCGCCCTGTCCTCGACCATCGCCTGGTGGGTCGAGCAGATGTTCGGGCAGTACGGCAGCTTCGAGGCGCAAGCGGATGGAAGCGGCTTCTTCACAACCTCGTACGGTGCGAAGCGCGAACTTTTGACCTGGATCTTGGGTCTGGGGGTCGATGCGGAGATCATCAGTCCGCCCGAGCTTCGTGCGGCCGCTGTCAGCGCCTTGGAGCTCGTCTCCGATCGCCACACGGCCGATCCATCCGATCGCGAAGCGACGCCGTCGATCACGGTCTCGGTGTCCGAACGGCGCCGCAGCGTCAGTTCCGGACCTGCGACCGCACCGGACCGCGTCGTGCCCGCTGAGCGCTTCACGCGCTTACTCGCCTTGATGACGCGACTCCTCGCAGCCTGCGGAAAATCACGCGATGGGCAGGTCCCGTGTCTTGATTTGCGCACCGGCCTCAACCTGTCCCAACGGGAACTCGAAGACGACATCGGGTTGCTCAACCTCATCAACTTCGGCGGCGGGTGCTATGCGCTGTTCGCCCAGGTCGTCGATGACGCGGTTGCGGTTCAGAAAGAGACGTACGGCGAGCAGTTTGCGCGACCTGCCCGGCTGTCCCCGCTGGAGGCGAAGGCGCTCCTGTGGGCGCTTGAGTTCATCGGAGACCGGCTGCCGGTGGGCAACGACGATCCGCTCGCCTCTGCGCGCGCAAAGATCGAGGCGGCGATCGGCGAGGACCGACTGCCGCCGATCGAGCTGGGACGCGTGCAGACGGCCAACGCCGCCGTGGCCGCGGCGATCACCCGCGCGATCCGCGAGGACCGCGTCCTCGAGGTCGAGTACTGGACCGAAGCGAAAGGCGCGATCACGTCGCGTTCGATCGAGCCGCACCTCCTGGTCAATGCTCGTGACGCGTGGTACGTGGTCAGTTGGTGCCGCCGCGCCGAGGAGCAGCGCACGTTTCGGCTGGACCGGATTCGCAGCGCCAGCGTCACCAAGGAACGCTTCACGCGCCGCAGCGAGATGACCGCGGGGCCGTACCTGCCGTGGGGAGACCGGCCGCAGGTGGGTGGCACGCTCGCGCAGAGCGCGTCGGTGTGGTGCAGCCCCAGCGTCGCACGGTGGCTCGAGGAAGAGCACCCGTCCCGCGAACCCCACAGCGACGGATCTGTCCTGGTCGAGATCCCCTACGCAAGCGAGGCGTGGCTGGTCAAGGAGTTGGTCAAACACCAAGGCGAAGCGGTGCTGTTCGAGCCGCTCGCCACCCGACGCACGGTTGCGAAGGAAGCCGAGGCGATTCTCAAGCGCTACCGCACCCGTCGCAAGCAGACGCGACGGACCACCGCTCAGTCGAGTTCCTCGCGCCGCTCCGGTTAGATTCGTCACCACGCAGAAACGGCTGCGGTGGTAACAGCGATCTCGGCGACGCCGTATGGCGACGGTTTGCAGCCGCCGCCCGGCAAGGGCGTTTTCATGACACGGGCCCGAGCGCGGCCGCCCAATACCGTTGGGCCTGGCCACGCACGACGTAGCCGTCGAGTTCGAGGCGTCCAAGCGCTGCGGCGACGCCGGCCGCATCGCCTCCGACACGGGCACCGATTTCGTCCGAACGCAGGGGCTCTCGGCTCAGGAGCTCGTAAATCTGCCCATCGAGTCCCGGCGGAAGCTCGGATGCCGAAACGCCCGACACGATCTGCGTCCACGCCAAGTGGGCGCACTCGGCGATGACGTCGTCGATGCCCTCGCACATCGCCGCGCCGGCGCGAAGCAGCGCATTGCAGCCCACCGACGCCGCAGCGCCCGGCGCCCCGGGGACCGATAGGACAGGCCGCCCCTGCTCCAGAGCGAAGTCCGCCGTGATGAGTGCGCCTGATCGCTCTCCAGCTTCCACGACGACGACGGCATCGGCGAGGCCCGCAACGATGCGGTTTCGCGCGGGGAAGCGCCAGGGCGCGGGCTCAGTACCGGGCCAGTACTCGGACATGACCACGCCTGACGCCAGGATCTCGGAGCGCAACCGGTCGTTGCTGCGAGGGGAGCTGACGTCGACCCCAGCGCCGAGCACCGCGGTGGTTGGCCGTCCGACTGACAGGGCACCCGCGTGGGCTTCGGCGTCGATCCCGAGGGCCAGGCCGCTCACCACCTGCGCTCCCCGGGTCGCGAGCGCCGCGCATAGGCTGTGCGCAAATCGCATTCCGAAGGTCGTCGGGCGGCGGCTCCCGACGACCGCGATCACCGGGACGTCGCGTGCCGGGGTGTCCGCTGCCGCCCCCATCGTGAACAGTCCGAACGGTGGATCCGGGATCTCCGTCAAACGTGCCGGATAGGCAGGCTCGCCGATGCCGACGTGAGCGATGCCTCGGGCCCCAAGTGCGCGGTGTTCGGCGTCTGCATCGAACGAGCGGCGAAGCGCGAGTACGTCACCCAGGGTCGTGGAGTCGATGCGAAGCAACCGCTCCAGCGCTGGCGGGGTGGCCGACCACAGGCGGGCTCCCCCGCCGGCGGCGCGGACCGGACGCTGCAGATCCCGCCCCAGAAGCGCAGCCAGACGAGCCAGGCCCAGTTGCCAGCTCACGCCGCCCGCCTGCTGAGGGTGCCGGCGGTGCGATACTGAAGCGCCTCAGCGAGGTGCTCGCTCGCAACGCGCTCGGCGCCTGCGAGGTCACCGATCGTTCGCGCGACACGAAGTAACCGATCGTGGGCCCGAGCCGACAGTCCATGTCGATCGACGGCACGGGTCAGAAGCGCCCGCCCGTCGTTGTCGAGCGCACACGCCGCCCGCGCTTGGGCCGGCGTCAGGTCGGCGTTGATCACCGTCTGTCCCCGCCCACGCGCGTGCGCACGCGCCAAATCGACTCGGACACGCACGACCGCACTCGTCTCACCCGTGGGCGCGGTGCCGACGATCTCTTCGGCCTCGAGGCGCGGCACGTCGATCTGGATGTCGAGACGATCGGCGACGGGTCCCGAGATACGCGCGCGGTAGGCCTCCTGGCGTCCAGGGGCGCAGATGCAGCGCCTGCGCGGATCGCCGTCGAAGCCGCACGGGCAGGGGTTGCCGGCACAGACCAGAAGGGGCCGCGCCGGAAATCGCGCGGTGACCATACCGCGCGTCACATCCACCCACCCCTCCTCGAGGGGCTGGCGAAGCGCATCCAACGCCGACGGGGCAAACGCGCAGACCTCGTCCAGGAAGAGCACGCCCAGGTGCGCGAGCGTCACTTCGCCCGGCTGGGGGGACCGCCCGCCCCCGACCAGACCAACCGCCGAGATCGTGTGATGGGGTGCCCGGAATGGACGTGTGTCCACCATCGGCTTGCCGTGTGGCAAAAGCCCCGCGACCGAGTGGATACGCGTCACGACGATCGCATCGTCCACGTCGATGGCCGGCAGGATCCCGGGCAGACGCCGAGCGAGCATCGTCTTGCCGCTCCCCGGCGGCCCGATCATCAACAGGCTATGGCCACCGGCCGCAGCGATTTCGAGCGCACGGCGGGCGGCGACCTGACCTCTGACGTCACCCAGATCGGGAACGGGACGACGATCACCGGATGCGATGATCTGATCGGGGTCCAGCGTCGGCGCCAGGACCTCGGCGCGCCCTTCCAGCACATCGACGGCGTGACGGAGCCCCTCGACCGGGACGATTTGGATACCGCGAACGAGCGAGGCCTCAGCGCCGTTGACCGCGGGGACGAGCAAGAACTTCCAACCGTGTCGGGCGGCATGTTCGGCCATGGCAAGCGACCCCGTGACCGGACGGATCGATCCGTCCAGCGCCAACTCCCCGACAGCACCGACCCCGACCAGCGCCGGACGCGCCAACTGATCGGACGCCGCGAGGAGGGATAGTGCGATCGGCAGGTCGTACTGCGGCCCAGCTTTTCTCAGATCGGCCGGGGCGAGGTTGACGACGATGCGCCCTCGCGGGATCTGGAAACCCTGGTTGGAGACGCCGGACCGCACGCGCTCGCGTGATTCCTGGACCGCCGCGTCAGGAAGACCCACGACGGCAAACGCCGGGACTCCGCGGCGCAGGTCAGCCTCGACCTGGACCGTCGTTGCGGCAAGGCCGATAAGGGCTGGGCTGACGAGTTTCGCGACCACGCCGTAACCGTTGCATCGCATCGTGTTACAGCGCACCACCTATTTGTGTCAATCCGTCACGACACTGTGTCAACTGACGCAATAGGGGTCCGCGCAGAAGTAACTGCTGTGCCGGATGGCGGGCGAGAACTCAAGTCAGTGGCTATCGGGCGTTGCCGCCCGTCCACGCCGTATGGCGCCGGGTTGGCAGCCCACCAAACGGTGCACTCGTTTCTGCGTGGTCCCTAACTAAAAGGGCTCGGAGAAGAATAAGTACTACGTCGAGATGTGAGCGAAACCCGAGCCAGGCGGTGGCCGCGAGCGTCGCCGCTCTCGAGAAGAACGGCGATCTCGCGGGCGCCGTATGGCGACGGGTTGCAGCCGCCAGATCGCCGCAGTACTTCCTCTCCGGGCCCTACGCCGATTCCATGTGTGTCGACGATTGACACAAGTCTTGCGTGGCTTGACACACCTGCGTGTCGCGCTGTGACACGTGTTCCTGCAACGGTCCAGCGTATGCCCGAACGTGGATCCCTCGGAGAGACCCTCGCCGCGCGTTACCTCGTTCGGCGAGGGTGGCGAATCGTCGCACGCAACTGGTCCGGCGCGGGCGGCGAGCTCGACATCGTGGCGCTCCGCGCGGGGGTGCTCGCGTTCGTCGAGGTCAAGACGCGCGCGCAAGCGTCCGAACTTGACGATCCCATCAGACATGGTCAACGCCTACGGCTGATCACTGCGGCGCGCCTGTTTCTGGACCGTCGGCCCGATCTGTCGGAGGTGTCAGCCCGGTTCGATGTCATCGCCATCGACATGGGACGGCGCCGGCGCCGGATCGATCACATCCCGGGCGCATTCGAGATGGAAGCATCAGTGGATACGCCCGCATCCCCGACAAGAGGAATCCGTGGATATGCGACAGACTGGAAGGACCGTCGATGAAGTGGGCACAGCCCACCCGACCGCAGCGCGTCCTGGTGCTCCCGCGTCGCATAGCCGACGTGCCGCGCGAACCCGAACCGAGGCCACGTCTGGTGGGCAGGGCCGATCATCATGCGATCTCGCGTGGTCTTGGCGATGATAGACGCCGCCGCCACCGCGGCGGACGTTGCGTCCCCGTCGATCACAGCTCGGTGCTGCGGGGCCGGGTCCGGCAACCGAAACCCATCGACGATACAGGCGTCGGCCGGCGGGTCGAGCGCGGCCAGGCAGTCCGCCAGCAGGCGCAGGTTCGACTTGTGGAGGCCGTCTCGGTCGATGGTCGGAGCGCAGACAGCCCTGACGACAATCTGCTGCGCGTGACAGAGGATGGCTGAGGCGAGAGTCGCGCGGACCGCCGCGCTCAGCCGCTTGGAGTCATCGAGCCCGGCCAGATCGCGCCTGGCCGTCCTTGTGAGCGACTCGAGGTCGAACGCCACCGCTGCGGCCACCAGCGGGCCGGCCAGACATCCTCGCCCGGCCTCGTCGGTGCCGGCGACGACTCTGACGCCAAGCTCCCGATCGAAGCGAAACAGAGATGCGGTACGGGTTTGACGCCGCTTCGCTGAGCTCGTGCGGGGCGGCATGCGAGCGGGCTCGCGAGTGGCTTTAGCGCTGCTTCTCGCGGACGCGCGCCTTTTTGCCGACCTTTCCGCGCAGGTAGTAGAGCTTTGCCCGGCGGACGTCGCCCTCGACCATGCGCTCGATGCGCTCGATCTTGGGTGAATGCACGGGGAACGTTCGCTCGACGCCGACGCCGAAGCTCTGCTTACGCACCGTGAACGTCTCACGCGACGTGGACCCCTGCCGCTTGATGACGATGCCTTCGAAGACTTGCACCCGCTGGCGCTGTCCCTCGATGACCCGGAAGTGCACCTTGACGGTGTCGCCCGCCTTGAACTGGGGGACATCGTCACGGAGCTGCATCCGCTCCAGGTCTTCGATGACGCTGCTCACACGTGCTCCTTGGGGGTCTTGGGGTCTGTCAGAAACAATGTGCTGCGTCCAGGCGGCGGATGCACGTACTTGACTGACAGTCCTTGGTACGCAAATCAGCGGGCATCCTACCACTCATGGTCCGCAGAGAACTCATGGACCGTCAGAAACAATCGGCTGTGTCCAGTGGCGAGCGAAAACCACGCAAAGCGTGTCGGCGGCCGTTTGCCGCTACTCGTGGTAACGGAGATGCCGCCGGCGCCGTAGTGCGACGTTTTTCAACCGCCGGATGACCACAGTCGTTTCCGGCAGGCCCGAACTGCCGTGTCGGATGCCGGCAGCAGTCGTCGTTCCACGGACCATCACCCGCGATACGGACGCACGCGTTCATTTCGCCAACGCTCGATCGCGGCATGGTTGCCCGACAGCAGAACGTCGGGGACGCCCCAGCCACCGAACTCGGCGGGTCGCGTGTAGTGGGGGTGCTCCACGCCACCGCCCAAGGCGTCGCTGAACGACTCACGCTCCAGGCTCACGGGGTTTCCGAGCGCTCCCGGCAGGCGTCGCCCAACCGCGTCGATGATGGCCATGGCAGCGACCTCGCCGCCGGCGAGCACAAACGGACCCAGACAGATGGCGTCGTTGGCCAGGTGCTCATGCACGCGCTCGTCGAAGCCCTCGTACCGTCCGCAGAGAAGCACGAGCTCGTCGAGGGCACTCAGGTCCCGTGCGATCGGGTCAGCGAATTGGCGGCCGCGAGGCGTCATGACGGCCACCCTGCGCCGTTCGCGGACCTGATCGGCAGGCTCGCCGTACACGGCCTCCAGTGCGGCGGCAACGACATCCACGCGTATGAGCATGCCCGCGCCGCCGCCATAGGGCGCGTCGTCCACCTGCCGTCCCGCAAGCGGTGAGTTGTCACGGTACGAGAAGCAGCGCACTTCGAGCCCCGATGCGATGCCCGCCTGGGCCAAGTGCCGGGGCCGGCGCATCCAATCGAACCATTCCGGAAACAACGTGAACACGTCGATCCTCACGACGTGCCCCCGAACAGATCAGGACGGATCACCACCCGGCGTCCCGACAGGTCGAGGTCGGTGACCGCGTCCCTGGTGAACGGGATCAGGACCTGCTTTCCGTCGCCGGTCGTGACGACAAGGGCGTCGTTGGCTGCGCCCGGGTAGACCTCGGTGACGGGGCCCATCACCGCGTCGCCGGCACTCACGACGCAGCCAATCAAGTCACGCACGTAGAATTCGTCGCCTTCGGCCAACGCTGCCAAACGGTCGGTCGACACCGAGATCGTCGCGCCTGTCAGGGCCTGCGCGTCCTCTCGCCTCTCGACTCCGCGGAGCCGAAGCAACGCCCCACGGTCGATGGATCGCAGCCCCACGATTTCGATGGCGCGACCGGCACCGGCACCCGCACCCGCAACGACCACTTGGTCTCCCTGCTCCAGCGTCACCAGCGTGGCACCGGTCGGAATCGCACGCATCTCGCCGGCCAAGCCATGCGGACGTCCGATCCAGCCGACCACAACCAGGTCCTGTGGGGGCATCGGGGTCAGTCGACGATGTCAAGCGTCGCGCGAGTGCCCTGCGAGCGCCCAGCGGCTTGAGTGACCGCACGCAGCGCGTGGGCAATCCTCCCACCGCGGCCGATCACCTGGCCGCGTTGTCCATCGGGGACGACCAGCTCGAACACCACGCGGTCGGCGTCCTCTCGCACGTCCACCCGCACCTCGTCCGGCGATTCGACGAGGCCACGCGCCAACGTCGCGATCATCTCCTGGATGGCCGCGTTGTCCGCCATATCAGGCGGCTGCGGCTTCGGCTTCGGCTGCCGCCGCGTCCTTCTCGGCGATCTTGATGAGCTTGGCGACCGCTGCCGAGGGCTGCGCGCCCTTGCCGATCCAGTCCTTGACCTTCGGCAGGTCCAGTACCACGAGCGACGGCTCGAGCTGCGGGTTGTAGCGGCCCACTGTCTCGATGTTGCGTCCGTCGCGCGGCGACCGGGCGTCGGCGACGACGACTCGGTAGATCGCGTTTTTCTTGCTGCCCACACGGGCAAGGCGAATCTTGACCACGGTCCTCCTCAGGAGTTTCAGTTGCCGAAGAGCTGCTGCGGACGGGCGCCTTTGCCGATCTGCTTCATCATCTTCTGCATCTGTTTGAACTGCGCCAGGAGTTGATTGACGTCCTGGACCTTCGTACCACTGCCGTCCGCGATGCGCTTGCGGCGGCTGCCTTTGATGATGTCCGGCCTGCGCCGCTCGGCCGGGGTCATACTTCTGACGATTGCCTCCACGCGATCGAGCTGACTGTCGTCGATGTCGGCGTCTTTGAGCTTTGCCGCTTGGCGGAACCCAGGGATCATGCCCAGAATACCGCTTATCGGCCCCATCTTGCGTATCTGCTGGATCTGCTCGAGGAAATCGTCGAGGGTGAACTCACCGCCACGGATGCGTTTTCCCAGCTTTTCAGCACGTTCGGGGTCGATCGTCTGCTCGGCCTTCTCGATCAGGCTGAGCACGTCTCCCATGCCGAGGATCCGCTGCGCCATGCGATCCGGGTGAAACGCTTCGAGGTCGTCAACTTTCTCGCCGGTGCCAACGTAGAGGATCGGCTTCCCCGTCACCGCACGGACCGAGAGCGCCGCGCCGCCGCGCGCGTCACCGTCGAGCTTGGTCAGCACGACCCCGTCGAACTGCACCGCTGCTTGGAACGCCTGCGCGACCTCAACCGCGGATTGGCCGGTCATCGCGTCCAGCGCCAGTACGACCGCGGTCGGCTTGACCTCGGCACGGACAGCGACGAGCTGCGCCATCATCTCCTCGTCGATCGACAAGCGGCCCGCCGTGTCGATGATCACCACGTCGCGTGCCGTGCGGCGGGCCTCCCGCAGGCCGTTGCGCGCGACGGCGACGGGATCTTTGGAGTCCTCGCGGTATACCGGCACGCCGATCTGGCCACCCAGTACCTCGAGCTGGTCGATGGCGGCAGGCCGTTGCAAATCGCATGCGACCAGCAGCGGCGCGCGTCCCTCGGTGCGGAGGTGTCGCGCGAGCTTGGCGCAGAACGTCGTCTTGCCCGAGCCCTGAAGACCCGCCATCAGGATGACCGTAGGAGGCTTGGACGACATGGGAAGTCGCGCCGCGGTCCCACCCATCAGCGTCGCGAGTTCCTCGTTGACGATCTTGATGACCTGCTGGTCGGGCGTCAGCGACGACATGACCTCGCTGCCCGTGGCCCGCGCCTTGATCGCGTCGGTCAGCTGCTTCACGACCGGCAGACTGACGTCCGCTTCGAGGAGCGACAGTCGGATCGCCCGCATCGCCTTGTCGATGTCGGCAGCAGTCAGCTTTCCCCGGCCACGAAGCCCGGAGAAAACGCCCTGCAGCTTGTCGGAGAGGTTCTCGAACATCAGCGACCCGGGATTGTACTGGACGGACCGGGACCCCGATCGCGACGTGCCTCTCGTTGGCCGAATCGGATGCCTACCGTCTCGCCTGAACCCGTCCAGTTTCCGGCCGGCCGGCCACGGTTCTGTCCGAAGGATGTCAATATTGCGCAATGCTCGCAGCAGTCGCCGCCAGGATTGACCGGGACAACCCCCTCGCCGCGCTCGAGCTGCGAGACGTTCCAGAGCCCGAACTGCCCGAGGGGTGGGAGGTCGTCGAGGTCCGGGCCGCCGCTCTGAACCGCCACGACTGGTGGACGCTGCGTGGTGTTGGCGTCATAGACGAGCATCTGCCCGTGGTCCTCGGCTGCGACGCTGCAGGGGTGGCGGCCGATGGACGTGAGGTCGTGGTGTACCCGGTGCTGTCCACGGCGGCGCCCGGCGAGGACGAGACGCTGTCGATGGACTTCCGTCTGCTCTCCGAACGCGGCGTGCCGGGAACGCTTGCACCGCGCGTGGCGGTGCCGTCACGAAACCTGGTGCCCAAACCACCGTCGCTCACGTTCAGCGAAGCCGCGTGCCTTCCCGTCGCGTACCTGACGGCCTACCGGATGATGTTCACGCGGGCGGGGCTGACACCCGGACAGTCCGTGCTGGTGCAGGGCGCCGGCGGTGGCGTCGCAACCGCGGCGATCGTGCTGGGCGTCGCGGCCGGCCTGAAGGTCTACGCGACCAGCCGAAGCGCGGCGAAGCGTGAACGGGCTCTCAAACTCGGTGCAGCCGCTGCGATCGAGCCCGGCGGGCGCCTCCCCGAACGCGTCGACGCCGTCGTCGAGACCGTCGGCAAAGCGACCTGGGATCACTCGCTGAAATCGCTGCGACCCGGCGGGGTCGTAGTCGTGTCAGGTGCCACGACGGGATCGGATCCCCCGGCTGACCTGTCGCGTTTGTTCTGGCGCCAGATCTCGGTGATCGGCTCGTCGATGGGCACCCGCGACGAACTCGCAGCGGTGTGCGCCCTGTGCCAGGACACCGGCGCGCGACCGGTAATCGACTCCGAATGGCCGCTTGAGCGCGCACCCGAGGCCTTCGATCGCCTGCTCTCAGACGATCTGTTCGGCAAGGTCGTCGTCATCCCGTAGCGGCCCGCCGAGCGGGCCACTCGCATGTCGCGCTTCGCGGGACGCACAGGGATCGTGCGCCCGATACACCGCACGTGGTTCCCTTCCGCTTTGGCTCGCGCCTGGGCAACGGTTGAGTTCTGTTAAAGGGCGTCGGACACGAATCACCCGAGAACCCCTTGCCCAAGGGGCATCCTGGGGGCCAAATGACCCTTCCGTGCAGGTGTCCCGCTTTGCGGGCCTTTGCAGGACATCGCCCACGCGAGCCCCGATCGGCAACCTGGGTCAGGTGGCCCGCACAAGGCCCCCGGCTCGAAGGAGGGGCCGCAGCCCGCGAAGTCCCCGGCCGGCCGCCCGATGTCACGCAGGGCAGTTTCACGTCCCGCGGGGCGGGACCCGAGAATCGTCCGCGTCGCGGAGAATTCCGCGCTCAACCGCGTGAATGAGGTAGGGCCGTAGCTGGTTCGCGGGGATGATGGTGTGTACCGAGCCGACCTCCCTCGCCCGCTCGATGCTGTGGAGCTGGTCGAAGTCCGTCGCCACCTCCCCGAGCTTCTCCGAACGAACTGCCGATCGGGTCTCGGCGAGCTCCCCCGCCAGGCGCCCACGCTCGTCATCGCCAACATCGCCCAAGCGTTGCTCCAGCTCCGCAACCCTGGGGTCGGCGGTGGTGCGGGCATCGACGTCGCGCGCGAAGACGACCGCGGCCGCGGGAGCGCCACCGATGACCGATGCGTACGAGCCCTCGACGGCGATCACCTCCATGTTGTCGTTGAGGACGCCCGAGAACACCACGAAGGCACCTCCGTGGTACCGGGAGATCACGCAGAACACGACCGGCCCGTCGAAGTTCACGACCGCGCGTCCGATCTCAGCGCCGTACTCGAGCTGCCACTTGCGCAACGATTCGGGCGAGCCGTCAAAGCCGGACAGGTTGGCGAGGACGACGACGGGCCGGCTGCCGCTGGCGGAGTTGATCCCCCGTGCCACCTTCTTGGACGAGAGCGGGAAGAGGGTGCCGGCGGTCCATTGGTCCGGCCCGTCAGCGGGGAGAAAACCGCGGCGGGGGATCGGACGCGACTCGAAGCCGATCAGGGTGACCGGCCGGCCACCGAGGTGTACATCCCATACCACGGCGGTGTCGGCATCTGCCATCCCCGCCCAGCGCTCCAGGGGCTCCCGATCCTGGTCTGCCACCGCACGCATGACGGGACGGATGTCAAAGGGCCGCTTGCGCTCGGCGTTGGTGTCGGCGGAGAAGATCTCCCCGACCGTGCTGAACTCACCGGGCGCACCGTCGAGGAGCCAGCCGCAGACGTCACGGCCATGAGCGTCGGTGGTCTCGATGCGTCGCGCAAACCGCTCGCCCGGAGCGACGTACGCGTGGTCGTAGTAGGTGAACAGGATCTCGCAGGCCCCTGCGAGGTGTGGCGCCCAGTACTGGGCCTGGCCGTTGGGGCCCATCACCCGGTCGTAACCTCCGATGCCGAAATTGTCTTCGGCCGAGACCCCTCCCGAGTAGTCGAGCGCCTGCTTGCCCGTCAGGACCATCGCGCTGTCGGGCGTCATCACCAGGATGCCACGCGAGTGCATCAGCATCGTCGCCTCGGCGTTCCAATACGGCTGCGCGCCCACGTTGATGCCGGCGACGATCACGTTGACCTCGCCACCTGACTGGGTGAACGTGATGATCCGGCGGAGCGCCCGCGCGACCCAATCCATGTTCTCGGTTCCACTGTCGCGCGAGATCTTGGCGCCCGACGAGAGCGCAAACCACTCCACCGGCACAGTGAGCTGCTGGGCGAGGTCGATCGCGGCGATGATGCGCCGGCACTCCGGCTCGGACACCGAACCCAGGGAGCTGGTCGGATCGCCCATGAGGACCACCCGGCAAATGCCCTCCGGATGCTTGGTCGTCGGGGTGCGCACCAACCCGCACACGAGGCCGGTCTCGTTGCGGCCGGGCGGCCGGTCGATCGGAACCAACTGTCCCGCCTCGTCAAGGTCATGCTCGATGAACGACCCGCCCGCTCCGGAGATCAGCGGGATCAGCTCGTAGGGATAGACGACGCCGCGACGCCGCGCGGGGAGCTTGCGCTGGTCGTAGGCGTCGAGGACGGCGAGGGGCTCGTCCGGCGGCTCCGACAGGCTCACGGCGGCACCGGCACCCGGCTGGTAGGAGAAGCTCAACGCCATCTCCCCCGCGTCCGCGGAATCGCGGTCGGCGGTGGTCACGTGGAGGAGCGCCTCCTCGAGCCCGAGCCCCGCAGTCATCGGCGCGAGCCTCGTCCGCGCCACCGCGACGAGGTCTCGCAACGGAACCTCGACCTCGGGCCAGACGTACAGGAACACGTGGTTCGCGTGGTAGCGTCGGCCCTGAGCCTGCGCCACGCGAATGCTCTCGAGGCAGTTGGCGAGAATCCGTTCCACCTCGGGCAAGGCGGTAAGCACACCGGACTCGTCGCGGGTGGGCTCGAGGTCGCGAACCTCCGCGAGCGCCACGAGCCGTTCGTCGCCTCCGCCGTCCGGCGCCGCGCACCGGAAGAGGTACGTGTCCTCCACCGACGGAAGGCGCTCCAGCGCAAAGCGCTCGAGCCTCCAGAGCCGCAGGCGCCGGGCGATCATGGGGTGAAGACCTCTGACGACGCTCTCCTCGACCAGCGCTCCGCCGGAGCGCCGGAACGTGAAGTGCCTGTCGTTCCTCCCGGTCGGATCGGACAGGGAAACCGCCACGCGCCGCACCGTCCCAGGCAGGGCCGCGGCCGAGAGGTCGAGCGCGAGCTGCGCGGCGATCGCGTCGAGGTCGGCGACGGGGTCGGCCCATGCGACGTAGATGTCCGCGACCGCGTCCGCTCCCTCCGCCTGATCGCCGAGGATCTGGCCGATGCCGGCCGCGGCCTCGCGGATCTGCTTTGCGTCGGCGAGCGTCGACACGAGCCTGACCTGCCGGCCGTCCCGGTCGTACGATGCGGTGACGAACTGCCGGCCGTCGCGGGCGACGCGACTGACGTCCCGAAGCTCGCGGATCTTGTAGTACCGCCGCGTCAGCACCTCGAGCATGGGTTCGTCGGGTCCGATGCCCGGCGTCAGGCGCTCACCGAGCAGCCCGATCAGCGGATACGGGCTCGCGACGACCGCATCCATGCGTTCTGCGTACTCCGGCTCGCGGGGGCTCGCGGCGAGGATTTCCAGTTGCTCACGGACGGCGCTGTGGGCCCGCTCCCGCGCGGCCTCGATACTGGGTCGATCAAAGCACGAGAAGCGCACGCTGCGGGCGAGGTCGCCGATCACAGGGTGGCGCAACTGGGTCGCAACGATCAGTCGATCGAGTGTCTGGCGCAAATCCTCGCGCACTGCCTGGGGAAGCTCGTCAGCCTCACGCAGGAGACGATTGAGCAGCGCCGCCACAGCCGGCAACTGCGACCCTGCTCGTTGATGGGCCAGGAAGATCCGGAAGCAGGCCTCCGCGAGCTGCGGACTCCGCTTGAGCTCCCGGACCCCGTAGTGGTCGAGTGCGCGGACGAGGCTTCGCTTGAGGGGGTCTGGGACTCCTTCGCGTTCGACGTCCAACGATCGCAGGAACCCGTGGAAATGCTCACGGGGACTGTGGACGCGTTCTTCCTCGTCCTCAAGCTGCTCCACCGGCGGTCGGTCCCTGGACAGCTCCGCCAGGTCGGCGAAGACGGTGAGGATGTCGAGTTCGCGGCGAAGCGTCGGGTCGTCGGGTGCGGGCGAACGGGAGCCTTCGAGCCGCCCGACCAGTTTGCGCGCCTCCCCGGCGCCGATGTCGTACCCCATGATGAGGCTGCGCAGGTCCGCGAAGAGCCGCTCCGTGTCGTCTCCGGCGCCCGCTTCGACACCGCCGAACTCCACGAGCGATTGCTCGGTGCGCTCGCCGCGGCCGGCGCCGGTCGCCTCAAGGCGCACCAGCGGCGCCCCCGCCGCCACCTGGACGTTGCCGGCGACCAGAACCTCGCGCACCAGTCCGGCGAACGGCGCGGTCAGGGTGGTCTCCATCTTCATGCTCTCGACGACGACGACCGGATCCCCCGTCTCGACCTCGTCGCCCGCCGCCACCGCGATCGCGACCACCAGAGCAGGGGCTGGCGCGCGGACCATCCCGTCCTCGTCGCGCGAGACTCGGTGGGCGACCCCGTCAACCTCGACGAGCTGATCGGGCGGGCTCACCGAAAGAACCACTCGGTGGGTGTTACCGCCCAGCGCGACTCGCCGCTCGAACCGACCGAGGTGATCGAGCTGGACGTTGAGGGTCGCGCCGCCGACCCGCACCCGGTATCGGTCAGGACCAAGCCGTGCGACCGCGAGCCGGTAGGCCGCACCACGGTGGCGAAGCTCGATCATCCGGTTCATCTCGTCGGCCGCCGTGGGTCTGCCGCGGCGGGCAGACGCGTAGAAGCGCTCGCGCTCGATGGCCTCTTCCGAGTCGTGGGCCTCGATCCCGGCCGCGAGCAAGGCGATGTCCGCATGCCGGACGGGAAGGAGGTCGTCGGACGTCGCCAGCCGGTCGAGCCACCCGGTGTCGGCAGTGCCGGCCACGACCTCAGGTCGGTCGAGCAGATGCAGCAGGAAGGCGCGATTGGTGGCGCCCCCGGCTACCACCACAGACGTCTCCGCCAGGGCGCGGCGAAGGCGCGCGCGCGCCTCGGGCCGGTCGCTCCCCCACGCGACGATCTTCGCGATCATCGAGTCGTAGTCGGAGGGAATGACGTCCCCCTCGACGAAGCCGGTATCCACTCGGATTCCCGGTCCCGACGGGAACCTGAGCCGCTCCAGCACGCCGGGCGCGGGGGAGAAACCGCGTTGGGGATCCTCCGCGCAGAGGCGCGCCTCGATGGCGTGACCACGCTCGGAGGGGGCGTCACCCTCGAGCACGCCGCCCGAGGCGACGTGCAACTGGAGTTTGACGAGATCGACGCCACACGTGGATTCGGTGACCGGATGCTCGACCTGCAAGCGGGTGTTGACCTCGAGGAACGCGAACGTACGTCCGCGTGGCTCGTAGAGGAACTCAACGGTCCCGGCGTTGCGGTATCCGGCGGCCTTGACGAGTCGCAGCGCCGACCCGGCCAGCTCTCGCGCCTGATCCGCATCGAGGGCAGGGGACGCGGACTCCTCGATGAGCTTCTGGTTACGGCGCTGGATGGAACAGTCGCGGACGCCGAGTGCCCAAGCGTTGCCGTGGTGGTCGGCGATGACCTGCACCTCGACGTGACGTGCCCCCGTCACGACCCGCTCCATCAGCACGGTCGGGTCGCCGAACGAACGCCGCGCCTCGTCCCGTGCCCGTTCGAACGCGACCGGGAGCTCCTCGTCGGAGGAGACCATTCGGATGCCGCGGCCACCGCCACCGGCCGTCGCCTTGATCATCAACGGATACCCGATGACCGCGGCGTGGCGGAGCGCCTCCTCGACGCTCTGAACCGGTCCGCCACTCCACGGGGCGACCGCGACGCCGACCTCCTCTGCGAGGAGCTTGGCCGCGATCTTGTCGCCCAGACGCCGCATCACATCCGCGGGCGGCCCGACGAAGGCCACGCCGAGACGTTCGCAAAGCTCGGCGAAGGCCGGGTCCTCGGCGACGAACCCCCATCCCACCCACGCAGCGTCGGCCCGGCTCTCGCGGAGCGCCCGTTCGAGTTCGCCGAAGTCGAGGTAGGGATTGCCCGCCCCGCCGATCACAACCGCCTCGTCAGCTTCACGGACGAATGCGGCCCGTCGCTCAGCCTCGGTGTGAAAAGCGATCGCCCGAATCGGCTCGCCGCGCTCCACGGCGAGCTCCCGCACCGCATGAATGAGCCGCCGCGCAGGCTCACCCCGGTTGATGATGGCGATTCGTTGGAACACTGTGTGCGTGACGTTACGTGATCGAGGGCGTCTCGACACGGTTCATTTTGCACGTAGGGCCCCCGCGACAACTGTTGGAACACCCCTCCCGTCGGCTAGCGTTGCGCCAGTAATCCGCGTAGGTCCACCGGGAGCCGACCATGAGCAAGCCGTTCGTCATCAACCGCCACAAGCGCCTTGTGTTCCCGTCCAACTTCTTCGCCGACCTCGATTTCAGCGTGATCGACACGGAGGAGCAACTCTCCGCGGTCGTGAGGCGTGACTTCGAGGCCAAGGCTCCCACGGGAACCGACATCGCCGACCGCGCCGCATCCGGCGCGTACTCCAACCGGTACCAGCTGCTGCGCGACCTCGCCCTCAACCTGTTCTGGGTCAACCGCTATGCGATGACGATGTACGAGAAACGGCCCACGCGGTGGCGCGACGTGCCGCGTAATCGCGACGACGTCATGTTGCCCATCCTGCTGCCGTGGCAGGACGGCGACACCAAGGTCGCGACGATCACCGCCGCGTACGAGGGCCTGCCGGAGCGGTGGGACGACGAGGCCGAGAACCGCATCCACGACATCCTGTTCGACGTGTTCCGCAACAAGCTGCACCACGCGACCGAGCTGCCGGCCATCAAGCCGACCGTGGCGGAGATCATGGCCGACCCGACGAACCTCACGTTCTGCCTCTCGACCCACGACGCCGACTATCCGGTCTACACCTTCGAGGAGGTCATCGACTGCGCGGAGCAGGTGCCGGAGCTCGAGGCCCTGCACCGGATGGCCCAGGTCCTCCACAATCAGTATCCGTGGAACCGCGCCGACGGACGGCTCGAAGAGGTCGGCAAGATCGGTGACGACGAGTTCGTGGTCTTGTTCATCCCGCGCACCCGCGAGGTCCAGAACTTCATCCGGCGCGCGAAGGGCGGTAGCGTCGCCCGGCGGCGCCCAACTCCGAGGGCCGACGTCGTCCGCCGCCCCCCCGTGCCGTCTCTCGTCATCGCGGAGCGTTACGCCATCAAGCCGCGGGTCGAGGCGCTTTCGGTCGCGAAAGGCGAGATCGTCTGCTCGAACGACGATGTCGTCCGCAACTCCGCCTATAGCTGGTCGCCGATGAGCGCCGACGAGATCGCGAGGAAAACCGGCATCGAGGCGCGTCTGTACACCGCGCACGACCTCGAAATCCTCGCTCTCGACGCGGCGACCGCGGCGCTCGATCGCGCCGGCCGCGAACCCCACGAGATCGGGGCCGTCATCTTCTGCTCATGCACCAGCACCCGGCTCTTGCCGTCGGTCGCGACCTGGCTCTCCGGCCAGCTCGGCATCTATCAGACCCATGCGTCGTTTGACTTGGTCGCCGCGTGCGCGGGCTTCCCCTATGGCCTCGCGGAGGGGATCCGGATCATGCAGGACGTGGAGCGACCGGTCCTGGTGGTGTTCGGCGAGAAGTTCTCGGACAAGATCGGCTCGATCCGCACCTCGCGGATGATCTTCGGCGACGGTGCGGCAGCCGTCGTGCTCGCCCCCGCCGGAGATGGGGAGGCCGGCGATATCGAGGTGCTCCAGACCTACGCGAGCGGCCCGGTCAGCGAGGTCAACTCGATCATCTGGCCCAACCCGGAGTTCGACAACGACATCACGGTGTGGGGCCCGGAGGTCAAGTCCCTGGTCGAGCGCTACCTCATCCAGATGATGGGCGAGCTGCGGGCGCTCCCGGGTCCGAACGGCAAGGCGATGGTTGATGCCATCGACCTCGTCGTGCCCCATCAGGCGAACCGGACGATGGTCGTTCAGCTCGCCACGCAGGCGGGGCTCTCGGAGGATCAGCTCTACTTCAACATCGACCGGGTCGGCAATGCCTCGGCGGCGAGTATTCCGATCGCAATCCACGATGCGGTCGCCGACGGCGTCATCGACCGGCCGATGCGGATCTTCACCCCGGGGTTCGGCGCCGGTGCCGTCGCCGGCTACACGATCATGCGCATCGACCCCGCGATCGTCGTGCCGGAGTCAGTCCATTCACATGAAGCCAGCGACGCACCCTCGCCGCCCGCTCGGGCGTTCTCGTGGGAGGATGCCTTCTAGTTCTCAGTTCTCGTGTCCTGAGTCAGACGTTCGGTGATTATTTCGGCGAGCGAGGCAATGACGCAGGGCACCTGTATATCGGGCTCTCTTCGGGTGACCGATGACGCCGCATCGCGAGGGTCGCAGCCGTCACAACTGCAGCGAACTTCCGACTCAGGACACCAATGCACCGTCCCTGAGCGACGGTGCATTGGGCTCTGCGCAGAACCCCGAAAGCACCCGGCGGCGCGCATTCAGCGGGTTTTCGTGCCACCGCTCGCTTTTGGCGCCTTGGGCTTTGCGGCGACAGTCTTGGTGGGAGCATTCGGCTTGCTTGGCGCAGGGGTGGCGGCCTCGACCTTGGCGGCAGGCTTCGGCACACTCACAGGAGCGGTCGCGGCTTCCACCTTGGCGACCGGCTTCGGCACACTCACAGGAGCGGTCGCGGCCTCCACCCTGACAACGGGCTTCGGCGTCGCTGACGTCCGCTCGATCTCGGCACGGGCGGCGATGGGGGGAGCACCCTTCGTCGGCAGGACCCCGAGCGCCGTCGCTGTGGCGTCGAGGACGCTCTTGCCGAAGTAGGTCTGTGCAATCACGAACGATTCGGCGGATTCGAACGTCGCGTCGATGATCGTCCATGGCCACGTCTGGTCGCCAGGGAATGCCGATGCGACGATGTCAGTCCACGAGCGTGCGGTTTGGAGAGCGATGCGCTTCGAGAGGCTGGTGACCTCGACTGCATACGAGCCGAGAGCGAGGCTCTGGTTGACGGCGGATGTGGACACGGGATCTCCTTGGAATGCGGTCGGTGGACGTGTGGAACTCGATACCCGGATTCGGCGACTGAGTGGCCGGGATACGGGTTCGTTCGTACGAGAGGGAGTAATTAGGACCCTGCGAGGGGACGCGTGGCGTCACGGCTCGCGAAGCCTCGGTAGACGGCGAGCAACGCTTCTTTCTGGGACTCGGTGAGGAATGGATCCGCGTGAATCGACTCTTCGGTCGGAGCAGCTGGGGCCACCGCCTCAGTGGGGTCGGCGGTTGGGGCGCTGTCTGCCGCGAAAAGTCCGGCCTGGCGCAGGATTGTCTCCGTCGAAAGATCGAGCGCGTTGGCGATGGAGTTGATCACCCTCATTGAAGGTTCATGCAACCCGCGCTCGAGTTGACTGAGGTAGGCGTTGGAGAGGTCGGTCAGCCCGGCAAGCTCGCGAAGCGAAAGGTTCGCGAGCTTGCGCTGGGCGTGGATGAAGCGACCGAGTTCCTCAACACCGTCCTGCCATGCGTTCTGCGGGTCGGTCATGAAAGAGTGTCCTGTCTCACAAGTTGGTTGATGACAGGACTCCCCTGGCCGAAGAAGAACCTACGCGGCCTTGGTCGCCTTGCGGACCGGCGACGCGGCGGCCAGGAGGTCGTTGGCGAACTTGTGCTGCGAGGCGAGAACGTCGCCGTAGAAGTCAAAGCTCGTCTTCACGAACTCTTCGGGGCTGGGAAGCGAGGCGACGCCGGGAAGTGCCGGGATCGCGGGGATCAACTTCTCCGTGGCCTTCGCCCAGGCCGCAACGGCCTCGACGATCACGGACTGTCCCTGCTTCATGGCTTCGAGGGTCTTGTCCTGAGCGGTCTTGGTGTACTCGATGGTGGTGTTCGGCATCTGATTTGCTCCTGGGTCGGTGTTGATACGGACACTATAGTACGCAAACGATGCCGAAGTCAAGTCGAGCGCGTTATTTTTCGAGCACGTACGTTCCCGGTGCGTCCACGATCGGCGGGTGACGGTCGCCGCCCATCGGCGGAGGCGCCACGCGCTCACCGGCGCGCTCACCGATCCACAGTGCCCAGTCTTCCCACCACGATCCCTCGTGGTGGGTGGTGTCCTCGAACCATGCCTCGGCGTCGGAGGGGAGTGCGTCACCACCGGTGCGATACCAGGCCTTCTTGCTCGGCGGGCTCACGATGCCCGCGATGTGCCCGGCGCCGCACAGCACGAACCGCGTCGTCGCATTCGGGAGCACCTGTGTCGTCATATAGCTGCCTCGCCAGGGCGTGATGTGGTCCTCTTGGGCGGCGAGCACGTACACGTCCCCGGTCACCGCAGACGGATCCAGCGGGACCCCGCCGAGTTCCATCGTACCCCGGGCGAACTCGTTGTTGAGATAGCACGAGCGAACGAAGAAGGAATGCATCGTTGCCGGCATCCGCGTGCCGTCGCTGTTCCAAGCGAGCAGATCGAACGGGGGCGGAGGCTCGCCGAGCAGCCAGTTGTTGACCGCATAGTTCCAGACGAGGTCGTTGGCGCGCATGAACGTGAACGTGTTCATCATCTCGCTCGACTCAAGGTATCCACGCTCCGACATCAGCTCCTCGAGGTGGGCGATCGCAGGCTCGTCGGTAAACGCTCCGAGCCGGCCGGGGACGCTGAAGTCGACGAGCGTGTTGAGCAACGTCGTCGAGCGCACCCGCTCGTCCCCGTCCTTTGCCAGATACGACAGGAGCATCCCCGTCAGGGTGCCTCCGAGGCAAAGGCCGGCGACGTTCGCCTGCTCGGCGCCGGTGATCTCACGGATGGCATCGAGCGCGGCGATCGGTCCGCGCTGCAGATAGTCGTCGAGGGTCAGGTCGCGGTCGGCTTCACCGGGGTTCTTGTAGCTGATGGCGAAGACGGTGTGGCCGTGATCCACCGCCCACTGGACGAAGCTCCGGCCGGGCGCGAGGTCCATGATGTAGTACTTGTTGATCCAGGGCGGGCTCAGGAGCAGTGGGACCTCGTACACCGTCTCGCTCGTGGGGGTGTACTGGATCAGCTCCATCAGGTCGTTGCGATAGACCACCTTCCCCGGCGTCGTCGCCAGGTCCGTGCCGACGGTGAAGGCCGACGGGTCGACCTGCCGCGGGAGACCCTTGTTCGTGGCGAGGTCCTCCAGGAAGTTGCGGGTGCCCCGGACCAGGCTCATACCTCCGGTCTCGAGAAACCGTTTCTGCGCGGCGGGGTTCGTCGCGAGGAAGTTTGTGGGGGCGAGCGCGTCGATCAAGAGTTCGCCCGTGAAGCGGGCCTTCTCGCCGTCGAGGTCGGCGAGCGAGGCGGACCTGACCAAGTCATCGACGAGACGCGCCCACAACAGGTACCCCTGCAGGAGCATGAAGAACGCCGGGTTCTCGGTCCACGCGGGATCGGTGAACCGCCGGTCCTTCGGCGCGGGCGCGACCGGACCCGCGGTGTCGGCGCCGAGTGCCCGCGCTCCGGTTGCGGCCGCGGCAGCGGCGATGCCGCCGGCGTAACGGGTCGCGGCTTCTATCACGGCCTCCGGGTGTTTGCCGGCCTCCTGCATTGCACGGATCCACGCAGCGCCGAGCCCGAGGGGGTCGAGCTTCGACACCGAATCCTGCCCGCTCTCGCCTCCGTCAGATCCATTTCCATTCTGCGCGTTCAATCGGTCTCCAGTCTCGTTGACATTCGTACGACGGCCCTACTCCCAAAAGGGCCCGTCACGGAAAATTCCTGCGAAGGGTGGCGAGCGAAAACCGAGCAGCAATCCGGGACGGGCCCTCAGGTCACATGTTGAGTCCGCCGTTGATCGAGTAGATCTGGCCGGTGATGTAGCTGGACTCGGGCTCGGCAAGGAACAACACCACCCGTGCCACCTCCTTGGGTTGGCCCAGTCGCCTGCAGGGGATGCCCTCGACGATGCGCTCCAAGATCTCGGCGGGCACAGCCGCCGTCATGTCCGTTTCGATGAAGCCGGGGGCGACGCAGTTGACGGTGATCCCCTTGTTGGCGCACTCAAGGGCCAGGCTCATGCTGAGCCCGAACAATCCAGACTTCGAGGCGGCGTAGTTCGCCTGGCCGATGTTGCCCCGCTCGCCGGTGACGGAGCTCATGTTGATGATGCGCCCGTAGCTGCGGGAGATCATGTGCGGCAGCGCGGCCCGGCACATGTTGAATGCGCCGCCGAGGTTGACGCGCAGCACGTGGTCCCACTCCTCGGGCAGCATTTTTCGCACCGTGCGATCCATCGTCACGCCCGCGTTGTTGACGAGGATGTCGAGGCGCCCATGGCGGTCGACGACCTCCGTGACGACCCGCTCGCAATCGGCGTGATCCTCAATCGTCCCCTGATGGATGGATGCCCCGTGATCGGCGTGCTTCTCGAGAAAGGCCTCCGCTGCGGGGCCGTTCCTTGAGAATCCAGCCGCGACTCGTACGCCCTCGGCGATCAGGATCTCGCTGATCGCGAGCCCGATTCCGCGGACGCCTCCGGTCACGAGCGCGACCTGGTCGGTGAGTCCTGAGCTCATCGGCCCTCCTCGTTGAGATTGTGTGGCGCGTTCATCGCTCGCGCCGCGGCATGACGAGCGCCTCACCGGTCAGGACGCTCTCCTCCCCGTTCCTCACCACGGTCTCCAGGACGACTCGGCCCTTCTCGGCGATGATCTCGGTGATCGTCACAGTGGCCGTCAGAATATCGCCGGGTCGCACGGGCGCGAGCCACCGGAGCGTCTGGGACATGTAGATCGCGCCCGGCCCGGGGAGCTCGGTGCCGAGCACCGCCGACACCAGGCCCGCCGTCAGAATGCCATGGGCGAGGCGGCCCTTGAATGGCGACTGTGCGGCCCACGCCGCATCGACGTGTGCGGGATTGTCGTCGCCCGAGATCCGCGCGAACGCGTCGATGTCGGCCTGCGATATCCGCCGCGTGATGCTCGCGGAGTCGCCGACGTGGAGTTCCTCGATGGTCTTGCCGTCGCCGTGGACGGTGAAGCCGGACACGTTTGGCGCCAAGCCGAGTGCGGTCGCCGGGCGCGACCAGATCGTCGCCGCTCGGGTACACAGCTCGGCCCAATCGTCGATCACGCCACGGCACAGCTCGGTCGCCGACTCTCCGACGCGCAACAGCGAATCCATCCAAGGAGTCGCAAGCGACTCAGTGTCCGACCGTGTCAACGTTTGATCTGCGGGCATATGAGCGCCTTTCGGTTAGGGTCGATTCTGCTGTCGGGCGGGCAGTGACATCGGGATTTCGGGTACGCCTGCTGGTCGGTTCCTGGCACGGCCCGGCGAGGTGAGGCCTCTGTGCGCCGCGCGTGGCGCTCACGGCGTCGGCGCGACCGTGGGGCTGTCCTCGTGGGTCTCCGGATACGTGCTGAAGAACGCGTCGAGCATGTGTTGATATCCGCGCAACGCCCCCGCCCACCCGTCCAGGTAGGTCCGTCCGGCGTCGGTCAATGCGTAGCGCCGACGAGCCGGCCCACCGCTCGCCGTGTCCCAATCGGATTCCAGGAGTCCGTCCCGCTCGAGTTGACGAAGCGTCCGGTAGACGCTCCCCGGATCGACCGCTTCGAAGCCGAAGAGCGTCAGCCGCCGTATCAGCTCGTACCCGTGGCTCTGCCATTGATCGAGCGACAGCAACAGGAAGGGCTGCACCCAGCTTCTGGGGTGACCGTGAACCTCACGCTGCGGGTTGGCGGAATCGGTGGCCATAGGTGCAAAGTACACGTATGTCGTGAAGTTTCGTCGAGTGCGCCGGGATCAGGGACATTCGCACCGTCACCAGTCCGGTACCGGGCGGCGCCCAGTTGGCCACACGGCCACTTGATGTCTGGTCGATCCGGTCTAGGGTGAGCACCGGGATCTCAAACGCTCAGGAGAGGCATGTTGATGAACACAAGCGCGGCACTCGAGCGCCAGCAGGCGCGGGGGATCGACCACCGAGAGGAAGCGGCCCTGCGTCGTTTGGCCGCGCACATGAGGGCCGAGGCGGAGGAACTCGAAGGGACCTGGGTGGCCGAGCGCTTTGACTCGGGAGCCGAACTCCCACACTGGGGTGATCGCGTGATCCCCGAACTCGCGGCGCTGATGTCCACCGAGGGCACACCGACGATCGTTGCCTCGCCGGTCTTTGTACGTCGCCGCACCGATCCGTGCCCACTGAGTGAGGAGGAGGAGGCCTGCCTTCGGCGCACTGCCGCGCTGCTTCGGGCCGAGGCCGCCGAACTCGGCCGGGACTCCGATGTCGGCCGGCGCTTCGACGGCTGGGGCAGCCGGCTGGCCCTGGAGTGCGAGATCCCGGACCGGCCACCGAGGATCGTGTAAAGAGCGACTTCTTTACGCGCCCTCGCCGTCACCGGGTGAGGCGAAGATGGCGCGCGCGAACCCCTGGGCGTCGAACGGTTGCAGATCCTCCAACGCCTCCCCCACTCCCACCAACTTGACGGGCACACCGAGCTGGTTCTGAATGGACAAGACGATCCCGCCCTTGGCGATGCCATCGAGCTTGGTCAGGACGACGCCGGTCAGGGGTGCCGCTTCGTTGAACAGGAGGGCCTGACTAATGCCGTTCTGACCGGTCGTGGCGTCCAGGACGAGCAGCGTCTCGTGTGGGGCCTCGGGGTCGAGCTTTCCGGCCACCGTCGCGACCTTACGAAGCTCCTCCATCAGGTTCTTCTGAGTCTGCAGACGCCCGGCCGTATCGACGATGACGACTTCTGCGCCACGTGCCTTGCCCGCGGCGATCGCGTCGTAGGTGACCGCTCCAGGGTCGGCGCCCGGGGCCTGACGGATGAGTTGCGCGCCCGAGCGTTCGGCCCACACGGCCAGTTGCTCGGTGGCGGCCGCGCGAAACGTGTCGCCCGCGCCGATCACGACTTTCTGGTCCAGCTGCCCCAGCCGGTGTGCCAACTTGCCGATCGTGGTCGTCTTGCCGCTGCCGTTGACGCCGATCACCAAGATGACGGTCGGTGCACCACCGAGCGGGATGCGTGCGGGCTCGGACGCCATCAAGCGGGCGACCTCGCGCCACAAGCCCTGTGCCAGGGTCGCGCCGCTTGTGACCCGACCTTCGCGGGCCTCCTGGCGCAGGTGGGAGACAAGCTGCTCGGTCGCCTCCATGCCACAGTCGGCCAGGATCAGCGCTTCCTCAAGGTCGTCCCACGTGTCCTCGGTGATGAGCTTGGGTGCGTAGATCGCCGCGAGCTGCGGTGAGATCGCTTGCTGGGTACCACCACCCAGCGAGTCGCGCAATCTGCGAAACAGGCCTTGGCGTTTGGGCGCCTCGTCCGCCTCGGACGCGGCGTCGTCGACGGGCAGCTCGAAGAGCTCCGCCCAAGGAACGAGTTCCGGGTCCATGGTCACGAGTCTATGAGTTCACAAGGCGAAGCTGCCGGCGCACGTACGGGCGTGCCGGACCTTCGACCGAGCGGGAGAGCTGTCGTGAGAGCACCTGGCTGGCGCCGTCTTGACCCATCGTCACGCCAAAGAGGGTGTCGGCGACCTCGACGGTGGGCTGCTGATGGGTAATGACCAGGAACTGCGTCTCATCCGACAGCCGTCGCACCACTCCGAGAAACCGTCGCAGGTTGGCGTCGTCGAGCGCGGCCTCGACCTCGTCCAGCAGGTAGAACGGCGCCGGCCGGGCAAGCGCGAGCGCAAGGCAGAAGCCCATCGCGATGAGCGACCGCTCGCCACCGGACATGAGCGACAGGGCACGTGGACGCTTGCCCGCGGGCACGACCTCGACCTCGACGCCCTCGTCACCGCCCTCCTCGTCGGGCTCGACCAGGCGCAGACGCCCGGAGCCGCCAGGAAACAGCAACCCGACGACCTCTGAGAACCGCTCGGACACCGCTTGGAAGATCGCCTCGAACCCCTCGCCCACCGCGGCGTCAAGCTCGCCCAGGTGACCGCGCAGGGCCTCTCCGCTCTCGTGGAGATCCTTGACCTGCTCATCGATATGGGCCTCGCGTTCGGCGAGCTCGTCGCGCTCGGTCGCGGCGAGTTCGTTGACGGCGCCGATCCCCAGCCGTCGGCGCTCCAAGTCCGCCAGACGCGCCGAGACCTCGTCCGGGTCGAGTGGCTCGTCGGGCACGACCTCGGGAACCGGTCCCGCCTCCGTCGCCCGCTCCTCGGCCAACCGCAACGCGACCTCGGCCGCATGGAGACCCTCACGCACCTGGGTCGCGGCCGACTCAGCCGCCTCGACGGCGCGCACGGCCTCTGACAATCGCTCTTCAGCGCTGGTGAACGCCGCACGGGATGTGCCCACCTGCGCCGCTGCGGTCGCGACGTGCGGGGCGAGATGATCGGTGGCCGACTGCAACGCCGATGCCGCTCGCGCGATCAGCGCCAGATTCGCCGGCAGCGTTTCGGCGGCACCCACCAGAGCCCGCGCCGCCGCCGCCTGCGCTTGGATCTCGGCCGCGTGCGCGTCGACGACCGCTGCACCGCTGCGGGCATCACGCAGTTCGCCCCGACATCGATCGAGTTCGGCGACGCCAATCGCGGCACCCCGATGCGCCTGCTCGACCCGCTGCTGCGTGGCCTCGAGGCCGGCGGCAAGCTCCTGGCGACGGGCGACCGCCGCATCGACGATCCGTTGCGCGTCTGCGGTCGCGTGGTGAGCTGCCTCGGCCTCGGCGCGAAGCCGCTCAAGCCGTTCGGCCCGCGCGGCGGCCTGCGCACGCTCGGCGCCGAGACGTTCGGCGATGCGGGCCGCGGAGCGCTCGGTCGCGGTTGATCGGCGACGCACGCGATCACGGTCGTCACCCGCGACCGCCACTTCCTGGGCAAACACCGAGACGTCAGCTTGGGCTGCCGCGACGATCGCGAGAGAACGCCGGTAGAGCGCGTTACGCGCCCACGCGCTGCGGCTGGTCGTGACCGTCCCCTTGGACCAGCGTAAGACGACGCCGTCGCGGTTGACGAACACGCCCGAGTCCGTCGGGCGGATCGCATCCAGATCGTCAACAAGCCACACGTCTGCCAGCAGGCGCTCGACGTGATGGCGGCTCGGCGCGGGACACGCCACGACAGCCTCGGCAAGCGGACGGGCGCCGGCAGGCGCCGATCCCCGCGGGCGTGCCTCGGCGGGGATCACAACCGCAGTAGCACCGTCGGCGATCAACGCACGGGCATCGCCGACACCTGCCGCGACCGCCGCATCGGCGAACGCGCCCAGCGCCCCTGCGACCGCCCGTTCGAGCCCCGCCTCGACTTCGAGACCGTCGCCGAGCGCCCCTTCGGACGTGTCACCCGCCTCGGGCGCCAACCGTCGGGCCTCGGCCGCCGCGTCGCGATGGCGCTGCTCGGCGCCACGGAGTTCGGCCGTGCGGTCCTCGAACGTCGCGGTGACGGCAGCGAGTCGGGCCCGGTCGCGCTCGACTCGTCGCATCGCGATTTCGTCGCGTCGCTCCGCGCGCGGCAGCGCCTCTGGCGCATCCAGCTCCATCTGGCCCAGCGCCGCCTGGGAACGGGCAATCGCATCTCGGGCGACACCGAGGCGACGCTCGCCGTCGATGAGGGCCCCGTCGCACTCGACGATCTCGGCGCCGATGCGTCGCACGGCCTCGGCGGCCTCCAGTGCGACTCCCCGCAGCGCGATCTCGGTCTCCTCAGCCGCGTGAGCGGCGGTCTGCGCCGTCGCCAGAAATGCAGCGGCCTCGGTGAGCCGTCCAGAGAGCGTGTCTTCCTGCGCCTGCAACTCCACCAGTCGCCGCGCAGCGTCGGCGCGTGCCTGCCCCAGGCGCTCCTGACGCGCGTCCAACTCGGTCAACCGTTCCTGCGCCAACTCGGCCCGACCACCGACACGATCGCCCGACGCCCGCAAGGTCGCTGCCAACACCTCGGCCCGTTCCAGCGCGCCGACCGCCTTCGCACGGGTATCCGTCGCGACACCCCTGCCCGTACGTGCGGCATCGAGCGCGTCACGAACCGTCCGGTCGGCATCGACATGAACCGCGTGCGAAGCCTCCGCATGCTCGCGCGCCGTAGCGGCCGCGACCGCACGCGCAGCGCGCTCGGTGTCGCGGAGCTTGAGGATTTCGGCCTCGAGGGCGGATGCCCGCTCGGCCGCCCGGGCCTGGCGCTCGAGCGAACGGGCGCGCGACGAAAGCTCAGTCGCAAGATCACGTGCACGATCGAGCTTCTCGGCCACGCGCGCGAGCTTCTGTTCGGCCCGGCGGCGGCGGCGTTTGGCGACGCCGACTCCTGCGGCCTCGTCCAACATGGCGCGACGCTCACCGGGTTTGCTCGTCGCGAGGGCTTCCACCTGCCCCTGTCGAATCACCGCCAGTGAGTCGCCGCCAAGCCCACGCACCGAGAGGGACTCCTGCAGATCGAGCAGACGGCACGATGTACCGTTGACGCGGTAGTCCGAGTCACCGGCCCGCGTCAGGCGGCGACCGACCTCGACCTCGGCCGGCCCGTCCTCCCCACCGTCGAACTGCAACGCGACCTCGGCCAGACCGGCAGGCGGACGGGTCGCACCCCCTTGGTACAGGATGTCGCTCATCCCAGGCGCGCGAAGCTTGGCGGAACGCTGCTCGCCGAGCGCCCAGACAATGGCTTCGGCGAAGTTGCTCTTGCCGGAGCCGTTGGGCCCCACGATGACGTTGAGTCCAGGCCCGAGGTCGAAGGTCACGTCCCCGGCGAACGATTTGAACCCACGGATCTTGACCCGTCTCAGCATGCCTGCGCCTCCGCGTCGGTACGGCCCCGGATGGCCTCGGTTGCGGCAGCCTGCTCCGATGCCTGCTTGGAGCTGCCCGACCCCCGCCCTGCTTCGTCGCCACCGACCAACACACGCGTCGTAAAAATACGTGCGTGCGGCGGGCCGTCGCGGTCGACGAGTTCGTAGCGGACGTCCCGCCGGTCGCGAGCTGCGAACTCCTGCAACGCGGTCTTGGCGTCCCGACGTCCCAACGTCGCCGCGTCGATCACAGACTCGAACGACGCGAGCACGGCAGGCGCGGTTCGTTCGTGGCCCAGGTCGCTCCAACATGCGCCGATCAAGGCCTCGACGAGTGCCGCCTGGACACTGACCTGCCCTGCGAGGTCCCGCGCAGTCGTGCGCTGCCGGTTCGGCGCCGACTCGATGAACTGCTCCATGAGGCCCAGATCCCGTGCCACCGAGGCACACGCCTCACGTGTGACGATCTGCTGGCGCATCCATGCCAGATCCCCTTCGGAGGCATCGGGATGGCGCGCCAGAAGCTCGGCGGTCACCACGAGTTCGAGCACGACGTCGCCCAGGAACTCCAACCGCTCATACGATGCGGCGCGTGACGACGCCCACGAACGGTGCGCGAGCGTCTCCGCGCGCCGTCCGGACGGCAATTGGAGTGCCAGCTGCAAAAGACCAAGGGGCGAGTCGGTCGACGGTGACGGCGTGTGGAATCAGCCTCCGGCGGAGGTGACGACGTACTCGACGGCGTCACGGACGGTCAGGATCTTTTCTGCGTCCTCGTCGGGGATCTTGACGCCGAACTTGTCCTCCATGCTCATGATGAGTTCGACGAGGTCGAGCGAATCGGCATTCAGGTCCTCCTGAAACGACGCCTCCTCCCGTACCTCGTCGGGGCTGACGCCGAGCTGCTCGACGATGATCCCCTTAACCTGTTCGAAGGCTGTCTCGCGGTCCACTCGTTTCCCTTCACGAAGATTGCGTTACTTGGTCCGAACGGACGTTACCAACGGATGCGGACGGGACTTCTCTCCGCCGCCTCGAGAGGGCGACGCGTCCGCTTATGACGGAGGGGCGAGACCTGCTTCGACGCGCTCTACCAGGTGCCCCTGCACTCCACGGGCGCACAGGCGGATGGCATTGGCGATGGCATACCCGCTTGCGTTGCCGTGCCCGATGACCACAATGCCGCGTACCCCGAGGAGATACGCGCCGCCGTACTCGTCGACATCGAACTTGGCGCGAAGGCGTCGTATCGCCGGACGCGCGAGCAGACCGCCCAGCTTGCCGCGAAGCGACGTGCGCAACACGCTCTTGATCTCGCTGAACATCACCGCACCTGCGCCCTCATACAGCTTCAACGCGACGTTGCCGGTGAACCCATCGGTGACGACGACGTCGACTGTCCCCTGGGGGATGTCGCGCCCTTCCACGTTGCCGACGAAGCCCTCCGTGCTCTCCAGGGCTGCGTACGTCACCTGCACGAGTTCGCTGCCCTTGCCGGACTCCTCACCGATCGAGAGGAGGCCGACCCGCGGCGCCGGGATGAGCAACACATCGCGTGCAAGCAGGCGGCCCATCACCGCGAACTGCTGCAGGTACTCCGATCGAGACTCGTGGTTGGCCCCGGCGTCGATCAGGACGACCGGACCTCGCGCACTGGGAAGGACCGCTGCAATACCCGGCCTGATGACCCCTGGAAGGCGGCGGATGTAGAGCGTGGCCGCGGCGAGCGTCGCACCGGTGTTGCCCGGTGACATCATGCCCTGAGCGGTGCCGCCCGCGACGAGCTTGCACGCCACGACGAGCGACGACTCAGGCTTCGCGCGGACGGCCTTGGCGCCATCCTCGTTCGAGCCGACGATATCCGGCGCGTGAACGATCGCGATGCCATCGGGGGCCCCTCCCTGCGCGGCGAGTTCGGCCGCCAGAGTCGTCGCGTCACCGACCAAGAGGATCCGCACGCCCTCGCGGGCGGCGGCGATCGCTCCCCGGACCGGCTCTGCCGGCGCTCGGTCTCCACCCATTCCGTCGAGCGCGATGGTGACCGGCGCGTTCATCGTCCCGCCCGGAGACGGCATCGACTACTCCTCGACGTCGACGACCTGTCGGCCGCGGTAATACCCGCACACGACACACACGTGGTGAGGACGGACCGGGCTCGTGCAGCGCGGGCAGCGTCCGAGGCGCGCGGCTTCGATGGTATGCGTCGCTCTGCGGGTGTCGCGACGCTGGCGGGAGGTCTTTCGCTTCGGAACTGCCAAGGTGGTTCGGATCCTTCGTCGGAAGTGCGGACCGCGGAAGGGTAGCGATTCCGCGCGGGCCGCGCCACTCTACCCTTCGGAGGCCAAGCGGTCAGCGATCTCTTGAAGGGCGGCCCATCGGCTGTCGGGGGCCGAGGGCGGACATTCGCAGGCCGCAGCGTTGAGGTCGGCCCCGCAGGACGGGCACAGCCCGGCGCAATCCTGACGGCACAGAATGCGTGCCGGCAGCAGGTCGACCAGCGCGTCGCGCGCCATCCCGACGACATCGAGTGACTCCCCCGCCAGATACTCACAGTCCAGGTCTTCGTCGTAGGCGCCGCTTTGAGGCCGGTCGAACGCCGAGTAGTCGCGTATCTCTGCCTCCAACGGCACGTGCGCGTCGCCCAAGCACCGCCAACACGGACCGACCAACTGCGTGGCCACACGCAGACGAAAGTGCCAGCCCGACGATGACTGAGACGCCTCGACCCGGGCCAACGGCTCACGGGGGTCCGCGGCGTAGCGCTGTCCTGCCAGAACGATGTCCTCGACCGGGATGGGCAGTTCGAACTCCCGTGCCTGTCCCGGTGTGAGCTCGAGCGTCCGAAGGTCGAAGGCGTGGGGCGCCCCGTCGTCACGGTCGCGTCGACCCGCCCCTGCCCGCCCTCGTCGACCGTCCCGAAAAGCCTGTGCCAGAAGAACGATCGCAAAGGATGGCAATCGAACACCAAGCGAGGCGGTGCCGGCGAGCCTCGCTGCGACTGGTCGTAACAACGCTCTCGCCGGTGCCGTATCGCGACGGTTTACTGCCGCCAACCGGGCGATACCTCTGGCGCAGGCCCTAAGGGCCCGTGTCATGAAAACTCCCTTGCCGGGCGGCGGGCGACAACCGAGCAATACGGTGCTGGCGAGCCTCGCCGCGACTGGTGGTAACGGCGATCTCGCCAGTTCCGTAGGGCGACGGTGTGCAGCCGCCGAACGGTGAGGGAGTCATGACACGGGCACTAACGATCGGCTGGGGTGATCGGTTCTGGAATTGCCTGACCCGAGCCGTCGGTACCGCCGCCGCGTTGCAGGCGCTCACGCCCGCGCTGAACGGCGGCCAGGAACTTGCCGAGGTTGACTTCGAGGGTGGAAAGCACCTCGTCCGCGTAATCCTCCGCACCGAGGCGGACCTCACGCTCGCGCACCCGTGCCTCCTCCAGGACCTGTGCTGCTTCACGCTCGGCGCGTTTGACGATCTCCTCCTGTGACGCCTCCTGAGCGGCCGTGTCGCGCGCGTCGGAAACGAGCCGGTCGGCTTCGCGTTTGGCCTCGGCCAGCATCTCCTGCCGTTCCTTGACGATCCACCGGGACTGCTTGATCTCCTCCGGGATCGTGGAGCGCATCTGGTCGAGCAGTTCGTAGATCTCCTCCCGTTCGATCGCGACCTTGTCCGAAAACGGCACGGTTCGCGCGTTGTGGATGAGGTCGTCGAGCTTGTCGATCAGCGCAAGTACGTCCAAGAGTTCTCACTCCTCCTCATGGTGTGTATCGACCAACCCCCGAAATGCGAGCACCACGTCGGGTGGTACCCAATCGTCCACGGAGCCTCCCCAGACCGCGATCTCGCGGACGCCGCTGGAACTCAGGAAGCTGTACTTGGCAGATGCGGGAAGGTACACCGTCTCGATTTCGGGGGCCAGTCCCTTGTTGATCTGCGCCATCTGGAATTCGTAGTCGAAGTCCGAAATGGCCCGGAGGCCTTTGACCAGCGTACGCGCTCCGACCTGGCGCGCAAACTCGGTGACCAGCATATTGAAGCCTTCCACCCGGACGTTGTCCAGGTGCGCGACCCCCTGACGCACGAAATCGATGCGCGTGTCCGTGTCGAACATGTACTGCTTGCGGGTCGATCCCATGACGACACCCACCACGACCTCGTCGAACAGACCCGATGTGCGTTGGATGATGTCGAGGTGGCCGTACGTGACCGGGTCGTAGCTGCCCGGACACACGACGATTCGGCGACCGCTCAACCTGATGTCCCGATGCGCATGACTGCGATCCCCGTTCCCCCATATGTGCGGTCAGTCCGGGCAATGACCAGAAGGCCGTCGATCTCAAGCGGCCCGGCCGCGGCCGCATGTTCCACAACCAGCGTAGCGTCGGCTTGAAGAACCGACGCCAGAGCCGGGCCGAGACGGCCCGTGATGCGGGGAAGGACGCTATAAGGCGGGTCGAGCAGGCACAAGCCGTATCTCCTACCGGCGGCGCGCTCGGCGCGCAGGGCGGCCTGCCAGTCGGCGGCCACTATTCGGACGCAGCCGGCGGCGTCGACCATCGCAGTGTTCGCGCGGATTGCGGCGAGAGCGGCGCGGGAGGAGTCGACAAACGTCGCAGACGCCGCACCGCGCGAGAGCGCCTCGATACCGAGCGCGCCGGACCCGGCGAACAGGTCGAGCACATCAAGACCCTCGACCGAGCCGATGATCGAGAACACGGCCTCACGGACGCGGTCGCTGGTCGGGCGCGTCGATGCCCCACGTGGCGCGGTCAAGGTACGGCCACCGTAGATCCCCGCGACGACCCTCATGCGTCCAGCAGCCTGGGCAGGTCTGCGAAGCGCTCCAGGACGGCTCGGCGAAGCAGGCTGTGCTCGGGACGCTCCAAGCGTGGATCGTCGCGCAAGGTTCGGCGGGCGATCTGCCGTGCCTCGGCGAGTTCGCGACGGTCACGTGTGAGTCGCGCGAAACGCAGGTCGGTCGGTCCGGATTGACGGACGCCCAGTACGGCACCCTCGCCGCGAAGCTCCAGATCGAGCTCGGCCAGTCGGAACCCGTCCTGGGTGTGGGTGATCGCCTCCAGGCGACGCTGTCCGTCCTCGGTGGCAGGCTCCGCGAACAAGATGCACAACCCCGGGTGCTCACCACGGCCCACCCGGCCGCGGAGCTGGTGGAGCTGCGCGAGACCGAACCGATCGGCGTCCTCAATGACCATGATCGTGGCGTTGGGAACGTCGATCCCGACCTCGACGACAGTCGTCGCCACCAGCAGGTGGGTCTGACCGGTCGCGAACGCGGTCATGGCCGCGCGCTTGTCATCACCTTTCAGGGCACCGTGTGCCAACCCGACCGTGAACGCCGCGAACGGGCCACGGCGAAGGCGCTCGGCCTCCTCGACCGCCGAGCGCGCAAGCGCCTCGTCGTCGCCCTCCACGCGCGGGCAGATGACATAGCCCTGGTGGCCGGCGCGAAGTTGCGCGCGGATCAGCTCGTAGGCGTCGTCGCGCTGCAGCTCTCGGATCCAGCGCGTTTCGATCGGCTGGCGCCCGGGAGGACGGCCACGGATCGTCGAGACGCGAAGATCCCCGTACGCGGTCAGGGCCAACGTCCGCGGGATGGGCGTCGCGGTCATGTACAGCAGGTGCGCAGCCGCGTCTGTGCCCGAGTCGGTTGCTCGGTCGGCCAGCGCCTGCCGCTGCTCCACGCCGAACCGGTGCTGCTCGTCCACGACGACCAACCCCAATCGGGCAAACGCTTCGCGCTCGAAGAGCAGGGCTTGGGTGCCGATCGCGACCGACGCGGTGCCGGAACGAAGGGCCAGCCGGCGATGGTCACGCTCCCCGGCCGTCAGGCGACCGGTCACCAGCACCGGCGAGATGCCCGCCGGTGCGAGCAGCATGTCGAGCGTCCGCACGTGCTGGTCGGCGAGCGTCTCGGTTGGGACCAGGAGCGCGGCCTGGCGGCCGGCCTCGACGGCCTGACAGATCGCCAGCGCCGCCACCACGGTCTTGCCCGACCCGACCTCGCCCTGCAGCAGGCGCCGCATCGGCCGGTCACGCTCGAGGTCACGTGCGATCTCGGCCGTCACGCGTTGCTGCTCGGCAGTGAGCGTGAACGGAAGTCCGCCCAGGACCGCCGTGCGCAGTCCGCCGTCACCGCGCAACGCCGGCGCGGGGCGGCCGAGCTGTTCGTTGCGCCGGACGGCGCCCAGGCCCAACTGGAGGACCACGAGTTCCTCCAGGACCAATCGCCGTCGCCCCACGCGCCCTTCGCGTGTCGTTCGGGGAAAATGGATGGCGGCGAGGGCGTCGGCCTGGTGGGGAACGTTCAACCGCCGACGCATCCAGGCCGGCAGGTTCTCGACCGCCGCGCCCAGGTAGGGCCGCGCCGCGTCGACCAGCTCGCGCAGCCGACGCGCCGACAGGGCTTCGCTCGCCGGGTAGACGGGCACGAGCCCTTGGGTGTGGCGTCCCTCGGAGCCCTGCCCACCAAGGACCTCGTGGGCTTTGACGACGATCTTGGGAGGACGCCCCGGCTCCAGACGCCCGCGCAGCAGGACCTCCTGGCCGGGTTCCAGTACCCGGAGCAGGTACTCCTGGTTGAACCAGACGGCGACGGCCGCTCCGGTGGCGTCACTGACGCCGGCCTCGACGATCCGAAGCCCTCGACGACGGGTCGGGCGCACTGCGATCCGCCCGATGCGCACGCGCACGGTGGCCTCCTCGTCGATTGACAGCTCACCGAGTGGGCGCGCATCGTCATACGTCAGGTACCGGACGGGCAGATGCTCGAGCAGGTCCCCCACACGCGTGATACCCATCGTGGCGGCCCGCTCGCCGGTGACCCGGCCGATTCCCGCAAGCTCCGTGACAGGGGCGTCCCACCAGGCGGTGCTCGGTCGTTTAACCGCCGCAGGGGTTGTCCAGGCCGTCCCGCGGGCGCTGGAAAAGGGCGGAATGGTGGGTATCGACGCACTCGGTTGCACGTTTGGGCTCAAGTTCGGCATAATCCGGGGTCGTTGGCGGGCCCGCTGGGTTCGCATCGTGACACCGACCCAGGACGGAGCCCCGTGGCGAAGGTCTGCAGCAT
>JANMDV010000015.1:0-7308 GCA_031376485.1 Actinomycetota bacterium
TGGGCCGACGTCGAAGAATCTCGCTCCGGGGCGCTCTGGTCGTCGGACCTCCTCAAAACCGAGGCCCTTCGCGCAGCCCGACGCATCTCGCCCGAAGCGCTCCGGGTCACGCGAGACCGGCTCGACCGGATCTCGTTCATCTCCATCACGACGGACACGTTCGAGCGGGCCGGCGAGCTCGATCCCGACGTGCTGCGTTCACTGGACGCCATGCACCTGGCAGCCGCATTGAGCTTGGGACCTGATCTTGACGGGATCGTGACGTACGACGACCGTATGACCGCCGCCGCGCAGACGCTTGGCCTGGCAACGACCGGTCCGTGCGCATGAGCGAACATGTCGTTTCGGTCAACGTCGGACGCCCGACGCAGGTTCCCTATCGCGGGAACATGATCAGCACGGGCATCTTCAAGTATCCGGTCGAGGGCAGGGTGATGCTCCGCGCGACCGGCTTGGACGGCGACGGTCAGGCCGACCCGACCGTCCACGGCGGCGTGGACATGGCGGCCTACGTCTATGCGCAGGAGGACTACGACTGGTGGATGACCGAGCTGGGGCACCCGCTCCAGCCCGGCGAGTTCGGCGAGAACCTGACTGTCACCGGCCAGACCGATGACGCCGTACAGGTGGGCGACGTCCTGCGGATCGGTGACGCCCTCGTCCAGGTGACCACCCCGCGTGAGCCCTGCTTCAAGCTCGGCATCCGGATGGGCGACCACCGCTTCCCCGCACGTTTCCGCGAGGCCAACCGCATGGGTTTCTACCTGCGAGTCCTCGAGGAGGGAGCGATCGGCGAAGGCGACACCGCCGACGTCGTCACGCGCGCCGAGGACTCGCTCACCATTGCCGAGTTCCACCTCACCTATACCGAGGGCAGGGACGACCGGCCCGCAGTGGAGCGCCTCGCCGCGGCGCACGGACTCCCGCAGAGCTGGCTGGACTGGGCCGCCAAGCGCCTCGCCGCCCTGGACTGACACGCGGCAGAGGCTCGATCCCCCGGAGGCGCGGATCTCCCGCATCGTGCGGAATTTGATGAGCGACCGGGACGCAGGCTGACGGTATGCGGATCACCTTCGTCCGAGCTTGTCGGGAGAATCGCCCGGTCGAGGTCGTTCGGCCTCGAAACTCAAAGGGAGGTCTCCGAACGATGAACCCAGCGAAATGGAAGAAGCCGTCGCCGTCGAGATCGTCGCGATGGTCTCGCTCTTCATCGCCCTGAGCGGCGGCGCCTACGCCGGCGTCACGCTCAATCAGGTCCGCAGCGTGCACATCAAGAACGGCGAAGTGAAGACCGTGGATCTCGCCAACAACGCCGTAAAGCGGGCGAAGATCAATAACAACGCCGTCAACTCAGCGAAGATCCAGAACAGCCAGGTCACATCCGCAGATCTGGCTGACGGCACAGTCGCCTCGGCAGACATCGCGGACGGAACCGTGTCCTCGGTAGACGTCACGGACGGCACGATCGCCTCCGCCCGATCTTGCCGCCTCGGCAACAGCCGATCTGAATGACGCATCGACGCTGGGCGGCTTGTCCGTGGCGCAAATAGTTGCCGCAGCTGGGGGCCGTTATCTTGAAGCGCGCCAAGCGGTTGGCAGCGTTAACGTCGAGACGCTCACCGATCAGAACCTTGTGACCCTCAACCTTCCCGAAGCTGGGAAGTACCTGATCACGGCACGCATGCCAGTCAGCTGCACGTATGACGGCTCGGATGCCACCGGCGCAACCCCCGATGCGGCCTCGGCGCTCCAACCGAATCTCATCGCGAAGGCAAAACTGTTCGTCGGCGGTACCTTAACGGACACCGTTACTCAGGCCTGCGAGGCTGACAGCGCGATCGCAGTGATGCTCCGCGGCTCCACCGTTGTCGAGATCACACGCCAGATCGAGGTCACCGGCCCGACTGCAGTGCAGCTCAGCGGTCTTTCGGAAACCTCACTCGTCTTGTTCTTCACCGTTCCCGCCGCTCAGCGCATCACCGCGACGGCCTCTGGGTCGATCATCCAGTCAATTTCCGTGCGCACCCGATCGAGTACCGTGGCGACTCTGTCGCCTCTTTCGACGACACCCGGCCCCGCCTCTCAGCATTGCGCTCGGAGGCGGGGTTCAGGTACTTCGAGGTCGAGCATTGTTAGAATCGAGAAGCGCAGGCGTCATCTTGGGCTGGCCTGTCCGAAAGACACGACGAGGCTACTCGGAACGACCGGTCAGCCGAACTTGAAAACGCTTGCGCTCACGGAGAGGCCCGGCTTCGGCCCTCCCATCAACACGTACAGTCTCTGCCCCAGTGCGGCGACACCCAGGCCGTGGCGGCCTTCGGGAAGCGGCGGGAGCTGCCGCCACCGGGCGGTCGTTGGGTCGAACTCCTCGACTTCGCGGTTCGTGCCGCGTGAACTCTCTCCGCCGATGCTGACCAACCGTCCGTCGCGGGCGGTTGCCGAGGTTCCGCCTCTGGCGGTCGGCATGTCCGGCAAGCGGACCCAGCGGCGTTCGCTCACGTCCCACGCATCCGCGCGCGCGAAACGTTGCGCCGCGTTACGGCCACCCAGAACGTAGATCCGGTTGCCGGTCGCCGCAGCCCCAAGATGCTCACGTGGCTGCGGAACTCCCGGCAATGCCGTCCATCGGCGCGTCCGCAGGTCGAGTACGAACGATCGGCGGGCCAGGCGTGGTTTCGCCCCGAAGGTGCCGCCGACGACGTAGAGCCTTCCGGCCACGACCGCCGCCCCGCCCGCCGCGCGCGAGACCGGGAGGAGCGGCAACTCGGACCAGGCAGGGTCGCCCGGACGGATGGACAACACCCACCGCGACGCGCCCGTCAAGGCGTTGGCCGTTGCGTATCCACCGACCAGATAGACACGTCGCCCGTCGGCAGCCGCCATCGCGTGATGAACCGCGATCGGCAGATCGGGCAGCCGCGACCACCGGTCACCGACCGTGTCGTACAGATCGGCGCGGGCACTCGCCCGACCTTCCCGGGTCAACCCACCCACCACGGCGATGCGGCCACCGACCGACGCGGCCGCAACCTCGGTCCGGGCATCGGGGGCGTCGGCCCCGGGTTGCCATGCCGACGGCGCGCCCTCGGCACAACCCGCAAGGACGACGGCGGCGACGATGATCGTGATGCACCGCATGCCGGCGGAGGGTACATCGACGGCTGTCTGCTTGACTGGCACCCTGTGAGCACAGATCGGCATGCGATGGATGGTCGGGGATGAGTGGACCGACCGGTGGGTCCCGTGTCCGGATCCCGCCGGGCGTCGTCGCGCTCGGGTTCGTCAGCATGCTGATGGACGCATCGTCCGAGATGATCCACAGCCTGCTGCCGGTGTTCCTGGTCAGCGTGCTGGGGGCGAGCGCGCTCTCGGTCGGGGTCATCGAAGGGATCGCCGAGGCCACGGCATCCGTCGCCAAGGTCTTCTCGGGCACGATCAGCGACTGGACTGGCAAGCGCAAGCCCCTTGTGCTCGCAGGGTACGGGTTGGCGGCCCTGACCAAACCGCTGTTCCCGCTCGCCAACGGGGTCGGCGCGGTCCTGAGCGCCAGGTTCGTCGACCGCATCGGCAAGGGGATACGGGGCGCGCCTCGCGACGCGCTGATCGCCGACATCACGCCGGAGGGCTCACGTGGCGCGGCGTTCGGGCTGCGCCAGTCGATGGATACCGTGGGGGCGGTCGTCGGACCGGCCCTGGCGATTGCGCTGATGGCCGCGAGCGGGGACAACTTCCGGTTCGTCTTTTGGATCGCGGTCATCCCGGCCGCCGCGGCGGTCGCCGTGATCGTGCTGTTCGTCCACGAGCCCCAAGGGCGCGATCCGGTCGTCCAGTCGCGCCGCTCGCCCATCAGCCGCGAGCAGATGCGACGACTCGACCGCGGGTACTGGGCCGTCGTGGGATTCGCCGCAGTCCTGACGCTCGCCCGGTTCAGCGAAGCGTTCCTGCTTCTGCGCGCAAGCGACACGGGCCTGGGCTCCAGGTATGTCCCCGTCGTGCTGATCCTGATGAGCATCGCCTACGCGGCAAGCGCATACCCGTTCGGCCGGTTGGCGGATCGCGTCTCGCGCCGGGGCCTTGTGGCGTGGGGAATCGTCCTTTTGATCGGCGCCGACGTCGTCCTGGCCGCCGCCGGCGGCACCATCCTGGTCATGGTCGGCGCGGCGCTGTGGGGCGTCCATATGGGCGCGACCCAAGGGATTCTGTCGGCCCTGGTCGCAGACCGGGCGCCGCACGACCTGCGCGGCACGGCGTTCGGCCTGTTCAACCTGATCACTGGCGGGGCTCTCCTCGCTGCCAGCCTGATCGCCGGTACCCTGTGGACGACGGTCGGACCCGCGGCGACGTTCCTCGCCGGCGCCGCCTTCGCAGCGATCGCGCTGACCGGCCTGGTCGCACGACCGGGGCGGCGAGGCGCCCGACCACGGTGACCGGCTTCCAGCGTCGCGATTGACGTCCGAGGCTCCGAAGGACCGCCCGCTCCCGAGAAATCGGCTGCGCGCAGAAGATCCGTACGCTCCACGCGATTCATCTCGCGGCCGCCGAGCGGATTCCGGCTCCAGCGCGGTTCTTGACGTTCGATGTCCGCCAATACAGCGCGGCCGCCTCGATTGGTCTCGACGTCATCGAGGTCGCGCTCTGAGTCGACCCGATCCGACACCGCCCGCGTACAATCGAACCCATGGGCTTGTTCCGAAATCGTGGGTTGACTGACGAGGAGATCGCGCGAGTGCCGCCGGGGCAGCACGTCGTGCGTGATTTTCCCGTGCTGCACGCCGGGTCGGTGGCGCGGACGCGGCCCGCCGAGTGGGACATGCGGGTGTTCGGCCTGGTCGAGCAGGAGCTGCGCTGGGACTACGGGGAGTTTCGAGCCCTGGCGACGGCGACTCAGACGTGCGACATCCACTGTGTGACCACGTGGTCCAAGCTCGACACGGCATGGGAGGGTGTGCCGATGTCGTGGGTACTGCAGCAGGCCAAGCCGCTGGCATCCGTGACGCACGTGATCGCCCACGCCGAGGAGGGCTATACCGCGAACCTGCCGATCGGAGCGATCCGAGACGACGACGTAATGCTGGCGTACCGGTTCGACGGAGCCGAGCTGGAGGCCGTCCACGGGGGGCCGCTTCGGCTGCTTGTTCCCAAGCTGTACTTCTGGAAGAGCGCCAAGTGGCTACGGGGCCTCGAGTTGGTCGACGGCGACCGGCCGGGTTACTGGGAACGGCTCGGATACTCCAACACCGCCGACCCGTGGCGCGAGGAGCGGTATGCCTTCTGAGGGGCCGTCAAGGAACGACGACCGTGCCGGATGGCGAGCGAAACGGCCGGAACAGGGCTCGCCCCCGGCGGCCGGAAATGCGAACCGCAGGACGGCTGTTTCCGAAGCAAAACCGAGCCAGACGGTGGTCCTTTGATGGACCCTGAGTCGCCCGACACCGAGGACTGGGACGCGGTCGACCATTGGACCCGGCGGATCGGCCGGTGGATCGCGGTGGGAGTGCCGTCGTGGCTCGTGCTGCTGGCGGCGTTCAATCAGGACCTGACCGGTATCCCATGGGTCATCGGGCTCGCGATCGCCAGCGTGCTGGCGACCATCGTCGTCGTCGTGGCCGACCGTCGGGCCTTCGCCCACGGACGTCGCGCAGGAGTCGGCCCGTTCGGCCGGGCACTCATCGCGTGGGCAGTCGTGTTCTTTGTCCTCGCGCTCATACTGGGATCGGGTGAGCGCAGCGGCGCAGCGGTCCTGTTGATCCCCTTCGTCGTCGCGACCGTCGTCGCGGGTGGGGTCGAGCTGGCGCGTCGGGCGTCGGGGCGTCACTGACAGGAGCCCAGCTACTGTTGCCGAACGTCGCAGGTGCATCCCGCAGTGCCGACAAGGAGCCGCCCCCGTGAGCCCAATGATTCCGATGGTCGTCGAACAGACTTCGCGCGGCGAGCGCGCGTTCGACATCTACTCGCGGCTACTCAACGAGCGGATCATCTTCGTCGGCACCCCGATCGACGATCAGATCGCCAACCTCGTGGTCGCCCAGCTGCTGCACCTGGAGAGCGACGATCCGGACAAGGAGATCTCGATCTACATCAACTCGCCTGGAGGGTCGGTGTACGCGGGCCTCGCGATCTACGACACGATGCAGTTCATCAAGCCTCCGGTGCAAACGATCTGCGCCGGAATCGCGATGAGCATGGGCGCCGTGCTCTTGGCCGGCGGGGCGCCTGGCAAGCGGATGGCGCTGCCGAACTCACGGATCTTGATCCACCAGGTTTTGGGCGGAGTGCAAGGGCAGGCAACCGACATAGAGATCCACGCCCGCGAGACCCTTTCCTTGCGCGCCAAGCTCGACGAGATCCTGGCCCACCACACCGGCAAGACCCCCGAGCAGATCCACCAGGATTCCGAACGCGACCGCTTCTTTACCGCAGACGAGGCCGCCGCGTACGGCCTGATCGACCGGGTTATCGAGAGCCATTGATTAAAGATGCCTGCCGCCCTTGACGCGAGCGGGGCGGAGCGCAACACTGGACATACGAGCTGGAGTGCCGGTTCGTCCCTCTCGATACCGGCATCGTCCGCCTCGAAGTCAGCGAAGCAGGGAGTCTCGGGATGCAAGCGTACGGCGGCATCCGCCAGGAACGTGTCGAGTACGGCGCAGCACTCAAGCGCCACCGGCACACGCGCGCTTTGGCGCAAACCGGCGGTCGCATCGCACGACGCGAGCAGAGGTTTGGGACGATCACTTCGCATCGTGCGCCCAAGGTTGGCGCAGGAGGAAGGGCACGTACCAACGCGGTCGGACGCGTGTGTCTCGAGCGAGACACACAGCCGCAGGGAGGAGCCGCCTATGGATGAGGCGAAGCTGGGCGGAACCCGAACGTAGTTTGCTTGTCGTACGAGGTTGCCGCCGTTCGAGACATCCAACAGTTTGTGGCGCCGGGCCGTCGATGAGTGTTGTCGATGACAGGCGCCACAGGCGCATTTGGGGATCTGCGAATCCCGTCAAGGAGTGAAACGACAATGCGGATTCGGGGGAGCATCGCGCCTCCCCCGAATCCGTTCAACGACGTTCTTAGTACTCGTGCATCCCACCTGCAAGGTTGCCGCTGGTGACCGAGCCACCCGGGCCGCCTACCGGCTTCTCGGGAGCGTCGACGATCAAGCACTCGGTGGTGATGATGTTCTTGGCGATCGAAGCCGCATTCTGCAGCGCCGAGCGCGTCACCATCGCGGGGTCGATGATGCCGGCCTTGACAAGGTCGACGTACTCACCGGTCTCGACGTTCAAGCCCATGCCCGCCTTGAGGTCCTTGACC
>JANMDV010000033.1:0-22899 GCA_031376485.1 Actinomycetota bacterium
CCCCCTCCCCGCCACGGTTTTGGTTTGTGATGGGTGGGCTGTAATGTACTTCTGGGTCCGAACATTGGGTTCCGTGACCTATGGGCGCGCGGTTTCCGGCGCCCACCAGGCTGCGCAGGACGCGGGTGGCCACCGACATGCTCGCCAGGTCTGCGGCCGACGAGGCTGCGATCTCGTCGAGGGCTGCGACCGTGTCACCGGCGGCGGGGGTGGCGCGTTGCCACCACGCGTCGAGTCGATCGTCGGCTGAGCCGATCTCGGTTGTGTCGATGACGTTGGCGGTCAGGCGCGCGTGGACGGCGAAGAGGTCCTCACGGAGCGTCGCGCGGGCGAGGGTCCCCCACCGATCCTCGCGGGGAAGGCTGTTGATGCGCTCCATCACACGTGAGATGCCGAGTCGTTCGGCCAGCGCGTAGTGAACACGGCAGACATCCGCCACCGGCACCCCCCGCTCCATCGCGACCTCGACGACGTCAAGCGCACCGTAGCCGGCCTCCATCACCGCCGCGGCCTGGGCGAGCGTCGGCGGCACGCCCGCCTCGGTCCACACCGCGAACCGCTCGTCGACGAGGGCCCTGTCTGTCCCCCGAAGCACGTCCGGGAACATGCGCATGACCTCGTCGGCCCCCTGCCGGAACAGGGCGACAGCAGACTTGGTGTCGCGCCACGCCCAGCGGTTGGCGATCAGCCACCGGGCGCCGCGCTCGACCAAGCGCTCGCCCTGCAGGCGTAGGTCCATGGCGGTCTGCTCGGACACCGACGCCGGTAGCGCCTCGACGCATTCCCAAAGGCGCTCCATTCCGAAGATCGCCCAGGCCGCGGCATGTGCCCGGGCGACCTCGGCGAACGACACACGGGTCTCGTCGCGGATGCGCAGCCAGAAGGTGATGCCCGCCCGGTTGACGATCTGGTTGGCGACCTGCGTCGCGATGATCTCGCGCCGCAACGGGTGGTCGCCGATCGCATCCGCATAACGGCGGCGGAGCACCGCCGGGAAGTACTCCTGCAGCGCATACTGGAAGTAGCCCTCGTCGGGCAGATCCGATGCGAGCAGCTCGTCGTACATCACGATCTTGGCGTATGCGAGGAGCACGGCCATCTCAGGAGCGCACAGGCCCAGACCGGCCTGCCTGCGCTCTGAAATGCCCTTCGCCGGAGGAAGGCGCTCCACTTCGCGATCCAACCGTCCCGTCGCTTCGAGCGTTCGCATCAACCGTTCGTGAACATGCAGGAGCGCGGCCGATTGTGAAGCATTGTTGGCCAGGGCGCCGTTCTGGTCGGCGTTGTCGGCCAACACCTGTCGTGCAACAGCCTCCGCCATCCGCGCCAGCAGCGAATTGCGACGACGCACCGTGAGGTGGCCGTCACGTACCACCCGATCGAGCAGGATCTTGATGTTGACCTCGCGGTCCGACGTGTCCACCCCCGCGGAGTTGTCGATCGCATCCGTGTTGAGCAGCCCTCCGGCGAGCGCGTACTCGACCCGGCCGAGCTGGGTCAAGCCCAGATTGCCCCCCTCGCCCACCACCCTGCACCGCAGATCGCCGCCGTTGACGCGAAGAGCATCGTTGGCCCGGTCGCCGACCTCGACGTTCCTTTCACCATCGGCCTTGACGAACGTTCCGATGCCCCCGTTCCACAACAGGTCGACCGGAGCGCACAGAATGGCCTTCAGGAGCTCCTGCGGCGGCATCGCATCGGCATCGCCCGTGATCCCAAGTGCCGCACGCGCCTGACGGCTGACCGGGACCGACTTCGCCGAACGGGCGAACACACCGCCACCGCGAGAGATGAACTCGGGGGTGTAATCCGCCCACGACGAGCCGGGAAGCTCGTACAGGCGACGGCGCTCCGCGAAGGACGCGGCCGGGTCGGGGTCGGGATCCAGGAACACATGGCGGTGATCGAACGCCGCTACGAGCCGCAGGTTGGGGGCGTGCAGCAGCCCGTTCCCGAAGACGTCGCCGGACATGTCACCGATGCCCACGACCGTGACCGGATCCGTCGTGGGGTCGAGTCCGAGCGATCGCAGGTGGAACGCGACCGACACCCACGCCCCGCGCGCGGTGATGCCCATGGCCTTGTGGTCATAGCCGGTCGAGCCGCCGGACGCGAATGCGTCGCCCAACCAGTAGCCGTGCTCGGCCGACACCGCGTTGGCGATGTCCGAGAACGTCGCAGTGCCCTTGTCCGCCGCGACCACCATGTACGGATCGTCCCCGTCGTGGCGCACGACGTCCTGCGGTGGGACGACGACGTCGCCGACACGGTTGTCAGTCAGGTCGAGCAGGGCCGAGATGAACATCCGGTAACACGCGATCCCTTCCGCGAGCAGGGCCGCACGGTCGGCCGGCGGTTGTTTGACCACGAACCCGCCTTTGGCGCCGACCGGCACGATCACGGCGTTCTTGACCATCTGCGTCTTGGCCAGGTCGAGCACCTCGGTGCGCAGGTCCTCATGCCGATCCGACCACCGAAGACCACCGCGAGCGATGCGACCGAAGCGCATATGGACGGCCTCCACCCGTGGCGAGGATACCCACACCTCATGGCGGGGCCGTGGCCGCGGCAGGTCGATGATCGCGTGGGGATCGAGCTTCAGCGCAAGGACCGCCCGGGGCCGCCCATCCAGGTCGCGTTGGTAGTGGTTGGTCCGGACGGTCGCGACGATCAGCCCGAGGATCGCGCGCAGGATCCGGTCGTGATCGAGGCTGGAGACGTCCTCGAGGCGACGGCGGATCGCTGTGATCAGATCGTGCTCACTCACCCCCAGATCGTGCGACATCCGGGGGTCGAACCGCACAGCGAACAGGTGCACGAGATCGCGAGCCACCGCCAGGTTCGCGACGAGGCAGTGCTCGATGTACACCTGGCTGAACGCCGAACCGGTCTGGCGCAGATACTTGCCGTACGCGCGCATGATCGCCGCGTCGCGCCACGAACAGCCGGCGCGCGGGACGAGCGCGTTGAATCCGTCCGACTCGGCCTCGCCGTTCCAGATCGCCACGAACGCCTGCTCCACGAGTCGCCGGGCCGCATCCTCGTCGCAATCCGGAGGCACCGGGTACCGCACGCCGAAGTCATAGATCCACACACTCGGCGCGCCTGCGCGCATGATCTCGTACGGCCGTTCGTCGACCACCTCCATGTGCATCCGATCCAAGATCGGCAGTATCTGCGAGAGCGAGATCGCAGGTCCATGGCGCGAGATCTTGAAGCGGCGCTCACCGGAGCGCGCAGGATCTGGCGGGGACATCCAGGCGACGATGCCACGCTCTGCGCCTGCGTCCAACCGGTCGATGTCGTCGACCGCGACCTGCGCGGGAACGTCCTCCTTGTAGGCCTCGGGAAATGCATCACCGTATGTCGTCAACAGGGCATCCGCGCGTGGCTGTCCGTGCCGGGCCGTCAGAGCGTCTGCCAAGTCGTCGACCCAGACACGCGTCGCCTCGGAGAGCCGCGCCTCCAGGGCGTCTTCATCCACGTTGGCTGTCCGCGCCCCGGGACGACACCACAGCGTGAAGTGCAGACGCGCGAGGACGGACTCACTGACACGGGCCGCATGGTCGATCTCGACCGCGCTGAACGCCTCGTCCAGCAGATGCGCCATACGCAGCCGAGCGTCGGTCGTGTAGCGATCGCGCGGAAAGTAGACCAGACACGAGACGAACCGCCCCTGCGGGTCATGGCGCACGAACAGCCGCAGACGGCGGCGTTCCTCAAGTCCCAACACCCCGGTCGCGATCGTAGTGAGCTCGGCCGGCGACATCTGGAACAACTCGTCGCGCGGATAGGTCTCGAGGATCTCGACGAGGTCCCGACCGCTGTGACCGGTGGGCGGAAGCCCGGACCGGCGGATCACCTCGTCGACCTTGCGGCGCAGGACGGGGATGCGATCCACGCGCTCGGTGTACACAATCGAAGTGAAAAGCCCCACGAAGCGCAGCTCTCCCACCGGCTGCCCTGAGTTGTCGAAGCGCAGCACCGTGATCTCGTCCAGGTGCGCTGGGCGGTGGACGGTGGCGCGGATGCTCGACTTTGTGACGCGGACGGCCGACGGTTCGGACTCGGTGCCCGGCGCGACCGTTTGCGTCAAGGGCCGCGGCCCGGCCCGCCCAGTGCGCAGAATCCCCAGCGCAGTGGACTGGACGGCCTGCCGCACCGGTCGACCGCGCGCCCGGCCATGGGTGTATTCGGCGTAGCCCAAAAACGTGAAGTGGTCGTCGACGAGCCAGTGCAGAAGCTGACCGACCTCATCCGCATCGGCGGCACGCTGCGATGGGTGTGCTGCGGCGAGTGCGTCACCGATCGCGAGCGCCCGCGCCCGCATCGCTTGCCAGTCGTCGACGGCCACGCGCACGTCGTCGAGCACCCGGTGGAGCGCGGCGACGACGTCGTCGTGCGCAGCGTCGCCCACCAGGCCCCTGATCTCGAACCTCATCCACGCTTCGGGGGTGCCCGAACGACTGGTTCCGGGCACCAGTTGGAACACCGGCCCGTTGATGCGACCGCGTCCGTCGCGCGGCACGACGAGCTGCGGGTGGATCAGGGCATGAATCGGATGCTCGAGCCGCGTCAGCTCCGAGCTGACCGAGTCGACCAGAAACGGCATGTCGTCCGTGACGATCCACAGCACGCTGTGTCCCGCCGACCCAAGCCCGCGCCTGGCGGCAACCTTCGCGGTGCCGGATGGACGCTGCCGCGCCAGCCGCCAGTGTTCGACGACGAGCCGTGCCCGCTCGTCGGTGGTACGCCCCACCAGATCGGAAGCGCTGACATGGCGGAAGTACGCTGCAACGAGGGCCTTCGCCTCGTCGGGCTTTGGGCCACCGCGCGCCTCGGTGACAGCCCGGGCAACTGCCCGAAGGGTCCGCTCCACCGTGTCGGTGCCCGTGTCGATGATGCCTCCAGCCGGTCCGCACGAAGATTAGTCACAGTAGCGGGGGCGACGAAGGTCTTCGTCGGACGCACGGGGCTCGCGTCTGGGACGTCGGAGGCCATCCTTACGATGGACCCGTGAGCAATCCCACACGTCCGTCCGCCGTGGACGAACCCACCTGCCCGACGCGGCGCGTTGCGCTGTGGCATGTGACGCCCCGCGCGGTGCTGACGGTCGTGGGGCTGATCGTCGCCGTGGCCGCCGCACTCTGGATCCTCTGGTTGACACGTCGCATTGTGACGTGGGTGGTCATCGCCATGTTCCTCGCCGTCGCGCTCAACCCAGTGGTCGACGCGCTCCAACGGTGGCTTCGAATGCGGCGCGTGCTCGCGATCTCGGTCACGTTTCTGCTGGGTCTCACCCTGGCCGCAGGCGTCTTGTTGCTGCTGGTGCCGCCGCTCATCGACGCGGGGCAGCAGCTCACCGACAACGCTCCGGGGTACGTGGATCGGCTCGGCGAAACCCGCCTCGTACAGGAACTCGACCAACGGTACGACGTCGTCGATCGGCTCAACGAATTCGTCAAGGACATCCCACAGAAACTCGGCGGAGCCGGCGCAGCAGTCAGCGTCGCGCAGAGCCTGCTGTCGGGCCTTTTGGGCGGCCTGACGGTCCTGGTGCTGACGTTCTTGTTCCTGATCTACGGGCGCCAGTTTCGCGTCCAGGCGATCGCGCTCCTTCCGCGCCACGCGCGCGACCGGTATGACGTCCTGCTCGACCGCATGTACAAGAGCGTTGGCGGTTACGTCGCCGGCAACCTCCTGGTCAGCATCATCGCCGGCGTCTCGGCGTTCGTCATGCTCAAGATCTTCGGCATCCCCGCGGCGGCTGCGCTGGCCTTCTGGGTGGCCATCGCCGACCTGGTGCCACTGGTCGGCGCCACTGTCGGGGCCATCCCCGCGGTCGCAGTGGCGTTTTTCAGCGGGTGGCCGATCGGTGTGGGCGTCGCCATCTACTTCCTGTTGTACCAACAGATTGAGAATCACTTCGTGCAGCCGATGGTGATGCGCCGCACGACGAGCCTCAACCCGCTCGCCGTGCTCATCGCGGTCCTGGTCGGCGCACAGCTTCTGGGGATCCTGGGGGCGCTGCTCGCGATCCCCGCGGCGTCGATGATCAAGATCGTCCTGACCGACTGGTGGTCGCACCGCCATCCTCCACCCCTGCCCGAGCAGACGGAGCCACCGGAGACTCCGCCCGACGCGGCCCTGGTGGCCCCGTGAAGGTCGTCACCAGCCAGGTCGGCGCGGCACTGACGTTCGACGACGACCTGCTGATCCATGCCGACGCAGCCGACGTGCTGCCGCTTCTGCCCGATGGCAAGTTCACGCTGATCGCGATCGATCCGCCGTTCAACACCGGGCGCCGTCAAGAGCTTCGTTCGGTACGCGCCACACATGACCCGGACGCGACCACGACGGGGTTCGGCGGCCGCGGGTACCGGCTTGACACCGTGTCGCGTCAGTCGTACGAAGACACGTTCGACGACTACCTGGGCTTCATCCGCCCGTTTTTGGTCCACGCGTGTCGCCTGCTCGGCGAGCGCGGCTCACTGTACGTCCATCTCGATTCACGCGAAGCGCACTACGTCAAGATCGCCCTGGACGAGATCTTCGGCCGTGACTGCTTCCTCAACGAAATCATTTGGGCATATGACTACGGCGGCAAGAGCCGGCGTCGCTGGCCCGCCAAACACGACACGATCCTGGTGTACGTCAAGGACCGCACCCGGTACCACTTCGACTCTGACGCCGTTGATCGCGAGCCGTACATGGCGCCGGGTCTCGTCACCCCCGAAAAGGCTGCCCGCGGCAAGCTCCCCACGGATGTCTGGTGGCACACCATCGTGCCGACCAACGGTCGTGAACGCACGGGATACCCCTCGCAGAAGCCCGAGGGCATCGTGCGACGGATGGTCGCCGCGTCGAGCGCACCCGGCGATTGGTGTCTGGACTTCTTCGCGGGCTCCGGCACGCTCGGTGCGGTCGCCACGGCCGCAGGACGCCGCTTCGTCTGCGTGGATCGCAACCCCGAGGCCATCGCGATCGCGACCTCTCGACTCGACCCGGCATGGGCGAATCCCGCACGTTAAGGGCCCGGAGAAGAAGTACTGCGGCGATCTGGCGGCTGCAACCCGTCGCCGGGCGGTGTCGCCGTGCCTTTGAGTTTTTCGCTCGCCATCCGGCACAGCAGCTATTTCTGCGTCGGCCCTTACTCAAGAAACCTGATCAAAACGCCGATATAGGATCAACTTCTGAGACAGGGAGGTCTCGGTGTCACAACGGATGAGGTACTTGAGCGCGCTCTGGGTCGGTTGACCTCGTAACGCGTCACTGCGGGCGGGTCGAAGGACTCCGCCCGTCCGCAGTGATCACAGTGGGGCGGCTTCGCGCGCCACCAGACGGGTCGAGTCGACCCGAAACGACGCGGTCACGACATCACCGACCGCAAGCGACGCCTGAGCGGCAGCCGACACGCTGACCTCGGCCACCAGCGGTCCGATGCGGACCCGCACACCACCGCCGATCGGCACGAGCGACGTCACGAGGCCCTGCACGCGGTTTCGCGCTGTATCCGTCGTCGCAACGTTGCCCACATCGATCTGGCGCGGGTGAACAACGGCAGCGACACAGCCCACGATCCGATCAAGTGACGCGATCACCGCGCCACCCTCCAGACGCACTCGTGTGATCCCGCCACCCTCGGCTGTCGCCATGCCTGGCAGCACATTGCTGCCGGTCAACCCCGCAACGAACGAATCCGCCGGGGTGTCCACCACGTCCGTCGGTCGACCGATCTGCCGGACACGGCCATGGACGAGCACGCCGACCGTGCCTGCAAGGGTCGCGGCCTCCTCGAAATCGTGGGTCACGACGATCGTGGGCACCCCGGTCTCGGCGATCAGCGCCGCCAACTCCACCCGCACTCGCTGGCGGGTCAGCACGTCGAGAGCGGCGGTCGGCTCGTCGAGCAGGAGCACCCGGGGACCGCGTGCCAGTGCGCGAGCCACTGCGACACGCTGCCGCTCACCCCCCGAGAGTTCAGAGGGACGCGCGTGCGACAGGTGACCGATTCCGACCCGCTCCATGATCTCGTCAGCCCGGATCGCCGCGCCGAACGCGACGTTTGCCGCGACCGTCATGTGCGGAAACAGTGCGTACTCCTGGAAGACGAAGCCCAGTGGACGCCGGTCGGGGGGCCGATCGACCGATCCGACCGCAAACCACACCTCGCCGTCGAGCGCGATCGTCCCCCTGCTCGGCCGCTCGAGTCCCGCGACGGCGCGGAGCACGCTGGTCTTGCCGGCTCCTGACGGGCCGACGAGCGCCACCACGCCGCTGACGTCGAGGGCGACCACGACATCGAAACCGCGGCGCGGGAGGGTGATGTCGACGGTCAGCGACGCCATTGCACCACCAGCTTCGATCCAATCAGGATCGAAGCACTCGCAACGATGAGCACGGCGCCGATCGCAAGCGCCGCCGACGGGTCGCGGTCGAGTTCACCGTAGACGGCCAGTGGGAGCGTCTCGGTGGTTCCCTGCAGGCTTCCCGCAAACACGATGGTCGCGCCGAACTCGCCGAGCCCGCGCGCGAGTGCCAGGGTCGCACCGGCGGCGAGCCCTCCGGCTGCGAGTGGCAGCACGACCCGCCGAAAGACCCGGACGGGACCGGCGCCCAGTGTGCGGGCGGCATCGACGAGCGCACGGTCGACTCCCTCGAAGGCGCCGATCGCCGCTCGGATGTAGAAGGGGCTCGACACGAACGTCACGGCCAGGATCACCGCCACCTGCGTCAGCGGAATCCGCAGGCCCGCCGCCTCGACTACCCCGCCCAGAAGCCCTTGACTTCCGAACGTGAACAAAAGACCCAGACCTGCGACCGCCGGCGGCAGCACGAGGGGCACTTCTATGAGCCCTACCACCACCGAGCGCAGCGGAACGCCTCGAGCGATCAGATACGCGGCGGGTGTTCCGATCACGAGCACGAAGATCTGCGCGATCAGGCTGCTCTTGACGCTGACCCAGAGCGCATCGACGACGACATCGCGACCGAGTGCGGCAAGGAGTTCGTCCGGGCCGACTGCGACGAAGATCGCGACGATCGGCAACATCAGGAACGTCAACACCACCACGAGGGCAGTGGCCAACACCGGCGTGGCCGCCCTCCTCACGGGGCGGCGAACCCTGCGGCGGTCAGCGCGGCCCGACCCTGGCGACCGGTCAGCCACGCGACGAACTCCTGCGCGCCGCGCCGGTGACCGGAGTCTTGCACCACGGCCGCCTGGTAGCGGACGTCCACCTGTATTGCGTCCGGCAGCACGAACCCGGCGACCCGTCCCGACGTCAGGTCGCTGGCATAGCCGATCCCCGCGTCGACCTCGCCCAGCGAGACTTTGCCGACGACACCGGCCGCATCGGGCTCGTTGGTGACGACGTTGCGCAGGATCGCCTGCGCCCGGGCCCGCCGGAGCACCGTCGCCGTGTACTCGCCGAGTGGCACGCCGTCGGCGGCGACAGCCACCCGCCGCCCGGGCCGGGCGAGGTCCGCGAGCGTCTGGATGCCTTCGGGATTGCCCCGTGGAACGAGGACTGCGATGCGATTGCGGGCCACCGTCACCGGAGGCTCGACACGATCCTCTCCGGCCAGCGCCGCGCTGATCGCCGGATCGGCGACGACTACGGCATCGGCGGCAGCCCCCTGTCGAATCTGTGTCGCGATCGCACCCGAGGACGAGAACGCCATCCGCACATCAGGTCCTTTCCCGTCGAGGGCGGCGCGAAGCGACGAGGCGACCAGCACGACCGGCCGCTCGTCACCTGCGCAGCCGGTCAGCACGGTTCCCACGGCCAGCACGGCCAGCGCATGCCAGATCATCCACGCTCCACGATGACCGACGTCGACTTGACGAGCGCCGACGCTGCCACCCCTGGTCGCAGGTCGAGTGCCTGTGCCGCATCGCGGGTGATGATCGCAACCACCCGGGCGGGGCCCGACAGTTCGATCACGACCTGCGCCAGCAGACCTTCGATCTCGATGCTGCGCACGGTGCCGTGCAGGCGGTTTCGCGCTGACACGCCCGGATTGTCGCGGCCGCGTAGGCGAGCGATCTCACTGGCGGCGACGACGCGCCTATTGGCACTGTCGCGGGTGACCGCGATGCGCCCCTGCCGATCCCACCGGCGCAGCGTGTCCAGACTGATTCCAAGCTCCCGAGCCGCATCTCCCGCTGTGTGCAACGCGTCCTGACGCGCCATCCACACCCTCCTTCGTGTTACCTAGGCACAGCATAGGCAGCCGGGATGGTTGGCGGCAAGGGCATCCGTCCTGCCACAATCTGGGGATGCCGGTGCCGCTCATTGGACTGACCTCGTATGCAGAGAACGCCCAGTGGGCCGTCTGGCAGGGAAAAGCAGCGGTCGTCGGGTGGGTCTACGTCGACGCGATCCACCGCGCGGGCGGGCGTGCGCTCCTGATCCCCCCCGCCGATCATGGTTTCGACGAGACCCTCGATGTGCTCGACGGGTTGATGCTGGCCGGAGGCAACGACCTGGATCCGGCGGCGTACGGCGCCGACCCGCACCCCGAAACCCAGACACCTCAAACCGAACGCGATCGCGGCGAGCTGGCGCTCATGACAGGCGCCCTCGCACGCGACATGCCGGTGCTCGCGATCTGTCGCGGCATGCAGGTCATGAACGTCGCCCGTGGCGGCACTCTGATCCAGCACCTTCCCGACCACCTGGACAGCACCACCCATCGCGAGGTCGTCGGCGTGTTCTCCGAGCACCCCGTGACGATCGCTCCAGACAGCCTGCTTGCGGCAATACTGGGCCCCTCCGCACCGGTCCAATCCCACCACCACCAGGCCGCAGACCGGATCGGCTCAGGCCTGACACCCGTGGCGTGGTCAGACGACGGCACGGTCGAGGCGCTCGAAGACCCGGATCGTCCGTTTGCGCTCGGGGTACAGTGGCACCCCGAGGAAGGACCGGACATGTCGCTGTTCACCGCGCTTGTCAGCGCAGCGGGCGCCTATCGCGCGACGCGAAGCCGGCGTTCGGTCAGTCCCGGGTGACGGTCCCTGCTCCGGTCGCCACGCCGCCGACGGCGGTCTGCGACCGGCGACCGCGGGCGATCAGGAAGACACCGACGAGGATCAGCGCCATGCCACCCACCATTGCGAGGGTGATCGACTCGTCGAGCAGCAGGTTGCCGTAGATCAGCGCGACCGGTGGAATCGTGTACGCGACGACCGACGCGCGACCGAACCCCATCTCGGCGATGAGTTGGTAGTAGACGACAAACGCATAGGCGGTTCCGAACAGGCCGAGGACGACGACCGAAAAGATCGCGAGCCCGCCCGGCACCTGCGTCGGCGGGTCGACCACGGCCAGGGGCAGGACCATCAGCGCCGATGTCCCGGTGGACAACACGCTCGTCATCACCGGAGAAGCCCCGACGTAGCGGCGCGTCAGGATGAATCCCGACACGCCGTAGCTCGCCGCCGCCGCGATCATCGCGAGTGCCCCCAGAAACTCGCCACGGTTGTCGATCTGCTCCACGCCCACCAACAGGCCGACGCCGACGAGACCGACGATGAGCCCGACCCATTGGGCACGCGACATGATCTCGCGTCGGTCTAGGAACGGGGCGAGGATCGCGATGAAGATCGGCGCCGACGCGATCAGCACCGCCGTCAAACCGGACGGCACCGTCCGCTCCCCGTATGTGATGAGCAGGAACGGCGCCGCGATCGCGGTCAACCCAAGCAGAAACGCAGTGCCGGGCCGACGGCGGATCTCGCTGACCACCGACCTTACGGAGCCACCCTGGATCTTGACGAGCACAAGCAGCGCAACGGTCGCGAGCGCGGTGCGCGCAAAGACGATCGGCCCCTCCGGCAGGTCTCGGAGGGCGTACTTGATCAGCAGGTACGACGCACCCCATATCCCCGAAAGGAGCGCCAACATCGCGACATGGCGAGGCCTCACGCGTCGTCGACGGCGTATCCGGCCGCCACGCCGGTCTCGGGTCCGAGCGCGAATGGGGATGACACCACCATCGGAGCGATGCTACGCCTCGTCAGATGCACTGCCGATCGGGTCAAGCCGGCATCGTGTACCGTGGCCGCGTGGAAGAGGCCTTGCGATGGGAGCGCCGTCCGACCGACCTACGCGCGCCCGTGCTGGTCGCGGCGTTCCGCGGATGGAACGATGCCGGAGAGGCCGCCAGCTTCGCGATCGGTTACCTGCAGGCGACGTTGGACGCGACGGCGTTCGCCAGTGTGCCCCCCGAGGATTTCTTCGATTTTCAAAGTCACCGCCCGCGAATTCACATTGAGGACGGCTCGCTGAACGGCCCGATCGAATGGCCGCGTGTGGAGATCTTCGAGACCAAGCCGGCGCCCGAGCGTCACCTGATCTTGGTCAACGGCATCGAGCCTTCCATGCGCTGGCCGACCCTCTGCAACGCGATCCTCGACATGGCGACCGAGCTCGGCGTGGAACTGGTGGTCACCTTGGGCGCGCTCCTGGCCGACGTTCCTCACACACGACCGGTACGTATCAGCGGGCTCGCCTCACCGGCGGCGCTCATCGAACCGCTCGGACTACGACGCCCCGACTACCAGGGCCCGACCGGCATCGTCGCGGTCCTCCACGCGATGGCGGCCGAACGCGGGCTGCCGTCGGCCTCGCTCTGGGCAGCCGTGCCGCACTACGTCGGGGCCGCCCCCAGCCCCAACGCCGCGCTCGCCCTGCTTCGCGCTGCACAGCAACTCGCAGGCCTGACGGTCGACATGGCCGATCTTGAGCGTGCAGTCGGACAGTTCGAGGAGCAGGTCGACGACGCCGTCCAGCGCAATCCACAGGCGGCGAACCTCGTCGGCGAGCTCGAACGGCTTTACGACAGCGAGGCCGACCTGTCGTTCGGGCCCATTCCGTCGGGCGACGACATCGCCGCCGAATTCGAGCGATACCTGCGCGAGCAAAGCGGTCCAGAGCGGGACGAGCCGCCCACCCCCGGCGGGTAAGGGACCCGCGCAAAACCAACCCTCAGATCAGATGGGCTTCAGATGGGGCTCAGCTCGGCTTGCCCAGGTGGAGGGTCCAGACCGCTCCGCGCCATCCCTCGACCATCACGTGCAGGCGCAGTCCCACGCCGAACACCGTGGCCCGGGGTGCCAGAAGCGCGCTGCGATGGGCCGGCGAGTTGAGCCACATGGCCACGGTGGCGCGCGGGGTACCCTGTCGACCGGCGCCGGCCGCGAGGTTCTCGTATGCCAAGCCATGGAATCCGACCTGGTCCAGCACGCCATCCCACCGCTTGCCACACGCAGTATGCGAGAGCGTTCCGCACCGCGCGATGAGGTCGGCTTTCATCTGCGCCGACCGGTTAAGCGTCGACGACCTTCGCGCCTTCCTGACGCCTGCGACTCTACGGGTCCATGAAACGAGGCAGGTCATGGCCCTCTCCTGCAGCGCACGTGACGCTCCAGCCGCGCTTTGACCGGGGCACGCCCCGGTCGGCGCGAGCAATGGATTTGCTGCGACAGCCGGTCCCGCTGCTGCGACGACGCCCAGAACGAGCGTCGCGCAGATGAGCGCGCGAAGTTCGAGCACGAGTGCTCCCCCCTGTTGACACGTCGGCCACGACGCGCCTCATGCGCGGACGCGACCCGATCGAAACGGGACAATTGCGGGCGACACGGGCAATGTCAACCCAAATAACGAACGATTTGTATCTCTACAACAAACAGCTCCAAAAAGTCAGCGAATCCTCTGCAATTCAGCAACGCGCAACCTGAGAGCATGTCCGTGATGTCTCCCGCACGCCGGACCGCGCTCGTCTCGGTGGTCGCCGCAGCCGTCTTAATCGGACTGAAGCTCGCCGCCGGGCTCTTGACCAACAGCCTCGGCTTGCTGAGCGAAGCCGTTCACTCCGGCACCGACCTGGTTGCCGCACTGCTCACGTTCCTTGCGCTTGGCGTGGCGGGCCGACCGGCTGATGCGGGTCACGCCTGGGGTCACGGCAAAGCCGAGCACCTCTCGGCACTCGGCGAGAGCATCATCCTGGCCGGCGCCAGTGCCTTCATCGCGTGGCACGCGATCCGACGCCTGACAGGAGATGCGTCAACCGATGTCGATGCTGCTTGGTACGCGTTCGCCGTCATCGTCGTGGTCATCGCCGTCGACGTTGCCCGAGCATTGATTTCGCTGCGCACTGCCCGTCGGTATGACAGCCCTGCCCTCTTTGCCAACGCGGTCCACTTCGCCGGCGATCTGGCCGGCACGATCGCCGTGCTGGTCGGACTCGTCCTTGTGCGCGCCGGATACCCCAAAGCCGATGCCATCGCGGCGTTGTTCGTCGCAGTCCTCGTGCTGGGCGCTGCAGGCAAGCTCGGCAAGATCAACGTCGACGTCCTGATGGATCGCACGCCGACGGATGCCGAAGGCATCGCCCGACGCGCGATCGAACAGCTCGCGCCGGCAGTCGCACTGGATCGCCTTCGGATCCGCACGGCAGCGGGCAGACATTTCGCCGATGTCGTGATCTCGGTGTCGGCGTCCGCGGCGCTGGCAGAGGGCCACGCTGCCGCCGATGCAGTCGAGGCGGCCCTGCTCGATGCGCTGCCTGGCAGCGACGTCGTCGTGCATGTGGAGCCCGGCAAAGAGCCCGATTCATTGACCGAGATGGCCCTCTCCGCGGCGCTGGCCGTCCCCGGCGTTCGCGAGATCCACAACGTGCGTGTGCTCCGCACCGGCAATCGCATCGAGGTGTCCCTCCACCTCAAGTTCCCAGGCGACGCCAGTCTCGATCAGGCGCATGCACTGGCGAACCAGGTCGAAGCGGCGATCGAGGGCGCACTCCCCTCCGTCACGGCGGTGACGACCCACCTCGAGCCGCTTGACCGCCCCGTGGCAGCCGACGCGCTGGCGGCGGCGGAGGTGGCAGCGACAGACGGCGAGGTGCGGCGCATCGTGAGCGAGATCACGGGCAACGACCCGCGGCAACTTCGCTTTGTCGGCACCGATGGCGGCCTGGTCGCGTTCCTGACCCTCCGACTCTCGGGCGATCCGTCGCTCGTCGCCGCCCACAGGATCGGCGGCGAGGTCCGCTCGCGCCTACGTCGGGAGCGACCAGAGCTCGCAGACGTGGTCGTCCACACCGAGCCCGATCACTGACCGCTCAGCGGGCGCGACGGGTCCAGAAGACATCGGTCACGTACGGACGTGCGAAGCGCGGCTGCCCCGGCAGTTCCTCGGCGGCGACCCGACGAACCTCGTCGAGGACCGTTGTGAGGACCCGGTCCGGGAGCACCGCGATGAAGCTGATCGATGCCACGCGGTCCACGAGGCCCGCGACATCCACATGCTGCGCGTTTGAATACGAGCGATGTTCGAGTGCGCCGAAACCACAGTCCGGGGTGAAGGCGATATGAGACCGCGCCCCAAAACCTGCGCGGCGGCTTGCATTGGATTGCGAGCGGTCAGAGATGTGTGGTACCCATCCCAGTCGCGCCAAACGCCGAAGGGATCCTTCCTCGGAGAGAGGTCTCATGGCCAGGTCGACGCGGTTGAAACAGTCATTTGGCGTTTGCCCCATCGGCCAATGGTCACATGATCCGAGCGAGTTCTGTGACGTTCTGGCACACATCGGCCCGCGACTCGCGACTCGGGACGAGAACGTTAGATGGGTGCGTCCCGCGGCAGGAACGCCTCACGGAAGACGCGAAGCGCGTAGCGATCGGTCATCCCCGAAACGAAATCGGTGACGCGCGTGACCGGGTCGGTCTCGGTCGACGGTGGCAGCCGTTGGGGCTCGCGCAAGAACAGGTCGAACAGCGCGATCACGACGTCCCGGGCGCGGGCGGCCTCGTCACTGTTGGGTGGTGCCAGGTAGACCCGCTGGAACATGAACGCGCGAAGGCGCCGAAACGCCTCCCCCACCTCGTCGCTCTGGGCGATCTGCGTGTTGCCGCGGCTCGTCTCGACGATGTCACCGACCAATCTGGTCAGCCGCCGGCTGGTGGTGTCACCCAACACTCCGATCTCGGCCGGGGGAAGCTCCCCGGCGTCCAGCAATCCTGCGCGGATGGCGTCCTCGATGTCGTGGTTGACGTATGCGACGCGATCGACGAGCCGCACGATCTGCCCTTCGAGCGTGCCTGGCGTCGCTGCGCCAGTGTGGTTCAGGATCCCGTCGCGAACGCCGCGCGTCAGGTTGAGTCCGCGACCGTCGCGCTCCACCCGCTCCACGACCCGCAGGCTCTGCTCGTTGTGCAGGAACCGGCGATCGAACCGGTCGGCAAGGACTTCATCGAGAGCGGCCTCGCCCGCGTGCCCGAACGGCGCGTGTCCCAAGTCGTGCCCCATCGTGATCGCCTCGACCAGGTCCTCGTTGAGGTCGAGCGCGCGTGCCACGGTTCGAGCGAGCGCCGAGACCTCGAGGGTGTGCGTCAGGCGAGTGCGGTAGTGATCCCCTTCGGGAGCGATGAAGACCTGGGTCTTGTGCTTGAGCCGCCGGAACGATTTGGTGTGGATGATTCGGTCGCGGTCGCGCTGATAGGGCGAGCGAAGCGGATCCGCCTGCTCCGGCACCTCGCGCATCTCCGCCTCTGGCGAGGCCGCGAACGGCGCTGTGTCCGAGTGCATCTAGTGCTCCTTCGGGGTCGGAAGTCGTGACAACGTGACGAGGCTTGGACTGAAACGTGCCTGCCGTGCGCCGACAACCGTGCATCGCGGATCGTGGCGAGCGGGGAGGCCGGGTCGCGGGACGGACGGCGGCAAGCCGAGGGCCGGCTTCGCCGGCCCGCCACCAGGATCCAAAGCGCGGAGCGCCAATGGGAGGGGCCCGTGGGGAGGGCCCGCCCTCCCCACGCTAGCGCGACGGCGTGGGCAATTGGATCGGGAAGACCCAGGGACCGAGCACCCCGGTCGGACCCGTTTCGCCCAGCGTGCCGATGGTGACCGTCAGGTTGACCGTGTCGCGGGGGATGCCGGGTGTCAGGACGATGACACCCTCCAACCGGCTGCCGGCGCGCTCGACGCCGAGCGACGCGGTGCGATATCGACGCCCCTTCTCGTCGACCGCCAGCACGTCGAGCGCGGTCAGCGATCCGCGTCGGCCGACGTCGGCCGTGTGCGCCAGGTAGCGCAGGCGAGAGAAATCGCTGTAGCGCTCGAGCGACAGCAACGCCACGGTGACATCTGCGATCGACTCGACGTGTCCCAGGGCCACGACGCCGCGAAGCGCTGTCGGGCTGACGTCCAGAACCAGGTCCGCGGGGTCTGCGACGTCCTGCCAGGATTCGGGATCTGGACGCTCGGTCAGCGAAAGCTCGGCTAGCCGCGCGTGAATGGTGTCGGGGTTGCGGTACTTCCAGATCCGGGGCGATTCGCGGAAGATCGCCAGCAGGGCCCGGTGTGAGAACGTGCGCTCGTCGTCGGGAATGAACAGGCCGCGCGCGCCTTCGTCAGGGCGCATCAGGCTGACGAAGGCAGCGGCCCGCCCCTCGGGGACGTCAAGCTCACCGCACGTCTCGGAGTAGTGCAACCCGGTGATCTCCCACCCGTCGACGAGCAGCTCCACAAGGTCGCCCAGACTGCCAAGGCGGTACGGCTCCTGCAGTGACACGGCATCCTCCGAGGTCGGGGCAACGCCAGGCAGGATACTCGGATCGGTGCCCTCGTCGCTCGGCCTCGCGGACCGCCGGCAGGCGAACGATGCGATCAGACCAACGTGATGGTGCCCTCGCGGGCGACGACGTCGAAGTCGCGTCGATCGAATGAGAGGACCTGCCCGCCGGGGTGCTCGGCGCACGCGACAACCGCGGCGTCGGAGAAGCCGAGGGGGAGGCTGAAGTAACGGGTCACCAACTCACCGATGCGCGAGAAGTCGTCCTCGCCGCATCGGACGTTGACAGCGCCGGCGACGATTCGATCGAGGAAGCGCGTCAGGTGCGTCTGGCTCATCCATCGCTCGATCATGTAGCCGACCTCCGACAGGATGCTCATCGGCAGGACACATTCGGCAGAGGCTGAGCTGACGGCGACGGCAACCGCAGGATGGTTCGGATCGCGGGCGTTGACGAGCGCGATCACCGCCGATGTGTCGAGGGTGATCACGTCCGACCGGTCCGGTGTCCCCACTCCTCGCGAATCCTGGCCTTGACGTCGTCACTCGTCACCGTTGGCACCTCGTCGAACATCCCGATGATGCTCGACGCGCGCTCCGCGTCACGATCGAGTCGATCCTCGATCGCCTCTCGCACAAGCTGCGCCTGGGACCGACCTTCACGCTGCGCTGCGAGGGCGGAGACGTTCTTGAAGTGCGGAGGGCAGGTAGACGGTGGTCTTCTCCATGACATCCACCTACCACCTACCACCTAATACGACCCACCTACCGGCGGCGTTTGAGCATTCCAAAGATGCCCTTGACGAGTTCGCGGCCGACGGTGCGGGCCATGGTGGAGCCGAGGGCCTCGGTGACCTTGTCGGCCAGCGAATCGTCCGAGCGGCGTGGTTGGGGTTCGGACGCGGGCCGCGCGCGCTCCCGGGCTTTGTCGACGACGTCCGGGTCGTTCTGCATCCGGGCCGCCAGCATCTCCTCGGCACTCTCGCGGTCGACGCGCTGACCGTACTTGGGGCCCAACGGCGAGGCGCTGATGATCGCCGCGCGTTCGGCGTCGGTCAGCGGTGCCATGCGTGATGCCGGCGGGTACAGGCGCGTGGCTGCGACGGCCGTGGGCACACCACGCGGGTTCAGGACGGTCACGACGGCCTCGCCGACGCCCAGGGCCTGCAGGGTCTCGTCGAGTGCGTAATGCTCAGTCATCGGGAACGTCTCGACCGCCGATTTCAGCGCCTTGGCGTCCTTGGGGGTAAATGCGCGCACCGCGTGTTGGATGCGGTGCCCGAGCTGGCTGAGTACAACGTCCGGGATGTCGGTCGGAAGCTGCGTGATGAAGAACACACCGACGCCCTTGGAGCGGATCAGCCGGACGGTCTGGGCGACAGACTCCAGAAAACCCTTGCTGGCATCTGCAAACAGCAGATGCGCCTCGTCGAAGAAGAACGCCAAGGTCGGTGTCTCCGGATCGCCGATCTCGGGGAGTTCTTCGAACAGCTCGGCCAGCACCCACATCAAGAACGTCGAGAAGAGCGCGGGTTTGGTGGCGACGGTCGGAAGCGACATGACGGTGACTACGCCTTTGCCCTCCGGGGTGGTGCGGAGAAGGTCCCGCACGTCGAACCCGGGTTCACCGAAGAACACGTCGCCGCCCTCGCCCTCGAGTTGGGAGACCTTGCGCTGCAGCACCCCGACGGTGGCGCTCGACAGACCGCCCAGGTTCTTGAGGTCGGCTTTGCCCGGCCCGATCAGGTACGCGAGCGCGGCACGCAGGTCCTCCAGCTCGATGAGTGGAAGGCCATTGTCGTCGCAGAACCGAAAGACCAGGCTCAGGCTCGACTCCTGCGTCTCGTTGAGCGACAACACCTTGGACAACAGCGTCGGGCCGAACTGCGCCAGCGACGCGCGGATCGGCGTCCCGTCCTGGCCGGTCAGGGATACGATGTCGACCGGCGCCGCGCCCGGCGTCCACACGTGGTCCAACCCCGTCGCCCGTGCGGTGACCTTGTCGCTGGGCTCGCCCGGCGCACCGATGCCGGCCAGGTCGCCCTTCATGTCGGCGGCAAACACCGGGCTGCCCGCGGCTGCGATCTGCTCGGCGATCAGCTGCAAGGTCTTGGTCTTTCCGGTGCCGGTGGCGCCGGCGATCAGCCCGTGGCGGTTGATCAGGCTGAGCGGGATCCGGACATCGACCGCGTTGACCGTCTGCTCGGGATCGACGAACGGCCGGCCCAGGTGTACCGCGGGGCCGTCGAACCCGTAGCCCTCCGCAAGATCAGCGGCGAAGTCCCCCATCAGACGTCACGCCGAGATGCATCTGGCGCCTCGAGTGCCGCTTGCCCTGCCGCGATCCGCGCGACCTGGACGCGGTACGGTGAGCACGACACGTAATCCAGACCGGCGCGGTGGCAGAACTTGACCGACTCGGGATCGCCGCCGTGCTCGCCGCAGATGCCGAGCTTGATGTCGGGCTTGACGGCACGCGACAGATCGGCGGCCATCTGGATGAGCTTGCCGACACCATCCTGATCGAGCGTCTCGAACGGGTTGGCCGACAGGATGTTGCGTGACAGGTACCGCGTCAGGAATTTGCCCTCCGCGTCGTCGCGGCTGAACGCCAGCGTCGCCTGCGTCAGGTCGTTCGTGCCGAACGAGAAAAAGTCGGCCTGTCGCGCGATCTCGTCGGCGGTGAGTGCTGCGCGCGGCACCTCGATCATGGTGCCGACCAGGTAGTCGACGTGGTCGTCGGCCGCCAGCATCACCTCGGCCGCGGCCTCGTCCACCTCCTCCCGCATCACGCGAAGCTCCTCCTCGAAGCCCACCAGCGGGATCATGATCTCGACCAACGGCGGCTGACCGGTCTGGGCCTTGACGATGAGCGCGGCGCTGATGATCGCCTGTACCTGCATGCGGTAGATCTCGGGCCACACGATGCCCAGGCGACATCCGCGCATGCCGAGCATCGGGTTGACCTCGTCCAGCTCCTGCACCCGGCCCAACCGGCGCAGCGTCTGCGGATCGACGATGCCGGACGCACGTTGGTGCTCGATCTGAACCGAGAGCTCGAGCAGGCTCGGCAGGAACTCGTGCAGCGGCGGGTCGAGCAGGCGGATCGTCACCGGCAGGCCCTGCATCGCCAAGAAGATCCCGACGAAGTCCTCCTCCTGGAACGGTCGCAGCCGGTCGAGCGCGTCTGCCCGGGTTGCGTCATCGGTGGCCATGATCATCTCCTGCACGATCGGGATGCGTCCGTCGGCGAAGAACATGTGCTCGGTGCGGCACAGACCGATGCCCTCGGCTCCGAACACGCGCGCACGACGGGCATCGTCGGGGGTGTCGGCATTGGTACGCACCCGCAACGTGCGCGCCGCGTCCGCCCAGTCCAAAATCTGCATCAGATGCGGGTTATCGGTTTGCGGTGGGATGAGCGGGGCCTCACCGACATAGACGCCACCGGTGGTGCCGTCGATCGTGATGATCGCGCCTTCGTCGAGCGTCAGGTCACCGATGGTCATCGTGCCGTCCAGGTCGTCGATCGCGATGGCGCCGACGCCACAGACAGCAGGCTTTCCCATACCGACGGCGACGATGGCCGCGTGCGAGGTCTTGCCGCCGCGTGCGGTCAGGATGCCCTGCGCCTCGATCATGCCGTGCAGGTCGTCGGGCGTGGTCTCCTCGCGCACCAGTATCACGCGCTCGCCGTCCTTGCCGCGCCGCTCAGCCTCGTCGGCGTCGAACACGATCGCGCCGACCGCCGCTCCCGGACTCGCGTTGACGCCGTGTGCGATCGGCTCGCCCGCCGCGGTCGCATCCAGCTGCGGCAGCAGCAGGTGACGGATCTGGCCGGGGTCCACCAGGTCACGCAGCGCCTCGTCGGTCGTGACGAGCCCCTCAGCCGCCATGTCGACCGCGATCCGGACCATCGCCGCAGCGCTGCGCTTGCCGTTGCGCGTCTGCAGCATGTACAGGCGCCCGTTCTCGATGGTGAACTCGACGTCCTGCATGTTGCGATACGTGCGCTCCAAGCGACCCATCGTCTGCAGCAGCTCGTCGAACGCCTCGGGCAACTCGTCACGAAGCTCGGCCAGCGGCCGTGGCGTACGGATGCCGGCGACCACGTCTTCGCCCTGGGCGTTGATCAGGAAGTCGCCGAACGGCTCGCCCGTCTCGCCCGTGACGTTGTTGCGCGAGAACGCCACGCCGGTACCGGAGCGCGCACCGGTGTTGCCGAACACCATCTGCTGCACGGTGACGGCCGTGCCCAAGGTCCACGGAATGTTGTTGAGGCGCCTGTAGTCCTGCGCGCGGCGGTTGTCCCACGAGTCGAACACCGCACGGATCGCCCCATCCAGCTGCGCGCGTGGTTCCTGCGGGAATGCCTCGCCTTTGTGTTCCTTATAGATCGCCTTGAACGCCGCCACCAACCCCTGCAGATCCGTTGCGGTCAAGTCGACGTCGTCAGTGGCCCCGCGCACGGCCTTGAGCGCGGTCAAGGCCTCTTCGAAGTGCCTCTTTTCGACCCCCGAGACGACGTCGCCGAACATCTGGATAAACCGCCGGTAGGAGTCATACGCAAAGCGTGGGTTCTCGGTGCGCGCGGCCAGACCCTCGACGCTGCGGTCGTTGAGCCCCAGATTCAGCACCGTGTCCATCATCCCGGGCATCGAGAACTTGGCCCCGCTTCGCACCGACACGAGCAACGGGTTGTCGGGGTCACCCAGACACTTGGCGGCCTGGCCTTCGAGCCGGCTCAGGTGCTCGGTCACCTCGTCCTCGAGCCCATCCGGAAACTCCAGCCCGCCCCGCAGATAGGCCATGCAGGCCTCGGTCGAGATGGTGAACCCTTTGGGGACGGGCAGGCCAAGGCGGGTCATCTCTGCGACGTTCGCGCCCTTTCCACCCAGGATGTCCCGCATCTCGCGGGAGCCCTCGGCAAAGCCGTAGACGAGCTTCGCTGCGACGGTGGTGCTCAACGTGTACCCCCCTGGGTGACGACGGTGAAGTCGGCGATACGGCCGAGGACCGCTGCGGTCTCGCGCACCAACGCGTGGCGCCGCGCGCGATCGAGGGCATCCTCGGCGTTGACCATGACATCGACAAAGAACGTGTCAACAGCGGGTGCGAGCGCGGTGCCGGCGGCGAGCGCGGCGTCGAAGTCGCCGGCTGCGCGGGCGGCATCGATCGTCGGACGCGCCTGGGCGACCGCGTCGGCCAACGCCTGCTCGCCGGCGTCGCCCGTGGGCATCCAACCGCCGTCGCTGCTCGCCGTGTCGCGGGCCGTCACGCGGACGCAGCGATTGCAGGCCTCCCACGCCACCCACAACGCAT
>JANMDV010000149.1:0-3231 GCA_031376485.1 Actinomycetota bacterium
TTGCGCGTCAACGAGTGAGCTGATTTGGCGTTTGCGACACAGTTGGCGCGAGGGATGGAACAATTCTTGCCCTGTTGCTTCCATGCGGCTAACCCGCGGCGATCAGACCGACCCCGATCAGGGCGGCGGCAACGCCTGCGGCCTGGCCACGTGACAGGCGCTCGTGTAAGACGGCCTGAGCGAGGATGACGGTGGCGACCGGGTAAAGGCCCGCCAGCACGGACACGATGCTCAGAAGGCCATGCTGTGTGGCTGCGGCGTAGGCGACGTTGGCCACGATGTCGAGGACGCCGGCGCCGAGCACCAGCGGCCACAAGCCTGTGCCGACGCGCACGCTCGTTCGAATCGCCAAGCAGACCGCCAGCAGCACCGGGACGCTGGAGACCCGGGTCGAGAGTCCCGCCCACAAGACGCTCGTCTCGGCCGCGGGAGCGATCAGGACGAAGAAGGCCCCGAACGCGAGCGCCGCGAGGGCCGCAAGCCCCATGCCACGACGACTCGCGTGGCCAGGCGCCCGGCTGGCCAGCACAGCACCCGCAAGCGCGATCACCGCCCCCGTCAACGCCATCAACGACGGGCGCTCGCCGTCCACGATCCCGAACACCATCGGAACCCCCGCCCCCAACGCCGACACAGGGGCGACGAGGCTCATCGTCCCCAGCGCCAGCGCCTTGTAGAACACGAACACGCCGAGTCCCCCGCACAGACCTCCAATCGCTCCCAGTCCGAGGGCGGACCAGGACGGAAGATCCGGACGCATGATGAGGATCGCGACGACGGCCAACGCAGTCCCGACGACCTGCGAGACGAACGCGACCGCGGCCGCGTTCATGCGACGACTCGCGAAGCCGCCGAAAAAGTCCGCAAGACCCCACGAGAGCGCCGAGGCCAGTCCCAACAGAATGCCCATCAGTCAGGCTGCAACGGGTCACGATCCACGGCGGGGGCTACGGTACAGGTCGTGGACCTTCCGTACGGCTGGACTTTCGCGGTGCTGTGCCTGGTGCAGGGCGTGCTCGTTGCGGCCTCCTGGCAGTACCCGGTACGGCTGGGCAGGTCGCGCCTGATCGGACTCGCGGTCCCGGTGGTGGTGTTCTTCATCGGTCTGGCTGCAACGCGGGGCGCCGACTGGGCCACCGAGGCCATCTCCCATCTGGCGACGTTCGGCACCCCAGTCGCCGCGGCGGCCGTCGGGGTGGTGTGGGGGTGGCGCCGACCGTGGGTGTACGCCCTCGCCGCCCCTGTCGCATGGGTCATCGCATGGCGAGCGGACAGCCTGGCGGGCGATGCCGCGAGCGTCGCTCTGATCGCCGGTGCGTGCCTGACGCTCGCGGCGATCATTGCGATGTGTACGCCTCCCTGGGCATTGGCGGCAGGCTTGGTCGCGCTCGCAATCGTGGACTCCATCCTGGTGTTGACCGACCAGGTGCGACCAGGCACGCAAGCCCTGCACGCCGTGATCCCCCCGTCGGTGGGCGGCACCCCGCTGCCCGCGCTGCAGGACGCGACGTTCGGACGATCGCTGTTCGGCTGGCTCGACATCCTGGCCCCGGCGCTCGGCGCGACCCTGCTGGCCGGCATGACGCGGCGACGCGTGGCCGCAGCGGCGTTGACGGCAATCGCAGCGCTCGCTTTGGGACTGCTGCTTGCCGTCACCCGCCAGGTACCCGGCACCATCCCGCCCCTCCTCGCGGTCATCGCGTGGGGTCTCGCCTCACGCCGCCGTCCACCGGGCGAAATGCCGACCATGTGGATGGCCGCATCGCCGCACCCGGCAGAACCGGGGTGATTACCAGGGCAATGGAGTGCGCGATAGGGTCAAGCGATGATCAGACGCGTATCCGTTCTTTGCCTCTCAGGCGTGGCGCTCATGCTCACAGTCGCCGCTCCCGCGATGGGTGCCCGTCTCACGCAGGTGGCATCCGGCTTCAAGCAGGCGCTCCTCATCACCGCACCGGCCGGCGACGACCGGTTGTTCGTGGTCGAACAGGGTGGCACGGTCCGCATCGTGCGGCCTGACGGCACCGTGGTGCCCCAACCGTTCCTGAACCTCTCGGCACTTGTGTCGAGAGGCGGCGAACAGGGCCTCCTCGGGCTGGCGTTCCACCCCCGGTACGCGACCAACGGCCGGTTGTTCGTCAACTACACCAACCGCCCCGGCGACACCGTCGTCGCGGAGCTTCGCGTCTCGGGCAATCCCGACGTCGCGAACGCGGGGAGTCGACGGCGTCTGATGTTGATCGCCCAGCCGTACTCCAACCACAATGGCGGGATGGTCGCGTTCGGTCCCGACGGTTTCATGTACATCGGGATGGGCGACGGCGGCAGCGGGGGGGATCCAGAAAACCGCGCCCAGAACCTGCGTAGTCCACTCGGCAAGATGCTGCGAATCGACGTCAACGGACGCACCGCCCGGCGCGCGTACCGGATACCCGCGTCCAACCCGTTCCGCGGGCGTGCCGGGATCCCACCGGAGATCTTCGCGCTCGGCCTGCGAAACCCATGGCGGTTCTCGTTCGACCGCACGCGCGGTGACCTGTGGATCGGTGACGTCGGCCAGAACAGCCGCGAGGAGATCGACTTCGCCACGGCGGCTCGCGCCCGCGGAGCGAACTTCGGCTGGAAGCGCTTCGAAGGGCGCAGCCGGTTCTCCGGCGTCGGCCTGTCGGCCGGCCGGTTGATCCAACCGGTGGCCGACTACGGGCACGGGGCCGGCTGCTCGGTGACCGGTGGGTACGTATACCGCGGTCCAAGCATCCCCGGCCTCGACGGTCGCTACGTGTTCAGCGACTTTTGCAGCTCACGACTGTGGTCGATGCGGGCAGGCCCGAAGCCGGGTGGCCTTCGCGAGATCACCGACCTCCTCGGCATGCGCCTCCCCACCGCAGGCGAAGACGGCGGGGTCCGCGGGTTCGGCGAAGGTGCAGACGGACAGCTCTACGTCTCGACCGGCACGACCGTCTGGCGCTTCGCTCCATAGCCGCCCCATCCACGGCTGCCGCCTGCCGAATGGACCTGTACGGAAGGGTCGTTTCGCATCCCGGAATCCGTGATGAGCAAAGGGTTCCGGGGCAATTCGTGTCTGACACCATGTGTCACACCGCACAATGTGACACGGGGGCCCTCATCAACGGGGACGCCGTGTGGCTGCTACCAGCCCCAGGTGCCTGGTCCGCCTTTGAACGGACCGACGATGTCGTTGGTGATCCAGCCGCCGTAGAACCCGCCGGG
>JANMDV010000150.1:0-6012 GCA_031376485.1 Actinomycetota bacterium
GGGAACGTCGAACTCCGTCCAGTCGATCACGAGGGCGGGCACCAAGAACACCACCAAACCCGCCAGCGCCAAACGGTAAAGCCCGAACAAACGCCCAGCCGGCATTGCCACCAGCCCGGCCAGCAGCGCGACCGTCGCCGCCGCGGCGTGCAAGACGATGAACACCGTGTGCCACATGACCCGACCCTCTCCCAGGTCTGGATGTCCCGCATTCCACCGTGGAAGGCGACACTCACAGGGTCAACCTTCCACATCGACATGTCAACACCGACCTCCAGAAGTCCTGAAAGCCCCAGTGACGGCAGACCGCCACTCATCCTCACAACCACGCCACGCACAGGGTCACGAAAGGCAAGCAGCCCCAGCTTCTCTCATTCCACCCAGACCCCCAACCTCAGCGAGCGAACGGGTCGCGGCCTACGGGTATCCTCTCGAATGCACGCAAACCACACTTATGTCCGTTGGAGGGATGTCAAGGGGTGGCGGGGACTCCCTTTATCGCGCATGGCAAGGCCCATCCACGCTCGAGCCCGTCCGGCTCGGCGGGTTCTCGCTTGCCGGTCAAAAGAAGCGCTGTCAGGCGGCCTGGAAGTCGGCCCAGCCGGCGCCGCCAGATAGTGGTTCCGTCATCGCGGGCCGGCGGTCGGAAGCGGGACCCGTGGCGTCTGGCCCTGTGATGTTGGACCCGAGTTACGCGGAGGCGCCGGCATGAACAACACGCCGAGCGCGACGACGGTCACGCTGACCAGAATCATCGACCGTCTCCTTGGCGTGAACCGGCGGCGCCTCGCGAACCTCGGTCAGAGTGACGTACATCGCGTCCCAGCCTCGAATCGTTGCGCGTAACTTCCCAGGCCGCGATCAGGAGTGCTCGATACCCGAAGCGCTCTCCCGTCCAGAGGCTGAGATCCCCTGCGGCGAGTGCGGCTGTGGTTCATCGATCGTTTGTCCATAGCGGGGCGTGCGGGTCACGTGTCTCGCGCCCGCCCCGGGGTGCGCGAGCGTGTCTGTCTCAGCCGGTCGGGGCGGTCAAGCGCCAGAACTCGCCGGTCAATCCAACGCTGGCGAAGACGGCTTCTGCCTCCGCTGGGGTCCGGCGGCGCCAGTTGGGAGACATGCGATCCGCATACCACAGTCGAGCGAGCTCCCACTGCTGCTCGATCGTGAGGCTCGCACCCATCGGCGTGCCCTGTCGTTGATACCAGGCTCTCGCGTGCTCTTCCGACCTGAAGAGCAGCATGTTCGCTCAATTGAAGCCGATGTCGTCCCACCAGCGGGCCGCCGGGACGGCGAAATGGGCGACGCACGCTCCTGACGCCACGCGATTGTCGTCGACGGACACCACCAGGCGCTCGTGGCAGTCCGGGCACCAGGTGCTCACGGTTCCCGTGCCGTCCAGCATCGCCACGATTCCCAGTGCGTCCCAGATGCAATTGCCGAACCAGGTTCGTCCGCCCGTATCGACCTGGAACGGGGTGGGAAGGGCGGACAGCGGATTGGCCATCCAGATGTACGGGGTGCCGGGCGCCAACACCACGATGTGCTGATCGGCGAGGCGTCGGAGTGCGTCCTCAACTGACGCCTGATCCAGATCGAGGGGCTCAGCGAGTTCCGCCGGCACGGGCGGGCGGCCGTGGTCCACGAAGAAGCGATAGATCTCCACACGAACCGCCGTGTCAACCGTCTGCTCTGAATCCATCCCGTTCCTTCCTCCGGGGCCGCAAACGCCGAAAAACGACGATGGCGGTGCACAGGCTGACACTACTCGAGTCGGCGCTTGCCGCTGAGGTTCGCTGCTGCGAGCCGCCTCCACCGGTGCGCGCGGGGCGTCGTCGGCGCGGTTGCGCCGTGCGAGACAGGCGATACTGCTCTTGCGTGACCGGGCGACCGAGGTTCGGAATTGGCCGGAGAGCAAAGGGAGGAGCGTGTGATGGGCTTTGAAGAGCTGAAGAAGCGCCAGAGCGCGGTTTGGAGTTCGGCGCCCTACGAGCACGTCGCCGACACGATCCTCAACATGTACGACCACCTCGTGTCGCGGCTTGCGCCCCGTCCGGGGGAGCGCTGGCTCGATGTCGCGACGGTACGGGCGCGATCGCCCTGCGCGCCGCCCGCGCCGGGGCCGAGGTGACCGGACTTGACCTCGCCCCCGCGCTCCTCGAGACGGCGCGCAAGCGGGCCGGCGAGGAGGGCCTGTCCATTCGGTTCGAAGTCGGCGACGCGGAACGCCTGCCCCACGAGGACGCAAGCTTCGACGTGGTCTCGTCCGCGATCGGCGCGATGTTTGCGCCGGACCACGCTGCGGTGGCGCGCGAACTCGCCCGGGTTTGTCGCCCCGGCGGGCGCCTCGCGCTCACCTGCTGGCGTCCGCAGGGTGGCGTCGCCGACATGTTCGCGATCATGCGGCCCTTCATGCCGCCGCCCCCGCCAGGGGTGGGCAACCAGTTCGACTGGGGGAGTGAGAATTACGTCAGCTCGCTCCTGGGCGACGCGTTCATGTTGGAGTTCGAGGAAGGCAACGCGCCTCAGCTCGGAGCATCGGGAGAAGCGATCTGGGAACTCTTCTCGAGTTCCTACGGACCGACCAAGACGCTCGTCGAGTCGCTCGAGTCCGAGCGGGGCGAGGAGCTTCACCGAGCGTTCGCCGACTATTTCGAGGGGCATCGGGTCGGTGACGCCATCAGCCAGCCGCGCCCCTACCTGCTCGTTCTCGGGGACCGACGCGCGGAGTAGCTGTCGCCCGACGCAGCGACTGGCCGGCGCCGGCTGCTCCAGGTGACCGTCAGAGCTCGCTTGTGGTGCCGACCGAGCTCTGGACGAATGCATCCAGGGCCCAAAAGCATCCGAATGACAACGTGGTTTGAATGCACGCAAACCGTACTTATGTCCGTTTCTGCCGTACGGCGAGTCGCAACTGCCTGCCGCGGTCCCAAGTGAGCGATTGCCGGGCGACGCTCTCTGCTGCCCGACGTCCCCGCCTCTGGAGGGGCTTCGCGGGCGAGGCGGTCTGAGGGCCGCCCGCGCGGCTCTACTGCTCCAGGAGCCCCTCGAGTCCGGGCGCCGCTCGCACCGGGGCGAACTCGCGCACGTCGTACTCGGCGGCGCCCGAGGCGTGGAAGGGATCCTCGCGGATCATCTCCCAGACTTCGTCGACGCTGCCCGCGCGAGCAAGTATCAGGCCCCCCGTCAACGGAACCTGGCGGGCGGTGAGCAGGATCCTGCCGGCTTCCGTGTGGCGCATGATCCAGGCCCTGTGTCCATCCAGAAGCTGGTCCACCTCCTCGGCGGGCTTGGTGTAGGTGGCGAGCAATGCGAACACATCGTCCTCCCGACTACTCGGTGATTGGCTCCCAGATTACCTCCGAGAACTCGATCACGAAGTCGATCTTTCCGCCGACCACGGCTCGGGGGCCGCCGGAGGCGTCGCGCGGCCGTATCTCGCCGGCGCCGACGCAGACGGCGTCGTTGAGCCAAGCGTAGCGCTCGTCACCGCTGACGTGGGTCGCCGACACCAAGATCTGACGACGCTCCGTCGGATAGGAGCGGGCGAAGCCGCGCCAGTCGAAGATGATCGTGGCGCCGTCGTCGGTCTCGATCGCCCCCTGGATGCTCGGCAGGGCCGTGCGGTCCACCCGCGAGCGGGGGTGGTTGGCACCGTGGAGAACGCCGCGGACGCGGCCCTCGACCGCGCCCTCGGCCACGAAGAAGTAGTGCCCCTCGCTGCCGGCCTCGCCCTCGAGCGTCGTCCCGTAGCCACCGTCGGGGTAGCGGAAGGTCGCGCGATAGAGGGGCTCCAGCCTCACCGCGTCATCGCCTCACGGTCGAAGGTGTCGGCCGTGATGCCCTCCTCGCGCAGCTTGACCTCCTGGACCCGCTCGGTGGCGGTCTTGAGGAGGCTGTCGACGAAGCGGATGTAGCGCGGCAACGCTCTGCACGCCGGATCTCCTCGAGGCACCCGCCGCCGCCGGCGAACGGCTGGCCGTCGAGATCACCGAACACGCGCACGTCGGGGCGCGAGGAGCGCACGTCGAAGTGTCCCGCTGGGAAGCCCTCCACGAAGCGCGCATTGTTGGCGAGCAGGTCGTCGATGGTCCGCATGCTACGCGGCGCGACGGTCAACCCTGAGTTCGGTCATGACCCTCCTTGGAGTCGCGGAAGGCTGCGGCAGGGTATGCGTCGATCCGCAGCGCCTCGGTACCTCGGCCGGCCGCCTCGACGCCGGCGAACTCAGCGCGGTCGACGAGGCGCCTGCCTAGATACTCGGGCTCCGGCGCGGGAGCCCCTCGGCCGATCCTCGGTCGCATCAGGCCCGGCCGGCTTGGGTCTCTGGAAGGCGGTCGCGGCCCGCGAGGCGGATCAGCTCCTCGTGGAGCTCGAACCACGCGGTGTGGTAGCTGTCGAGGAGCGGGTGAGCGAAGAAGCGGTGGTCGCCGGCGTCGAGGCGAACCAGAGCGCGCTCGAGCCGATGCCGGTACCTGGCCAGGCGCGCCAACAACGTCTCGCTCTCGTCGAGGACGGCTCCTGCCGGCACGTGGATCCGTTCATGAGCCGGCCGAGCAAGAAGCGGTCGCGCGCCTCGTCGGTGTGATCGTTGGGGATCACCGCGCCATCGACCGACCGCACCTGCCAGGCGGTGACGACCCCTTGAGGCCGCGGTTGGGCCCATGAAAGCGGACTGTTCTGGTCGGCCTTTGCACCCGTCCGAACATCTGCGTCGGTGGGTATCGGCCTGACATCCGTGGGCCATCCACCGCATCGAATACGCGATACTTCCGAGCACCTCCTCAAAGCATGTGGAGCCGCCCGTCGGTGGCCCTCTAAACTTGCAGCAATCGAATCCTAGCGACCGTCATCACCTGGCTTGATGCGCCGGCGCTGAACGGAAGTTTGCAATCGCGTCGAAGACTCGGCCGTTCAACCGGGGGCCAATGCCCCACGTTCCGTCATCTCGCCATTCCATGGCGCTCCGAAGTCGCTTGCGCTCGGCGTCGGCGCGAGCCCGGCAATCAGCGGCGAAGTCGGCAGGAGAAGTGGCGGGATCGGGGCCGAGAAGTAAAGATCGAGGGTCTCTCCCCATCAGCGAGAACGGCTCCCTCGGGCACCACCAGGAGATCTCCGGGCTTGACGTCAGGCGCCGGGCGCCCGTCATCCTCGACCGTCACAGCAGACGCGGTTGTCACGAGGCCGCGGGGATCATCAGCGAAGTGCGCCGATGTCGGCGCTCGCCGCCGGCGTTGCTTGCGCTGCTTAGACACGGCTCTACCGCCGTTGAGGACGACGAGGCGGTCCCGTTCCCGTCGTCCCGATCACTGTTCTTCGCAAATCGCTAGGGCACGGCTACGACCGGCGGATCGGAACTCCGCCGTTCTTTCGCTTCCGCGCCTGTGGCCGCATCGGGACGGGCGGAGACCTGCTGAGGATGCGGCGCTACCCGGCGGCGCGGAGCTGACGTTCGACTTCGACGAGCGCGTCGATGCGGTTGGTCACGATGCCGTTGACGCCCATGGCGATCAGCCGGCGCATCTCGGCGTCGTCGTCGACGGTCCATGCGAATACGCCTTGCCCGTGCCGGTGCATCCGCTCCACCATTGCCTCCGTGACGATGGCCGCCGGCACGCCCACGCCCGCCATGTGGCTCTGGGTCCCGACGTCGCCCATAGCGATACTGGCCAGACCGGCGGCCGAATCCACCAACTGGATAACCGGACACCCGGGGTTGACATCCGCCAGGGCCTCCCACACCTCCGGCAAGAACGAGATGAACGAAACCGATCCGGCCATGCCGAGTGCCGTGACCGTCGCCGCGGCGGGCCCGACGGCTTCGACCTCCTTGACGTCAAGGTTGACCCGGACATGCCCGCGCGCGATCTCCAACACCTCCGCCAGCAGCGGGATCTGGGCTCCTGCCCCCGCGTCCAGCGCCCGCGCCTGAGCCGTGGTCAGTTCCCCCAGCGGCCCGGCGCCCGAGGTCGTGCGGTCCACCGTGGCGTCGTGCAGGATCATCGCCTCGCCATC
>JANMDV010000167.1:0-2973 GCA_031376485.1 Actinomycetota bacterium
GGATCCCTGGAACGCACCGCAATCGACGAGCACGTTGACGCTTCCGGTGTCCAGCAGATGACACGAACCGGTCACGGTCATCGCGGCCCCATGCGAGCGGACCTGCAAGTCATCAGTCATCGCGGTCTCCTCGCCCGTCTCTTCGCTCGTTCTCGAGGCGGCGGGCCCGCTCGGCACGGCTCGCGACGACCAAGAGTGCCGTCAAAATCGCTCCCCAGAACACCGCGTACCCAATCGCACGCACTGTCGGCTGGTTGAACGGCCCCAGGTGGATCAGGAGCATCAGCACGAACGCAACCGGAAAGCCGATGCCCGCCTGCGCCCATGCGGAGAGTGCCTCCCAACGATGCACGAGCGGCCGGGGCGTCACGACTCGGGAACCGCCTCGGAGTCATACTGAACCAACGACAGCACGTCGTGCCCCGCCAGACGCTCGCGCCCCGGCAAGAATGTGAGCTCCACAACGAAGGCGATGCCGGCAACAACGCCGCCCAAGCGCTCCACCATCTGGCACTTGGCCTGTGCGGTTCCTCCGGTCGCCAGAAGGTCGTCGTGGATCAGCACGCGCATTCCCGGCTCGAGCGCATCCTCGTGGATTTCGAGCGCGTCGGTGCCGTACTCCAGCTCGTAGTCCTGACGGAGCGTCTTCCAGGGCAGCTTGCCGGGCTTGCGGGCAGCGGCGAACCCCACGCCCAACGCCCGTGCCACGGCGCCGCCGATGATGAACCCCCGTGCCTCGGCACCCAGCACGACGTCCACCTGTCGAGGTCGTGCCCACTCGGCGATCCCGTCGATGCACGCCGCCAGGCCTTCCGGGCTCGCGAACAGCGGCATCAGATCATAGAACAGGATCCCCGGTTTCGGGTGGTTGGGGATCTTTCGAATCGCGGCGTCGATGTCGAAGGCCACTGGCAGCAGGGCTCCCGGAAGTCGGATGGACGGCTACTGAAGGCCCGTGTCATGAAAACTACCTTGCCGGACGGCGAGCGAAAACCGAGCACGACGGTGGTGGCGAGCCTCGCCGCTACTGGTGGTAACGGCGATCTCGCCAGTGCCGTAGTGCGACGGTTTGCAGCCGCCGAACGGTGAGGGAGTCATGAGACGGGCCCTTACGTTGAAACGATCTTACGAAGCTCGGAGACGAGCATCAGGTGACGCATGTGCGACGCAAGTGCCGCGAGGTTTTCGAGCTCCTGCAGGGCTTCGCGGCGCCGCTCCGGGTTCTTGGAGCGAAGGCCTGCCGCCAGCACCTGTTCGAGCAGTCCCGCCTCGCGCTCGGCAGCGACCCGGAACAAGCGCAGGTGGCGGGGCTCGACGCCGAACGCCGCCAGCTCCAAGGCGGTCTGCACGGTCTCACGATCCGTCTCGTTGTAGCTGTCCGAGTCACCATCGCCGATCAGGCCGAACTGCTGCAGGGCTTGGATGAGCGACCGTGGCGCCCCCGTCGACTCGACCAGGTCGTCGGTGTCGACGCGAAGCGTGGGCGCAGGCTCGGTCAGGTTTGCGCGCTTGAGTTGGCGCGCCTGGTTGGCCACGCTGAAGCTGCCGGTGGTCGATGTCTCGAGTTCCTGGCGGATCACGCGCAGTGGCAGGAATTCGTCGCGCTGCAGCCGCAAGATGGTACGAAGGCGCTCGACGTCGCGTTGCGAGTACTTGCGATAGCCGCCTGGGCTTCGCTGAGGGGTGACGAGCCGTTGGTCTTCGAGGAACCGGATCTTGGAGATCGACACCGATGGGAACTCGGCCTTGAGCTCCTCGCAGACCCGCCCGATCGTCAAGGCCTTTTGGCCCGGATCCTGCGCGGTCGCAGCAGATGGATCGCTCATGCGATGAACGCCAGCCTGAACTTGCCGATCTGCAGCTCGTCGCCGTCCGCCAGTGATTCCGGCTCGTCGATGCGTCGGCGATTGACGTACGTGCCGTTGAGACTCGCCAGATCCTGCAGCGACACGGCGCCCTCGGCCAACGTGACGACCGCGTGGTTTCGGGACACCGTGACGTCGTCCAAAAAGATATCGCTGGCGGCATCGCGACCGATTGTGACGCGCGCGCCGCTCAACCGGAAGATCTCACCTGACAGGCCTCCGCCGGTCCGCACGGCCAGCGCGGGCCCTTCGACGACATGGCCATGACCACTCTGGTCGTGTTCACCGTCAGCGATCGTGAACGGCCCCGTGGACTCGACCGTGCCGCCCTCGACGTGCAGGAGGGCGCCACAGCGCTCGCAGAAGTTGTGTGCCTCGCTCTGATGGAAACCGCACTCCGGGCAATACATCACTTGCCTCCGTCCGGTCCGTCCAGGATGCGGTTCAGCTCCTCGACGTCAAGCATGCTGAGTTCGCTGGGGCTCATCTCGCTGAGGCGGCGCATGAGCTCGGTGCGGGCGAGCTCGATCTGTCCGTGTAGGTACCGGCGTTGGAACGAGATCTCTCGCTCGCGACGCGTCAGCCGATGGATCTCGGTCTTGAGATCACCGTCGGTCAGCGCGGCGAGGTCAGGTGCCGGAATAGCCGGTTGCGTGTTTTCGTCGTTTTCCAGGGAGTCCATTCCTGAACAGCATAGCCGAAACAGACCCGAAGCTCATGTGGAGCCTGAGCTTCGCGACGTGCGCGACGTGCGCGACGTGCGCCATGCATAGTTGACGAACGTCGCGGTCGACACGGTGACGGCGATCCAGAAGTACACGTCGATCGACCGGTGGTCGATCAGCAACGCCAAACCGACCGCGAACATCGCCATACCCGAGCTGATCTTACCCGGCACATCCACACTCAGGGTGACACCGCGCCGGGCGAGTACGACGAACGCGATCACTGCGATGACGTCGCGGGCCAGAATGATCGTCGGTCCGGGCCACGAGTAACGACCCAACGCAATCAGTCCGATCAACCCCACCGCCATGAGCATGCGATCGGCAAACGGATCGGCGATCGCCCCGAACCTGGACTCGGCCTTCAACCGTCGGGCGAGGAT
>JANMDV010000111.1:0-9201 GCA_031376485.1 Actinomycetota bacterium
GGTCATGCGGATGCTCGTCCGCGCCGGGACGTGATTCATTGGACCCTCCCTGGGACTTGAGAGACGAGCAACGAGGCGATGACGACCACGACCAACGCCAGCGTGAACTCGAGGACCGCGGATCGTCGGATCATGCCCAGCGTCGCGCGATTGGGTTGGCGCACCATCGCCAGCGCAGCAAGGATCTTGCGGTTTCTCAGCGCGAGGAATCCGATTGGGGCGAGCATGCCGATCTTCAGTGCGCTGCGCCCGTAGCCTGTCTCCCACAACTGTAGAATCGCGGACAGCTGGCCGAGGGACCTGACGGTCCCTGTCGCCAGGACGACGATCAGTGCGATGGTGGCGACCTGAGAGAACCGGGCGAGGACCCTGGCCGACAGGATTGGCCCGGCCTCGCCCGCCACCTTCGGCAGCCGATAGAGGTCCAGGCGAGAAGCGCGATCCCCGCCACCCAGATCGATACAGCTGACAGATGAACGGTATCGGCGGTGATCTGCAGTGGGCTGGGCGGCGCGGTGGACGCATGCCCTCTGCAGCGAGACAGACAGAAGGCAGGCCACCAACGCCCCACCCATGAGCAGGGCAGGCACGGGACGACCGGCGGTCGCAGGGGGGCGTCGCCACGCGTCCCCCGTCGTGGTCTTGCCGTGTTCTGAGGTCTGGTCTGCGGCCGAGGTGTTTCGTTCCTCATCGGCGGCGGGCTCTGCGAGGAACTCCCAGGCCGCGACACCCAGCACACCGAACAGGAGCATGATCCTCTGGGGCTTCGATGTTCGTGGACGGGTCGATTGTCAGGAGACCGTCAGGCCCTAGGGTCTTGTGCGAGGGCGAGGCGGATGTCGTGGGCGAGGTTTTCTTGTGAGAGGTCGGCACCCACGTGCTGCGTGGCGATCCAACGGCCGTCGCGGCCGTAGATGCGCACGGGCGCCGAATGCGTCTCGTCGTCGCCGGAGTCGGCACTGGAGAGAATCTGGGCGGCCTTCCACACGGGACGCAACTCGGACTGCGGTGCGGAGAGGTATCGCAACTGCCCCTCCGCGCGGTTTCGGCGCAGGAACGCGCGGATGCTCGCGGGTGTGTCTTCCTTCGGGTCGGCGCTAATCGCGATCGCCTCAACCTGCGTGCGCTCATCCGAGGTGAGTCGGTCGAGCGTGCGCGCCACTTGGGAAGCGATGACGGGGCATGCCGCGGTGCATTGGGTGTCGAGGAAGGTGAGGATTGTGACCTTGCCGCGAAGCTCTTCGGATCGGACGAGCCGGCCATCTTGGTCTCGGAGCGCAAAGTTCGGCAACGGCGAGGCGACCACGGCTGCGCTTCCCCGGTAGCGTGGCGCGTCAGGCTCCTGCCGCGTCACGCGGGTCGCGACGACGCTGCCGATGGCGAGGGCCGCGAACACGAGCGCGGCGGCGAAGGTCCATTTAAGGGTGCGCGGGTTCATCGAGTTGCGTCTCCTTCGATTGCCCGGCGGATCCCGTCCTCAAGGGTGCGGCGGGTGATCGCACCGGGGCTGTGGGCGACGATCCGCCCTGTCGTGTCGAGGTAATAGGTCTCCGGCACACCGGTGAGGCCATAGGCCCGGAACGTCTGGTCCTCTCTGTCGCGCACCGCGACGAAGGGGACCCGGAACTCGCGTAGGAACTCAAGGGCGTCGTCGCGAAGATCACGCACGTCGATCCCGACGAACGTCACTTCGCCCGAGTGGGCGCGGGCGGAAGCGTTCAGGATCGGCGCCTCCTCGCGGCAGGGGATGCACCACGAGGCCCACATGTTCAGCACGACGGGGCGTCCGCGAAGCTCCTCCGAGGAGAGCCGCCCGTCACTGAGCGCTGCCTGCAGTTCGCGGGGCCACACCTGGTCCTCCGGCCAGACCGCGTCCAGATCAAACGACGGCGCAGCGGGGGCCTGCCCCTGCGCAATCTTTGCGACCAAGCCGTTGCCCGGACTGTCCTCAAGGATCCCCCAACCGAGGAGGCCCAAGAGGCCGACCGCGAATCCGACCGCGAGGCCTGTCCCGAGTCGCGAGGCCGTTGAGCGCCCGGTGCGACCCGCGGCGCCCAGTTCGTCGGCGTCGGGTCGCGTCACAGGCCGGTCCACCAGTCGAGGCCGAGGGAGCGCAGTATCCGTTGTGCGTATGCGTTGAGCAAGTAGAGCTTCCCTGACAGAAGGAGTGCTCCCATCGACACAAGAAGCAGTCCCGCGGTGATCTGGATCCCACGGTAGTGGCGTTGCACGCGATTGAACGCGCCGAGTGCCCGGGTGAAGCCGAAGCCGACGGCGAGGAACGGCGCCGCGAGTCCGAGGCCGTACACCCCCAGCAGGGTCACGCCGTTGCCGAGCGACCCCGACGACCCGGCGAGCACGAGGATCGAGGCGAGCGCCGGACCGACACACGGGGTCCAGCAGAAGGCGAACGCGACGCCGAGGGCGACCGGGCCGCCGCGCCGACCGGCAGTTGAGCGAACCCTCTCCATCCATCCGCCGCCGAGTGATCCCGACCACCCCACCCCGAGCATCGCGAGACCGAACACCACGATCAAGCCCCCGGCGATGCGGTCGAACCACAGGCGGTGATCGTCGAGGAAGCCCCCGACGACCGACGCGCTCGCCCCGAGCGCCATGAACACCGCCAGGAACCCCCCCAAAAAGAGGGCGCTGGTGATGGCGACGCGGCGGCCGATGCCGGGGCCACGGTCCTGGAGGTCCTCGAACGCGACGCCGGTGACGGTCGAGAGGTACCCCGGGACCAGGGGAAGCACACACGGGGAGATGAACGACACGACCCCGGCAACGAACACGAGCGCGAGTGACACACCGGCGATCTCCATCAGCGTGCGGCCGCCTCAACCGCGCGGGTCAGATCGACGACGGTCTGCGCCCCGGTGAGCCGGGCGGCGATCCGCCCCTCGGTGTCGATGGCATACGTGGTGGGCAGCCCGGGGATCTTGTAGCGGTCGCCGAGCTTCCCGTCCGGGTCGCGGATGTTGGAGAACCGCCAGTCGAACTCACGGACGAACGCGAGGGCATCTTGCCTGCGGTCCTGGTAGTTGACGCCGACCAGCCGCGCCCCTCCCGGTCGCTCACGGGCGAAGCGGGCCAGGTCGGGGGCCTCCCTCCGGCACGGCACGCACCACGACGCCCAGAAGTTCACGACGACCGGAGTGCCACGAAGCGCAGCGAGCGACACCGTGGGCGGGACGAGAACCCCGCCCGACAGTTCAGGCGCCGACGATCGCCGCGCCGGGTCGATCCGGCCCGTCGGGTCGAGCCCATCGCCTGCCCCTGACCGTAACAACCCGAAAGCGAGTGCGGCCCCACTCACAACCACCAGCGTCGCCACGCCGATCAGCCGTCTGGGAGACCGGCGTGTCCTCCTCTCCGCTCCCGTCGTGTCGTCACTGCCATCCATGTCGGGACGCTCACTCATCGAATACGACGCGACGGAGTCGGGGCGCGCCGGTTTCACCCCGGTGGCGCCGGCGCGCCCCGCGCCGTGTGGCGCACCGAGAGGTCATCAAGTGCCTCATCGACACGGGCTCCCCCTACTTTCCCGTATCCACAGGCGCCCAGCGCTCGCCGGCGTCGTCTGTCCGGTACAGCACGCGGTTGAAGCCGACGACGTAGGCAACCTTGGGGGCACTCGGCGACCAGGCGACCGGTCCGGCGCCCTCGGTGATCTCGACGGCTCGCGTCCACGTCGTGCCCGCGTCGGCCGACCGGTAGATGCCCTTGCCCGTCGCCAGGACGGTCTTCGGGTCGGCCGGGTTGATCGCGACTCCCAGCATCGGTTCGCCGATCAGCCGCCGCCAGCTTCGACCGGCGTCATCGCTTGCCAAAAGCCCCTGGCTGGTGTCAGCGGCCAGCAGCGTTCCATCGGGCATTACGGCGAGCCCGAAGACCGAGCCCCCGACGTCTCGCGAGGCGCGGGTGAAGGTCTGGCCGTCGTCATTGGATCTGTACAGCCCCTGCCCAGCGACCGCAGCGAAGAGTTCCCCGCTGCGGGGGTGGGCGGCGAAGCCGTGCACGTCGAGACTCGGCAGGCCCCGCGGGCGCACGTCCCGCCAGGTGGTCCCACCGTCGTCGCTTCGTGCCAGGACTTCGTGGCCTGCGGCCCACAGCGGCCCTGCGGTCCGCGCGAGGTTCATCGCGTCTTGGCCGGAGAGCTCAGCCGCCCGCCAGGTGCGGCCCCCGTCCCCGGTCCTGAACAGGCCCGCGTGGGTACCGAGGGTCACCCGCTCTGTGTTGGTGGGATCGACCAGCAGCGAGTGGTAGTCGGGGGTGTCAGGGAGTCCGATGCTCGTCGCGCTGCCGCCTGGGGCCGTCGCTCCGCCGCCGCGGTTGAGCAGGAGGGTGACGCCGACGACCATGAGCGCGGCGACAGCCGTCGCGCCGATGACGAGTCGGCCACGGCTGCGAGCCTGCGGAGCGGGCTTCGACTTCGCGGCGGGTTGGGACTTCAGCTTAGGTCGTGCCATCGATCCTCCTCGTCAGCGAAATGAACCGGGAGCGGGGCGCGCTGGCCATCGCCTAGCTCGAGCGCGCGGGTGTGGGGCTGCCACGTCTCGGCGCGCGACCCCCGCTCACGAGGCCGAGGACGATGCCGACCGCCACGAGCAGCACCGACCACAGCTGCGGCTGGGTCAAACCGAAGGCGACGTCGTCGTGACGCCGGACGAACTCCACCAGGAAACGTGACAACCCCATGAGCACCGCAAACAGCCCGAACAGGGCGCCATCCGATACCCGCCCCCGCAGACGCAGCAAAAGCGCGCCGACGAGGAAGGCGCTGAGCGCCTCATAGGCGTTGGTCGGGTGGACGCGCTCAAGAGTGGGAACCGTGCCGTCCGGGAAGCTGATTGCCCAGGGCACATCCGACGCGATGCCGTACGTCCCGTCTCCTGCGAGCAGGCAGCCGATCTGGCCGATGCCGTACGCGATCGCCAAGGGCGCGGCGATCACCCCGGCGACGAGTCCCAACGAGAGCCGTACACGGCGCGAGACGATGATGACCGCGGCGGTGCCGCCGATGAGGCCGCCATACCACGTGAAGCCGGTTCCGCCGAGGTCGCTGACGGCGAGCGAGCCGACGTTCTCGGCCAGGTAGTAGAGCTTGGCGCCGGCGAACCCGCCGAGGGCACCGGCCAGCGTCAAAGCGACGGCGGGGCTGGGGTCGAGCCCCCGCCGGCCCAATTCACGCGCGATCATCCACCAGGCGACCAGTGCCGCGAGAGCCTTGCTCACCCCGTAGCTCGTGAAGCTGAGACTCCCGATCTCAAGCAGGACCGGTTTCATCGCCTCCACCCACGGTTCGAGAGCGGGCCATGGCTCCTCCCCGGCTTTGGGGTCTCGCCGCGCGAGGCGCAAAGACAGGTCGGTGAGGAACTCATCACCCGTGATACTACTACACTAGGTGTCGTTGATACCTGGCCTCGGTTCCGTGACGTGTGTCCTCGTTCGAACGTCTACGGAACTGTCACCAGCGCGTTGCTCGGCGGGAAGGATATCTCCTCGTCACGGGGGGCGGAGCGCCCACCCGGTTGTGTGACCGTCGTCATCGCGAACCCTCGATGGCGGGATATTCGGTAGGCCCGCTCGCAGCTCGCCGGTTGAGCAGGCAGCGCACGGCCTTCCACGCGAACACCACGACCGCGATGCGAAGACCCCACGCAAGGCCCATGTCGGCGAAGTCGGCACCGCTCATCGGCATGGGTGCGACGGCGTCCGGACCGACCCCCGGGCCGGTGACCGCGATCGCGACGAGCGCGACTGACAGCGTGAGGCCGATGAACGACCGGAGGGCGGCGGCACGCCCGATTGTGAGGCGGGGCGGTGTTGAGCCGCCGACCAGCGCATCAATCCGGGCCGTCAGCTCGCTCGCGCCTCCGGCGACGGCGTGCGAGGTGGCCGGCTGGACGTGGAGAGCGAGGAGCGCCTCAGCCAGCGCTCGGCGTCCCACGTAGCGGGCAGCGGCGCGATCGGCTGCCACCTCGAGGCGAAGGCGCAGATAGTCGGCGCCGCGCCGAGCGGCCGGGGCGATCCACAGGCCGCGCGCGATGGCGTAGGCGAGGATCTGCCGCAGTGGGTCACGCCCGCGGGCGTGGGCCGCCTCGTGCGCTAGCACCGCTGCGAGCGCCGAGGGGCTCAGCGAGGCGACAAGGGACGAACTCACGACGACAGTCGGGCGAAGCAGGCCGGCGCAGAACGCCAGGTGCCCGGGGAGGTCCGTCACGATCAGCCGGCGTATGCCCAGTTGCCGGGACATCGCCAGGACCGTGGTGGTGGGAGAGGTCCGATGGGCTGCCGCCAGTCGAAGGGCCTCGTCAGCGGCCAACGCGTGCTGCCACCCGTGACCGACTACGAGGAACCACACAGACAGCGCCAGTCCGAAGGCGAGCACCACGGGCAGGGATGCAGCCGTTGCCCACGCCCGAGCGCACGCATGCAGGAAAACCCAGACGGGTCCTGTCGAATCCCACCCGACTGCCGCGAGCAACGCCAGTGGCAGCGCCACGGCGCTCATGAAGGCGAGCGCCCGTGGGAGTGGCCTCGTCACAGGCGGCCACCGTCGAGCAGTTCCCGCAACGTCGCAAGCACCGCCGGATCACCGTCTCTCATCCTCGTGGCGAACGCGGCGAGCGCATCGTCGCCGTGGGCCTCCAGGAGCCGATCGACCGCCTCACGAGACAGCGCCGCCTGAAGCTCGTGCGCCCCCACCGCCGCGCGGTAATGGTCCCGGCGCCCCTGCCGGACACGCGTGAGCAAGCCCCTGGCATGCAGCCGCGTCATCACCGTCAGCACCGTGGTGTAGGCGAGCTTCACCCCGCCCGCCTCCAGCCGGTCACGCACGTCACGGACCGTGGCCTCCCCCGCCGACCACAGCGCCTGCAACACCTGCGTCTGCAGCTCACCGAGGTGTCCGAGCGACGGGGCGCTCCCGCCCTCGCGAGGAGACTCCTGCGATTGCTTGGCCACCATGCGAGTGTACCCCCCTTGGAACCGGACCTTCGCCGCGATCGGCGCCACTGCGGTATACTACATGCAACGTAGTTACAATGTATCCCGCATCTACTACTCAAATGGAGCCACCGTGAGAGACCTACTACTGCCGATCGCCGTCCTCGCCTGTCCAGTCGGAATGGGGCTGATGATGCTGTTCATGGGACGCGGCATGTTCGGCGGCGCGAAACGCCAACAGGCTCGGCACGACGCCGAAGGGGACCTTGCATCCCTGAAGGCAGAGGCCGCACGCCTCGATGCACGAATCGACGAGATCCAAGCGCAGCCCACCGAAACAGCCCGAAGCTGATGGAGACCGCCGTCCTGTTCGCAGCGGTGGCCCTTGCCGCCGGAGCATGCCCTGCCCTCGCATGGATCCAACGCCGACGGGGCCGAAGCGCGTGCTGTACGCCGGCTCGCAGTGACGACCGCGTCGCCGCGACCGCCGACCTTTCCGAGCTGCGGGCCCGGCGCGCCCAGATCGAGGAACGCATCGCGGCGACCGAGCAGAGTCAGTCCCAATGACTGACGTCGTCGTTCGTCGGCGCGAAGCGGTGCACGACCCCAATGCGCCGATCCCGAAGAATCTCACACGCTGAGCTCAGGTTCTTCCGCGACGCCGGTCACCACACCTCCAACGGCGTCTTGGTGAGCGCGTGAAGATCCTCGACGAGTCCGACGATTTGGTCGATGAACTCCTGATCCACCAGGTTGCCCTCGGCGTCGACGCGTTCCGACGCCTTGCTGAGCGCCACACCCTCCTCGTGTACTCGGGCTCCGGCGGCGGCGAGCGACTTGCGAAGCTCGGCCTGCGCCCAGACTCCGCCGAAGGTCGAGAGCGACGCACTCATGACAGCCGTGGGTTTGCCGACGATTTCGGACCTGCCTGCGGGACGTGACGCCCAGTCCATGGCGTTCTTGATCACACCGGGCACCGAGTGGTTGTACTCCGGCGTCGAGATCAGCAGGGCGTCTGCCTCACCGATGCGGTGACGCAGATCGAGGACGGCTTGCGGGGTGCGATCGCCCTCATCGTCTTCGTTGAACGGCGGGATGGAGCCGAGATCTTCGTAGAGCTCGATCTCGACCCCGTCCGGCGCGTGCTCGATTGCGGCCTGCAGCATCGCGCGGTTGACCGACTCGCGCCGGAGGCTGCCGGAAATGGCGAGGATGCGGAATGTCGGCGATGTGTCATACATGGCTATCCCTTGATCCCTTCTGCGTTCCAGACGAGCTTGACCTTCTCGCCGACCGCGACGACGGCATCGCTGAGCGGGACGTTCCAGTTCAGACCGAACTTGGTGCGATCGATGAACCCGGCGGCGCTGATACCGATGCGCGTATTGCCGTATGGGTCTGGACCGACGCCCTCGAGCTCACCTTTGAGCTCGACCGGCTGTGTGACGCCGCGCAGCGTCAGCTCGCCGACGACCTTGAGCTTGCCGTTGCCGTCGCTCTCGATCCTGGTCGAGGCGAACGTGCCGGTCGGATGGTTGGCCTGGTCGAAGAAGTCCGGGCTCATCAGATGCCCGGTCAGCTGTACGTCCTGAGTCGTGAGGCTCTCGATGTGTGCGGTGCCCTGCACGCTCGTGACCGCCCCTTCGATGGTCTCGATTGTGCCCTCGACACCAGGGAAGCTGCCGCGATACGTCGAGACGCCGAGGTGCTTGACCTCGAAGCCGACGGAGGAGTGGACGGGATCGATTGCCCATGTGCCGGCGGGGATGTCTGCCATTGTTGTGCTCCTTGAAGTCGTTGTGGTGAGTAAAACGGACTGACGTCCGCTTGATACGGGGAGAGTAGCGGACTACAGTCCGTTTTGTCAATGGGTACCCGATTCACACCGATCAACCCCTCTGCCGCCGCAACTACCGAGCGCGCGGACGCTGCCCGCAACCGTCGCAAGGTGTTGGATGCAGCAGAACGCCTGTTTGCCGAGCGGGGTGTCGAGCAGGTGTCGATGGACGAGATCGCCCACGCGGCGGGCGTCGGAAAGGGAACCCTTTACCGGCGCTTCGGCGACCGGTCAGGCCTGGCGATGGCCATCCTGGATGCCAACGACCGCGAGCTGCAGCACGAGATCCTGCGCGGCGACCCACCGCTCGGTCCCGGCGCGCCGCCACGCGAGCGCCTGATGGCCTTCATGGACGCGATGATCGACCACCTCGAACGCCGCGGCGCCCTGCTGGTCGCCGTTGGCAGCGCCCG
>JANMDV010000207.1:0-10381 GCA_031376485.1 Actinomycetota bacterium
CCTGGATCAGATCGCCGGCGCGCTGATCGAAGGTGGCCGCGCCGGCGACGAGCCCGCAGCCGCGATCCAATGGGGCACGACCGCCAAGGAGCGGCGGGTCACGGCCACACTCGGCACAATCGCGGATGCGTGTCGTGCCGACGGCGTCGGCAATCCCGCCGTCGTGGTCATCGGCCCGGTCGTGGCAATCGGGGAACTCCTCGACTCAACGATCCGTGCTGCTGTGGACGACGATCCCGGCGACGATCGTTGCCACGACCTGCAGGTCGCCGTCCAGCACCACCACGTCCCCCGAAGCTCCCGGACGTAACACCCCCAAACCCGCACGGCCGATCAGGCGGGCGGGTGTGACGGTCACGGCACGAACCGCGTCGACCGCCGAACACGCGGTCATGGCCACGACGTTCCTGACGCACGCGTCGAGCCCGGTGACACCACCGGCGAGGTCTCCGGCCTCCGTGCGGGCGCATTCGCCGTCGAACACGATCTGACGCCCGGCGAGGACATAGCGCCCGGACGGCGCCCCGAGTGGCGCAACCGCGTCGGACACGAGGATGCGCCGCTCAGGTCCGAGCGCACGCCACGCGAGTCGCACCACGTCCGGGTCGAGATGGCGACCGTCCGCGATCAAGCTCGCGGTCACAGGCAGATCCGCCAAGGTCGCGCCCGCGAGGCCCGGAACCCGATGATGCAGCGGGGCCATCGCGTTGAACAGATGGGTCACGGCCGTCAGGCCGGCATCGACGGCCGCTCGCGCGTGCTCCGCCGTCGCCTCGGTGTGTCCGGCGGCCACGACGACATCGCGCCGGACAAGCTCCGCGATGACCGCGAGCGCGCCGGGGAGTTCCGGGGCGAGCGTCACCATGGTCACACCGGCGTCTCGCGCCCACCCCTCGATCGTCTCGACCGTCGGGGCGACGATGTGCTCGACATCGTGCGCTCCGGCACGCTCCAGGGCGATCATCGGCCCCTCCAGGTGCAGCCCGACGGGCCGCGCCCCACGCCATCCCGCCGGTGGCCCTGCCGCGAACACCGCCAGCGCCTCATCGACCGTCGCGCGCGACGAGGTGACCATCGTGGGCAGAAAACTCGTCACGCCGAATCCTGGCAGCGCCGCCGCGAGGTCCCACAGCCGATTGGGTGCTGCCGTCAAATCGACGCCCTTCGCCCCATTGACTTGAAGGTCGACATAGCCGGGCGAGATGACGTAGCCGCTCGCGTCGAATTCCCTGGTACGCGTATCCGGGCCGTTGTGCGCGACGACTCCGGCGACGATCTCCACATCCATTGGAGCGCCGGCCAGGTTTCGTCCGCCCCTGATGGCGAGGGATCCGATGGGAAGAACGTCCACACCGTCGACGCTGTCAGTCGGCGGCGGCCGCGTCAACGCACTCCAGAGCCGGCGGCGCGCACGCGTGGAGCAGGGATACCATGGGTCGAACTGTGTCCTGCCCATCCACGCCAACGTCGTCTTCGACGTGACCCCTGAAGGTGCCGGCCGTCCGTCCGAGCCGACGGTCCTCCTGACGGGCGCGACCGGCTACGTCGGCGGACGGCTGTTGCCCGCGCTCGAGGCCCGTGGATTACACGTGCGATGCCTGACGCGTCGACCCGCATCCTTGCGGGGTCGCGTGGGACCGAACACCACGGTCGCCAGCGGAGACCTGGCGGTCGCCGAGGACGCGCAACGGGTGCTGGCCGGGATCGACACCGCGTACTTCCTCGCCCATTCCATGGGATCGAACGGTGACTTCGAAGCCGAGGACCGGACACTGACCGAGACGTTTGCGGCCGCGGCGCGCGATGCCGGCGTCCGGCGCATCATCTACCTGGGCGGCCTCGGCAGCGGCGACGACCTGTCGAGTCACCTTGAGAGCCGGCAGGAGGTCGGTCGCATTCTGCGCGAGTCTGGCGTCCCGACGATCGAGCTGCGCTCGTCCATCATCATCGGTGCCGGGAGTCTCTCGTACGACATGATCCGCTCGCTCGTCACGCGACTGCCCGTGATGATCACGCCGCGGTGGGTCAGGACGATGACCCAACCCATCGCGATCGACGATGTGGTCGCGTATCTGCTGGCGGCGTTGGACGTCCCTGCAGACCAAAGCCGGGTCTACGAGATCGGTGGGCACGACCGCGTCTCGTATGGCGATCTCATGCGTGAGTTCGCGAGCCTGCTCGGGTTGCGGCGAACGATCATTCCGGTGCCCGTGCTGAGCCCGTGGCTTTCGAGCCTGTGGCTCGGCCTGATCACCCCGCTGTACGCCCGGGTCGGGCGCCACCTGATCGAGGGTGTCCGCAACGAGACGGTCGTGCATGACGACAGCGCGATGCGCGACATGCCGGTTCGTCCGCGTGGAATGCGTGACGCGATCCAAACCGCCATCGCCGACGAGGACCGATCCAAGAATCGGTGGCAGGACTCCCTTGCGCCCCGGCCGCTGCGCGGGGCCGGGACCCCGCTCAGACGGCAGATGGTTGACTCACGCTGGGTGCGCGTGCCCGCCGCGCCGGCCGAGGCGTTTGAGCCCATCCGCCGAATCGGCGGCAAGGCCGGCTGGTACTACGGCGATCGCCTCTGGCGTATTCGCGGATGGATGGACCTGGCGTTCGGCGGCGTGGGGATGCGCCGCGGACGACGCCACCCGATCGACCTCGCTCCGGGCGACATGCTCGACTTCTGGCGCGTCGAGGCGTTCGACCCCCCGCACCTGTTGCGCCTGGTCGCCGAGATGAAACTCCCCGGTCGCGCCTGGCTCCAGTACCGTGTCGAGCCCGACGGCGATGGCGCGATCATCCGCCAAACCGCGTTCTTCGACCCGGACGGCCTCGTCGGCCGCCTGTACTGGTACGCGTTCGCCCCGGCCCACCAGGTCATGTTCCCCCGGATGCTCCGCGCCATCGCCAACGCCGCGAGCGCGTCAGAACCGAGCGAGTTGGCCCTGAGACCGTCGGCGGAACCCACGTTGCCCAAGGCGGACCTGTCGCCAGAATGAGCCGCCAGAGACAACCACCGTTTTTCGACACGGAGGGTTTGGCGGCGCTCACGAGGTGACACCTGTTCGCCATGCATACCCGCGGTCAGGTCGTCAGGAAAAGTTCATCCTCGGGGAGATTCCCTTCGACCACGTCTCGGGCGACATCGCCGAGCAAGCGTTGGTTGCCACGGGCATAGGCGCGCAGCCGGACGAAGGCCTCGTTCATATCGACGCCGGTTCGCTCGCCGATCACGCCCTTGGCCTGCTCGATCGCGACCCGGCTGTTCAGAGCGACGTGCAGCTTCTCACTGAGTAACTGTCCGTCGGAAGCCGCACGCTGCTGCAGGATCGCGATCGTAGCGACATCGGCGAGGGCCTGGGCCGCGATCACGTCGGCGGGGTCCATCCGGCCCGTGGAAGTGCGGAACAGATTGAGAGCGCCGAGCACTCGGCCCCGGAGTCGCATGGGGAACGCGGAGCCCGAGCGAAAACCGGCAGTCGTCGCGATGTGGACGAGACGCGGCCAGCGGTCGGCGGCGGCCGCGAGGTCGTTGACCTCGACCGCTTCTCCGGTCCTAAAACAGTCGAAGCAGGGGCCTTCCGCGTGTTGGATCTGGAAGATCTCGACGAGCTGCACTGCCTCGTTGGAGGCAGACATGGGATGCAGAACCCCTTGCTCGTCGACGAGCAACACGCCGGCAGCGGCCGCGTCGAAGAGAGATACGCAGCGCTCGCCCAGGAACGTCAGCAGCTCGACCACGTCGAAGTCGTCCACCAACGTATCGGCCAGCTCGACGAACGTGCGGCTCAAGCGGTGTTCTCGTGTTGTCATCTGCGCGCCTCGACTTCCCGTCCCGAGTCTCCCACAGTTTCGGGATCTTGAACGTGCCGGCGCGAGTTCGCTCCCTTGCCGAGATTTTCAATCACTCACCGACTCGCGGTCACGACGACCTCATGTCCTGCGCACGACGTCCTGTTCGCGTTTGCGCGCGATCCGCGCGACGTACCATCGGCGCAATGGGGCCGGGATCATTGCGAGGGCCTTCATGAACAGCAGCGCCTGACGCGGCACGCCGATCTCGGCACTTCCCCGCTCAAGGCCGTCGCAGATGATGCGTGCTGCCGCGTCGGGCTCGATGATGCCCGGCATCGCGAACGGGTTCTGATCGGTCAGCGGCGTGCGGACGAACCCCGGGGCGATCAGGGTCACCTTGACGCCGGACGACGCCAGGTCAGCGCGCAGCGCGTCGCACATGCTGATCAGGAACGCCTTGGTCGCCCCATAGGCCGATGCCAGGGGCAGGCCTGCATAGCCGGTCACGCTCGACGTGACGGCGATCCGTCCGGCTCGACGGGACCGCATCCCCGGCAGCACCGCCTGGATGCAGTTGACCGCACCCATCACGTTGACATCCAGGTGCATCCGGAAGACCTCGGCCCTGAACGTGTCGGGGGTGACCGGCTCGTAGACACCGGCGTTCAGGATGACCAGATCGATCGCGCCCCAATCGGCCAGAAGCGCCTGGGCAATCCGACCCACCTCAACCTCGTCCGTGACATCGCCAGGCTCGACCCGCATTCCCGTCGTGCCCGCAACCGCGTCGAGCGCTTCGCGTCGCCGGGCGGTGATCGCAACCCGGGCGCCACGGCGCGTCAGCTCGGTCGCGACCGCCGCGCCGATCCCGCTGGACGCACCCGTCAGCCACACGCGCTGCCCGGCGAGCGCGCTCACAACGCCGGCCCGGACGGAAACTGCGGCAGCGTCGTGTTGAACGGACGGGTCAACACGATCTGGTAGTCGTGCAGCGCCCGGATGCGGAACGCCGCCTCGCAGGATGCCAGGTAGAAGTTCCAGGTCCGGATGAACCGCTCGTCATAGCCGAGCGCGCGCACCTGATCGAGGTTGGCGTTGAATCGCTCGCGCCAGCGTTTGAGCGTCTCGGCGTAGTTGATGCCGATGTCCTCGACGTGGTGGACGATCAAGTCCGACGCGCGCTTGGCTGCGGTGATCATGGCCTCGAGCGACGGAAGGAGCGATCCCGGGAAGATGTACTCCTGAATCCAGTCATCGGTGCGGCGATAGCGCTCGAAGCGCTGGTCGGGGATCGAGATGACCTGGACGCAGACGCTGCCGCCGGGTGCCAACAGCCGGTCGCATGTGCGGAAGTACGTCTCGAGTTCGGCCTCGCCGATGGCCTCGAGCATCTCGATCGACGCGATCCTGCTGAACTGGCCCTGCACCGCACGGTAGTCCTGCAACAGGATCGTGACACGATCGTCGAATCCCGCGTCACGTACCCGCTGCACGGCCAGGGCGTGCTGCTCTTCGGAGATCGTGACCCCGGTCACCCGGCAGCCGTACTCGCCCGCCGCGAACAGGGCGAAGCCCCCCCAGCCGCAGCCGATCTCGAGCAAATGGTCGTCGGGCCCCAGGGCGAGCTTCTGGCAGATGCGGCGGTACTTGCTGCGCTGCGCCTGTTCCAGGCTCTCGTCGGGCGTCTCGAAGTATGCGCAGGAGTATGTCCAGGAGGGATCCAGGAACAGCTCGTACAGGTCGTTGCCGATGTCGTAGTGGTAGGCGATGTCGCGTTTGGCGCGCGCCGGCGGGTTTCGCCGCGGCAGGTGCGGTCGCAACGCTTGCAGGCGCACCATTGTCGATCCCGGCGGTCGGTGCCGCATACCCTCGGCGGTCAGCAACATGATCTCGAGCGCCGCGGGCAGGTCGTCCGCATCCCAGTCGCCGGCGACATAGGCCTCGCCGATACCGATGCGTCCGCGCGTCACGATCCGGCGAAACAGATCCTTGCTGTTGATGGCGACCGTGGCGCGCCGACCCTCGGCCGCGTCGCCGCGCGTCTGCGACACCCCATCGGGCATGAGGAGCGTGAGCGCACCGCCCGCGGGCCGCGACAACGCCCAGCGCACCAAGCGCCGGACCGGCCCAATGGCGAACGCAACCTTGGCGGGCGCGGGCAGCTCGCGCAGGGCCCGGCGCGAGGGCGCCGTGGCCTCGCGCCCGTCACCGAACGACCCGCGCTCGGGGTCGAACCGCGGTTTGCGCTGGAAGGGCACGCGCTTCCTCCACAGCTTCAGCGCTTGCAGATGGATCAAGCCGATGACCTGCTGGCTCATGAACGGATGGCGAAGGAGCGTCTTGGCGAGGGTGGCGTCCGTCAGCTCGTGTCGCGTGCCGGTCTGGGTGGCGACGAAGATGCGCTCGTCACCCTCGAACAGGTCGACGCGCGCCGAGATTCGCTCGCCGGGTTCCGTCAACACGAACTCATAGCGCTGATCCATCCCGAAAAACGGCGAGACGTGCAGTTCCTTGGCCTGACTCCAGGTGCGGCTGGTGCCGTTGGCGACGAGGTTCTGCTCGTCCAACAGATAGGGCCGTCGCTCACCGAACGTGTTGCTGACCTCGGCGATGGAGCAGGCGAACGACCCATCGGCCCGGTAGCAGTAGAAGAAGCTGACCGGGTTGAAGACGTACCCGAACGTGCGCAGGTTGGTCAGCATCAGAATATGGCCACCGGCCAGGTCCACGCCACGCTCCGCAAGCCACGCGACCAGGTTGTCCTTGATCGACAGGCGGGCATCGCCGATGTGGTCAGTGTCACGAAACGTGAACAGGTTGGCCTTGTTGTAGCTGAACAGCGCGAGCCGCGCGTCGAGTTGGTCCAACTCGTCCAGGTCGAGCACGTAGAAACAGACCTTGTAGCGAAAGACGTGCTCCTTGGGCTTCGAGCGGTGATGCATCATCACCCCGGTGTAGAGCGCCGACCTCACCAGTCCACGCCCAAGCCACGCGCAACGCGCACCGCCGACGCAAACCCGTCCTCGTGGAAGCCGTTGCCCTGCCACGCCCCGCAATACCAGGTGCGCCGCGCACCCGCGATCAATGCGAGCTCGCCCTGGGCACGCAAGGAAGCCGCGGTGTAGCGCGGATGGGCGTATGACAGACGTCGGATGATCTGGTCCTCTGCGATCTCGGTTCCGCGGTTGAGGGTCACAAGATAGTGGCGTGGCTCGTCGAGCCGCTGCAGGCGGTTGAGGTCATACGTCATCGTCAGCGTCGGGGCGGGGTCATGGCAATCCACGATGCGGTAGTTCCACGCTCCGCGGGCGCTTTGGCGGCGCGGAATCACACGGGTGTCAGTGTGCAGGATCGTCTCGTTGGTGGTGTAGGTGAACGCGCCGAGCAGGCGGCGCTCGTCGTCACTGGGATCCTCAAGCAAGGCGAGCGCCTGGTCCGGATGAGTACCCATCACAACCGCGTCGAAACGCATCGTGCGTCCCGATTCGGTGCAGACCGACACGCCCTCGACGTCACGGCGAACCGACCGGACGCCGTCACCCAGATGCACCGTACCGGTGAACCGATCGAGGATTTGCCGCACGTACGCCTGGCTGCCGCCGACGACGGTGCGCCACGCGAACCGACGGAAACGCAACATTCCGTGGTTCGCGAAGAAGGCAATGGCATAGGCCGCGGGGAAATCGAGGGCTTCGGCTGGACCTGTCGACCACAGGGATGCCGTCAGGGGCAGCAGGAAGTGATCGCGAAACCGCCGTGAGTACCGCGCGCGCGCGGCGAACTGTAGGAGCGTCTCCTCGGGCGGGCCCACATCCCGCTGTGCCGTGCGCATGAACCGCACGATTTCGGCCAAGAGCGGCAGGAATGACGGTCGGACCAGGTTCGCCCACTGACGCCACGGCCGTGCGCCGGAATATTCCAACCCACACCGCTCGCACGTCACCGAAAACGACATCTCCGACTCCTGGGTCGCCACGCCCAGCTCGGCGAACAGGCGTACCAGGTGCGGATAGTTCTCGCGGTTGTGCACGATGAACCCTGTGTCCAGACCGAGCACGCGGCCGTCGGAAAGGCGTGTCGGGATCGTGTTGGTGTGCCCGCCGACGTAGCCGGCCTGCTCGAAGACGGTGACGTCGTGCGCCCGGTCCAGCAGGTACGCCGCGCCGAGTCCGGCTATCCCGGTGCCGACGATCGCCACGTTCATCTCGCTGCCCTCGGACGGATGTCACTCGTCGCACCCGAAAAGCGAGCTAATGTTGTCCTCCGATGGCGGTCCCGACGACGAATGCACGCCGGATCGGGACGGTCCGCGACGAGACGAGCCTGGCGAGCAGGCTGGTGACTCTGGTGGCCGTCGTAGTGCCGCCGCTCGGCGTTGCCGCAGTCGGATGGGGCTTGTGGGGTATCGCATTGCACCCGATCGACGTCGTGCTGTTCCTGGTCCTGTACGTCGCGTGTGGTCTGGGCATCACGGTGGGCTACCACCGGCTGTTCTCGCACAAGAGTTTCAAGACGACCCCCGCCGTGCGCGGCACGTTGGCGATCCTGGGCGCAATGACCATTCAAGGGCCGTTGACGCAGTGGGTCACCGATCATCGCAAGCATCACGCCCACAGCGACGACGACGGCGATCCGCACTCGCCGCACGTCGGGCGCCACGGTGAACATGGACGGATCGTCGGGTTGTGGTGGTCCCACATGGGATGGCTCTTTCGCACGAAGGGGATGGAGCGCGGCGAGCAGTGGGGGCGCGACATCTATGGCGATCCACTGATCCGCCGCATCGACAGGTTGTACATGCTTTGGGTCGCCCTGTCAGTAGGAATCCCGTTTGTCGTCGCTTTTGCCGTGCGCGGCTCGGCATTGGCCGGCATCGAGGCAATGATCTGGGCGGGCCTCATCAGGATCTTCCTGTTCCAGCACGCGACGTGGTGCATCAACTCGGTCTGCCATATGTTCGGCCGACGCACCTATCGGACGGACGATCACAGTCGCAACGTCTGGCTACTTGCGCTGCCGTCCTTCGGGGAGGCTTGGCACAACAACCATCACGCGTTCCCTGGCTCTGCGGTTCACGGGATCGACCGTCGCCAGATCGACATCAGCGCATGGACCATCGGAGCGCTTGAGCGGCTCGGCTTGGCATGGGACGTCAAGCGCATGGCCCCTGGCCGCCTGACCGCCCGGCGCGACGCACCCGCCTGACGCCGACCGCTGGAAATCGGACAGACAACATTCGACCACCGCGATCGGGTGATCCTGAAGCGGCGTCCGTGCCGCTTCGAGATTCGAGTGTTACTTCTTCTTCTTCTTGGCGACCGATGCCTTCAGCACGGCGCCAGCGCTGAACTTGGGCAGCGTGGCTGCCGCGATCTTGATCGCCTCACCCGTCTGCGGGTTGCGACCCATGCGCGCGGCGCGCTTCGATGTCGAGAACTTGCCGAAGCCAGTGATCGCGACCTCCCCACCCTTGGCAAGCGTCGACTGGATCTCCTCGAGGGCCGCGTCGAGGAACGCTGAAGCGTCGGCCTGGGTGCCTCCGGTGCGCTTTGCGACGGCGGCGACGAACTCGGACTTGTTCACGTTATTTCTCTCCTGGGTTTGATCGCGAAGCACTGCTGCCCGGCAGATTACCGACTCGCTATGACGTCGTACGGGAAGCGGCACCGTTCCCGAGGGTCTCCGAGTGCTTTGGGGCCATTGACAGCGCCCTGTGAACAGCCAGCGCGGCGGCGCGTCCAGACGCAAAGACGTCTTCGAGTCCACCCCCGGCGATGGTGTCACCGCAGACCACGATGCGGCTGGCCGGAGGGTTGACGACCTCCGGATCAAGCCGTACGGGCAGCGTTGCGTAGCGCCACCGTTTGACCTGCGTCCAAGCGGGCTCCCCCACTGCTCCGCACAGGGCGGAGAGTCGGGGCGCGAGATCGGCCAGGATGTCGCCGTCCGCTGCATCGAACAGATCCGCGCTGCGGCCGGGTGCGATCCGCGCGACGACGGGCATCACGCCATCGATGGGCTCACGGCCCCTGGCCGACTCGGCTGTGATGCGCGCGAATGGCGTTTCGACGGCGAATGGCTCCAACGAGGACGGCGTGCGTATGCGCATCCCTGCCAGGATCATCACGGCAGGGTCATAGACGGCGGCGCGAAGCGCTGTCACGCGTGTACCGGCCTCTGGACTCTGTTCCAAGAGGTCGGCTGCCTGGGGAGCCGGGGCACTGATGACAACGGCGTCCACCACACCGTGGGTGTTGCCCTGTTCACCTCCGAGTTCGAATCCTGCACGCGCTGCACGAAGCGCGGTGATCCGGACTCCGAGGAGCACCTCCACGCCTTCGGCCATCAGCTTGGCCAAGCGGGTCGCACCCGACCGGTAGGCGACGGTGGACGCGCTCATCCAGACCACGTCATCGCGGGCGAGTGAGTGTACGAGCCCGTGCAACGCGCTCCCCGGGACGCACTCGATCAGGGGCGCACCGTGGTCCACCACCGTTCCCTCGATACGGCGAGCGGCCAGGCGACCACCGACACCCCGGCTCTTCTCGATCACGACGACCTCATACCCCAAGCCGATCAAATCCCGCGC
>JANMDV010000236.1:0-8484 GCA_031376485.1 Actinomycetota bacterium
GCGATGAAGGTCGCGATACCCCCGGGTATCAAGAGCATATGGATGGAGTAGAACCGGGATAACGTGTCCGGCCCGAACTCGGGGCCTGCCCGCAGGATCTCGCCGACGTAGGGGCCCAGGATCGGCGCCTGAGAGGTGATGTTGACGGCGACGACCGTGGCCCAATAGGCCTTCTGGTCCCAGACCAGCAGGTAGCCGGTCAGGCCCATCATCATCGTCATGAAGAGCAGCAGCGCGCCGGTGACCCAGGTCAGCTCGCGGGGGTACTTGTAGGCACCCCAGATGAACACGCGACCCATGTGCAGGAACACCACCACGATCATGACGCTGGCGCCCCACTTGTGCATGCCGCGGACGAGCCAGCCCCATGTCACGTCCTCGGTGATGTGGCGAATGCTTTCGAAGGCGATCGTGGGGTCCGGTTTGTAGTACATCGCCAGGATGATCCCGGTGATCGCCTGCATGCCGAACACCACCATCGCGGTGAAGCCGAGCGTCTGAAACCAGCTCGTGCCGCGCGGGATGTTGCGGAACATGAACCACTTGGCGCCGGTTTTTATGCCGGTCCGCTCGTCGAGGTAATCGACGACGTCCATTCCCGCCTGGATCGCCGGGTTCTTTGGGCCGATGTCTGTGGCTTTGGGCTCTGGCTGTTCTGTGGTGGCCATGTCTGTCCCTAGACGAAGGGGAAGAGGTTGGAGAGGACGCCGGTGACGGGGTCACCAGGCGGGTGCAGCTTGTACGGCTTCTCGTCGACGTCGATCGAGTACGCCTTGCCGATCAGGACTCGATCGGCCGCCTGGGCGTTGGCGTAGGCGACGTCCGCACCCGCGGCGTTGACGATCTTGATGTCCATGCGGTCGAGTGGACGTGGCGGTGGACCGGCAGTGACCTTGCCGCGGCTGTCGTAGGCGCCGCCGTGGCACGGACAGACGAAACCGTCGGACCCGGACGAGTACTTGGTGGGGCACCCCAGGTGCGCGCAGCGGTTCCAGATGGCGATCAGTTCGTCGTCGCGATTTCGGACGTAGACGCGCCGGTCGGCCTCGGGGTCGGGACCGGTCACCCTGAGGGAGGTGGTCGACCCCGCCGCGAAGTCACTGAACGGACCGACGTCGACCCAGCGCCAATCCTCGCCGCCCAGGGTGTCGGCGACGGCAAAGCCGATGACCGGGACAAGGATGGCCGCGGTCATGACGCCGCCCATGGCAAGGGCGACCATGCTCAGGAACTTCGTGCGCGTCTGGTACCCGGGGTCGTCGTCGTGATCGTGGACGACCTCGGGAACGTGCGCGCGCGGCCCTTGGTACAGGCCGTGCTCGCCGTCTTCGGCAGGCGCTCCATTTTGATGCTCGTGCTCCACGGACCCTCCGGTCGACGGACTACTCGGGATTCAACCGGACTGGAGCCTCGGTTTCAACGCGAGCGTCAAGGTCGGATGTCCCTGGAGCGTACGGACTTCAGCCGTGACGGGGCGGGCTCGGGTCCCCCGTCGTCACAGATCGGTGCGATGAGGAGGCGCCTGTCTTGTATCGTGAACCCTGGTGGGGGGCGGCGAGGATCGGAACGTACCTCCGTTCTCGCTCAGGCCGTACTCGTCCCAGCGGCGGTCGACCAGGGCGCGGATGTCGTCGCTCATGGTGATCTCGTCGGGCCAGGGGCGGACGACGCCCTCGCCCGGCCACTTGCGGGTCGCGTCGAAGCCGACCTTGGAGCCATAGGCGAAGTACGGGGCGGCGTGGTCCAAGGCGTCGACCGGGCCGTCGGTCACGAGCATGTCGCGCCCCACGTCCACGTTCGAGAACGCGCGGAACGCGACATCCGAGGCGTTCTGCACGTCCACGTCGTCGTCGACGACGACGATGCACCGCGACAGCGAGAGCAGGCCGAGTCCCCAGATCGCGTTCATCAGTTTCTTGGCATGACCGGGGTAGCGCTTGCGGACCGACACCAGGATCGCGTTGTGGAACACGCCCTCAAGCGGCATGTTCATGTCGACCAGGTCCGGGACGCTCATGCGGATGAGTGGCAAGAAGATCCGCTCGGTCGCCTTGCCCAGGTACAGGTCCTCCATCGGCGGCTTGCCCACGATGGTCGTCGCGTAGACGGCGTCGCGGCGCATTGACATCCCGGTGATGTGGAACGTGGGGTAGTCGTCGACCGGCGTGTAGAAGCCGGTGTGGTCGCCGAAGGGCCCCTCGGGGCGTAGGTCGTTGGCGTCGACGTAGCCCTCCAACACGATCTCGGCGCAGGCGGGGACCTCGACGTCGACGGTGCGGCATTTGACCATCTCGACCGACTTGCCGCGGATGAACCCCGCCAACATCATCTCGTCGATGCCCGGTGGCAGCGGTGCGCTGGCCGCATACGTCACGACGGGCTCCGACCCGATGACCACGGCCACCTCGACGCGGCCTTGGCTGTCGCGAAGGTGTGCGGCGCCGTCCTTGTGGATCTGCCAATGCATCATCGCCGTGCGCTGGTCGAGCTTCTGGATGCGGTACATGCCGCAGTTGCGCGATCCGTTGCGCGGGTCGTGGCTGAATACGAGCGGCAACGTGATGAACGGTCCGCCGTCGTCAGGCCAGCACGTCAGGATCGGAAGCTGATCGAGGTCCGGCTCGGTGAGCCATACCTCCTGGCACGGCCCGTCCCTGACGGTCTTGGCCGAGAACGAAGCGAGCTCTTTGAGCTTGCCGAGCGCCTTGACCTTCTGGACGATCCCCTGGGGCGGCTGCAGCTCGATGAGATCCTGGATGCGGTCGGCGAGGTCTTCGAGGCGATCCACGCCGAGTGCCATGTGGATGCGTTTCCAGCTGCCGAACTGGTTGATCAGCACCGGCAGGCGGCTGCCAAGCACGTTCGTGAACAGGATGGCCTTGCCCCCGTCAGCGGACTTCATCACGCGGTCGGCGATCTCGGTGATCTCGAGGTGCGGGTCGACCTGCGCGGTCACCTCGACGAGCTCACCGGCCTTGCGCAACGCGTCGATCCACTCGCGAAGGTCACGCATCCAGCGCCTCCTGCAAACCCCGGGCGTCCGGAAGTCCGATGGCAAGCTCATGCAGCGCCGCGCTGTCGGAACCGGTGCGCAAGGTGTCCTTGGCGAAGCGGAGCCGTTCGGCAAACACGGGATCGCGATCGGCGATCGCCGCGATCGTCGTGCGCCACAACGGGGTCAGGCCCGCCCGATCGCCGGTCGAGACGAGCGCGACCGACATCGCGACCAGGTCGGCCAGAAGCGCGATGACGGCGAGGTCATCGGCCTGGGACACCCAGACCAACCCGTGGGCATAGCAGTAGTCGCCTGCCAGTACGCGGCGTCCGGCGTCCGGCAGATCCAGGTGCCGTGGCGTCCCGTGGTGCAGCAGGAAGCCCTCCAGGATCAGATCGAGCCCCGCAGCGTGCTCAGCTGACAGGCCGGGAACGGCGAGTGGCGCTGCGACGAGCGCGGGTGCCGGCTCGACGAGGTTGCCGGCAAGACCGGGCTGTGTCGCGAGGGCCTCCCTCAAACGGTTGCCGCCGCTCGTCTGAGTGCCTCCCGGGTGTGGGCGAACTCGTCCTCGCCGTGGGTCAATCCAGTAAACCAAGCCTCGAACTGCGACGGGGGCGGGTATACGCCCTGCTCCAGGAGCGTGCGGGCGAGGCGGCCGTAGGCGGCCGTGTCGCTGCGGGTCGCGGAGGCGTAGTCGGTTACGGGGCCGTCGGTGAAGAACGGGGTCAGCATCGACCCGACGCGGTTGACGATCACGGGAAGGCCGCTCGAGAGGATCGCCTCCTCCAGCGCCGCCCCCGATTCTTCGAGCCGGGCGTACACCCCCGGGCCGGCCAGCTCGGTGAGCGTCGCGAGGCCCGCGGTTGTGGCGAGTGGGTTGCCGCTGAGCGTGCCGGCCTGGTAGCAGGGGCCCTCCGGCGCCAGTTCCCGCATGATTTGACGCCGCCCGCCGAACACCCCCACCGGCAGGCCACCACCGATGATCTTGCCGAGGCACGTGATGTCGGCGCGCACGCCGAACCGCTCTTGGGCGCCGCCGTAGGCGATCCGAAATCCCGTGATGACCTCGTCCAGGATCAGCAGGGCTCCGGTGCGGTCGCATGCGGCCCGCAGGCCTTCCAGGTACCCCGGGGTCGGAAGCACCGTACCCATGTTGCCGGCGACCGGCTCCAGGATGATCGCCGCCGCGCCGTCGAGCGCGGCCTCGGCGGCGGCCAGGTCGTTGTACGGGACCAATCGCGTGTACTGAACGGCCCCTTCGGGCACACCGGGGCTGTTGGGCGTGCCGAGCGTCGTCGCGCCGCTCCCCGCTTCGACCAGCAGAGGATCGATGGCGCCATGGTATCCGCCGATCGTCTTGACGATCGCGTTGCGACCGGTCGCGGCACGGACCAGCCGGATCGCGCCGGTGACGGCCTCACTGCCCGACGAGGTCATGCGAAGTTGCTCGATGGAGGGGAACGCGCGCGCGACGGCCTCGGCGAACAGGATTTCGCGCTCCGTGGGCGCACCGTAGGAGGTGCCCCGCGGCAGGGCGGCGGCCAGCTCGCCCAGCACTCCCGGGTGGGCGTGGCCCAGAATCGCCGGTCCCCACGAGGACAGGTAGTCGACGTACCGGGTGCCGTCGACGTCCCATACGTGCGGGCCTTCGGCACGGTCGATGAAGATGGGGTCGCGGCCGATGGACCGCATCGCCCGCACGGGCGAGTTGACGCCGCCTACCAGAACGCGCTGCGCCCGGTCGAACAGACCGGCGCTCCCATCGGTCACGTCGAGAGCCATTGAGCGGCGTTCTCTGCGAAGTAGGTGATGATCAGGTCGGCTCCGGCCCGGTGGATACCGGTCAGCGTTTCGAGCGCGGCGTCGCGTTCGTCAAGCCACCCGCGTTCGGCCGCCGCCTTGAGCATCGCGAATTCGCCACTCACGTGGTACGCCGCAAGCGGAAGACAGGTTGCACCGCGGACGGCACTGATGACGTCCAGATAGGAAGCTGCGGGCTTGACCATGACCATGTCCGCTCCCTCTGCCTCGTCTTGGGCGACTTCGCGCAGAGCTTCGCGAACGTTGGCGGGATCCATCTGGTAGCCCCGCCGGTCGCCGAACCCGGGGGCCGATCCGGCGGCCTCGCGAAACGGTCCGTAGAACGCCGACGCATACTTGACCGCGTACGAGAGGATCGCGGTGGTCTCATGCCCCTCGGCGTCGAGCGCCGACCGGATCGCCCCGACGCGCCCGTCCATCATGTCGCTGGGCGCCACGATGTCAGCGCCTGCGTCAGCGTGGCTTGCAGCGGTGCGTGCGATCAGCTCGAGGCTCATGTCGTTGTGTACCTGCCCGTCCACCAGGACGCCGCAGTGGCCGTGGTCGGTGTACGCGCAAAGGCAGACATCGGTGATGACGGCCATCTCGGGCGCTGCGTCCTTGATTGCGGCGATGGCCGTCTGCACGACGCCGCTAACCGCGTACGCGCCGCTTGCCGCTGCGTCCTTGGCGTCGGGGATCCCGAACAACAAGACCGCGGGCACGCCGGCGTCGAACGCGGCGCGAGCACGTCGGGTGAGCACGTCGGGCGACTGGCGGGATTGGCCCGGAAGCGCGGCGATCGGCTGCTCCACGCCCGAGCCCGTGACGGCGAAGAGCGGCAGGATGAGCTGATCGGGCGACAGCCGCGTCTCGCGCACCATGCGACGCAGGGTTGCGTTCGCTCGGAGGCGACGTGGCCGCACCTGCGGGAAACGCCCACCACTGGGGCGTGAGATGTCGTCGCTCACGGCCGCCAAGTGTACCGTGCAGGGTGCCTGATGCCGGTCGCCTTCCGGCGTCGCCGTGTGAAGGAGGTGCAGATGTCCACCGATGCCAGTCGACCCACCCTGTGGATGCGGGTGATCGCCGACGAGGCCTTCCGTGCCGCGCTCATCGACGATCCCCTGCGGGCCCTCGCGGTGTTCCCGGACGTGGTGGTCTCGGCCGATCAGATCCGCCAGCTCGAGGAACTGGGCCGCGCGGAGCGCGAGGCCTTGGTGACCGACGTCTTTCGCGAGGCCCACTTTCGCGGTGGTCACGCCCGGTTCGGCACGATCGGCATGGACGGCCGCCTCGGAGGGGTCGAGCCCCCGTCGTAATCGATGCTCAGGCACTACGCAGAAACTCGTGCACCGTTTGGCGGCTCCACACCGTCGGCATACGGCGTTGCTGAGATCGCCGTTACCACCAGCAGCGGCGAGGCTCGACGACACCGCCTGACTCGGTTTTCGCTCGCCATCCGGCACAGCAGTTATGTCTGCGCGGACCCTCAGCCGATTTTCTGGAGTCTCCCACCGACCTCAAGGCCGGGCGCGCGAGGGGTGTCGTCTCTGTCACAGCATGCTCTCGGGGTGCGTGAGGCGTGGCCAACGGCGGTGCGGCCAATTGGCAGCTGGTCGCCCAATATGGAGCCGTCACCGAGGCGGTGCGTACGGCGGGTCGGGGATCTGCGGTCATCGCCATCCGTCACCGGTGTGTTGCGCAGCGGTTCGTCAGGCCGAGCCAGGTGGGGGGCGGTGGGTACGGTGTGCGTGTGACGACGCCGAGTCCCCATGAACTCCTCGCCGCGTATGGCGCCGGGTGGTTTCCGATGGACATCGACGGGCATATCGGGTTTTACGAGTTCGATCCCCGTGCGGTCATTCCGCTGGACGGTTTTCGCGTGCCGCGCTCCGTGCGGCGAGCGCTACGAGAGGACCCGTTCGAGATTCGGGTCGACACGGCGTTTGCGGACGTCGTCGCCGCGTGCGGTGAGCCGCGTGACGGTGGCGACTGGCTGAGCCCGCGCCTCACCGACACCTACCTCGCGCTCTACGCGGAGGGGTACGCCCACAGCGTCGAGGTCCTGTTCGCCGGACGACTCGTGGGCGGCCTCTTCGGCGTGGCGCTTGGGGCCATGTTTACGAGCGAGAGCATGTTCCACCGCGTCGCCAACGCCGGCAACGCGGCGCTGGTCGCCACCCACCGCCACCTCGTCGAGCGCGGGTTCGTGTTGTGGGACATCCAGATGACGTCGCCGCATACGTCCCGCTTCGGCGCAGTCGATCTCGATCCGGCGGAGTACCGGCGGCGCCTTCGCGCGGCGCTTGACCTGCCTGCCTGGTTCTCGGTCGTCTCCGGGTAGGGGCCGGTCTCCTCGGCCCGCAAGCCGCCCCCGGGGACGGCCCTCCGTCCCACCGCTCTGGCGTGGAGCGACGGGACGTTGCATGCCCGCCGAATCGGAAAATGCGTTTCCACCTTGCGCGACGGTCGAGGGTGGCCGGCCCGTGGCCATGGGGGCGATCGCGACGAGGGACTCGTTTGCGTCCTACGTATCGATATCACGCGCCGCGGACGGGTGGCGACGCCCGGTGTCATTGGCGGGAGGTCGCTCCCACGACGCCAGGCATCCCTGCTGGAGGGTCATGTTCCGTGTGCGACAGGGGGCAATGACCTCAGGATCGATCCGCGCGCCGCCCACTGACGTCAACTGCCGACCTGCCGAGTCCACACCCCCGGCACACCCGTCCTGTTCCCGGTTCCGGGTCTGTAAATACCCATTCGGCTGGTCGGGGAACGGTCAATCGTGTCGTTACTGGTGCGTCTGGCGACACACAATTGGCACAGGTACGTGTAGATGTGTGACACGTTGGTGAGGCACTATCGACGGTGTGGATGGCGCCAGATCAACGCGTACGACAGAGGGGCGGTGGAGGTCTGCCCAACCGGTGTGCGCATTGTGCGCAGGCCCCGGAGTCGGGGGGGTCGCACTCCACCACCTGACGCACGGGGTGAGTGTCGCGCTCTGCCAGGAGCATCGAAGCGACACGTACCTGTGCCTCCACGAGGGCCGGGTGTTCGCGGGGGAGTTGGCCGGGATGTGGCGGGCCGCCGGGACCCTGGCGACACGCCACCGATCCGCCCTCGCGGCACACCTTCGTCGCATCGCGAAACGCCGCGCGACGACCAGGGCCCGCCCCGGGTCCTACTCCTGGCCGCAGCTTCGCGCCGAAGCGGAACGACGGTTCGCCGCGGGGGAGCATCCACGACGGGTCATCGACGCGTTGCGTGCCGCACGCTCGGGGGGTGACGCCATCGTCCCGTCGGTACGCACGATGCGTCGATGGTTCAGTGACGCCAGATGGCTCGCCCCGCCCCCACCCCGCGACCCCCCACCAGACGGGCCCGATGACGCGACGCCTCGTCGGGACGGTCGGATCATGAGCCTCGCCGAGGTCCGTGACCTCGTCGCCGAATTGACGGAGCCGTATGCGTGGTGGCCGTTCAGCCGCCAACGCGGCTCCCCCCGCCGGTAAGGAAGCGTCAATGAATAACTGCTACGGCGGAGGGCGAGCGAAAACCGAGCCAGGCGGTGTCCGCGAGCCTCGCCGCTATCGGGCGATCTCGCGGACCCCGTATGGCGACGGTTTGCAGCCCCCAAACGTCGTAGTAGTTCATTGACGCTGACTAACCCAACGCGCACCTGC
>JANMDV010000245.1:0-1827 GCA_031376485.1 Actinomycetota bacterium
GAGACTCTCGCCCCGTGTGCGACGCGCCCTGAACGCCGGCATCCAAGCAATGGCAATTGCTGCGTGCTCGCGACTCGGCAACGGGGCGAAGGATCAGAGCCTTCGCCGGGGAAGAACTCCGCGCTAAGGTTGATTCGCGGCCTGGACGATCGCGTCAAAACGGGTGAAGGAGCGGGATGGCGCCGCAGCGCGCAGGAGTTATCGAGGGAGTCGTAACCCCGTGAACCGCTCCGCGCGGATCGTCCTGGCGATCACGCTGACAATCGCGGGCGGGGCGGTCGCCCTCTCGGCGCTCTTGGCGCAGTCCACCGACCCGCCGAACCTCAATCTGTGGCTCGGGCTATTGCTTTCGGGCGCCGCGATGGAATTGGCCACGATCCCCGGCGACGTAGACGAGGCCGAGCACCCGTTTAGCCTGGCCTCGAGCTTCCACCTGGCCGCCGTCATACTGCTCCCCCCCGGCTGGGCCGCCATCGTCGCAGGTGGGGCGACGGCCCTCGGCGAGTCGATCCGTCGGCGCTCGCCGATCCGCGTCGCGTTCAACACCGGCGTGGCGTTCACGGCCACGCTCGCAGGAGGCGCCGTCTACCACGCTGCACTGCCGAACGGCGACGAGCGGGTGTTCGGATGGACGATGTACCCGGCGGTGATCGCCATGCTCCTGGCCTATGTCCCGATCATGGTCATCGCGGTGGAGTCCATCTCGACGGCGGTCGCGGGATCGCGTTGGGACCCGATGAGCTGGATCCGTCCCCCGGAGCTTTTGACCTACCTGATGGAGGCGTGTCTGGCGGTGGTGCTGGCGGTACTGATCAGCAGCGCCCCGGAGGTGCTCGCGTTCACCGTTCTGATCCTTGCGGCGGTGTTCTTGTCGATCAAGCATCACCGGGCGCTCAAGAGCGAGACCCGGCGCACGCTGCAGGCATTGGCGTCCGCCGTCGATGCGCGCGATCCCTACACCGCCGCGCATTCGGAACGGGTCAGTGAGATGGCGTCGCGGCTGGCTCAACGCGTCCAGTTGCCCACCCGACAGGTGATGTCGACGCGGTGGGCCGGGCGGCTGCACGACCTCGGCAAGGTCGTCGTCGACAACTCGGTACTGCATAAGGACGGGGCCCTGGACGAACGGGAGTGGCAGTTGATGCGCAGCCACCCTGAGGTCGCCGCTGAGCTTTTGACACATCTGAGCTTAACGCGCGACCTGCTGCCGGGCATCCGTTATCACCATGAGCGGCCCGACGGCCGTGGCTACTACAACGTGCCCGGCGATGATCTTCCTATTGAGGCGTCGCTGATCGCGCTCGCGGACTCGTTCGACGCCATGACGACCGATCGGCCCTACCGCAAGGCGCTCAGCACAGAGGAGGCCCTGCATCGCATCGAGGCAGGGCTCGGCACACAGTTCCACCCCGAGCTCGGCAAGGCGTTCATCGCAATGGTGCGCGGCGACGAGGTGCAACCGTATGCCCTCGAGGGACGTCGGCGACTGCAGGCACAACGCCTCGCCAAAGCCGCCCGGCAGGGGACGGCGCTCTAGAGGGCCCGTCCGGACGTTTGTCGATGAACCCGGCGAGCGAAAGCAGGACGCAGGCCGTCCGTATATCGGGCCAGATTCGAGTTGCCGAGGACGAACTCTCGCGACGGGTTGCAGCCGTCGGATCGCGAGAGGACTTTCGGACGGGTCCCCTCGCACTGCTAACCTCCGGTGGCTTCGGGCGGTGGTCACCTACGGGTGCTTGAGGGAAGTCGGTGCGAGTCCGACGCGGTCCCGCCACTGTCACCGGGAGCGTCGTCGCTGGGCAAAAAGCCAGCCACTGGGTCAGCACA
>JANMDV010000281.1:0-1619 GCA_031376485.1 Actinomycetota bacterium
ACGATCTCGGCGCCTTCTGCCTCCATCCAGCGTCCGAGCTGACCCATCATCCGCAGCTGGAGCCGCGCCGAACCAGACGTGTAGCCCAGCGCCATCAGCCTCGCCCGAAACCCATCGGCGACCGGGCCGAGCGGACCGTCATTCCTCCTGGTGCTTGCCATCTCGAGACCTCCTCCCGCGGGGCACCACGCCCCGACGGACGAAGGCTCGACTGTTCAGCTCACGGGAGGCGCGCGATTATGCCGACCGAGTCCACGACGCTCGCTCGCAGAGGCTCCTGCCCGGCTGGGCTCCTCGCCGCTGCACAGGAAGATCGGCATAACCGCGAGGTCGGCATAAGTCGACTTATGCGGATGTCCGCATACTAACCCGGTACGCTATTAGTTGACGTTATGCTGCGGCGTAGGCGATGTCGGGGTGGCGGAAGAAACGCGCGATCACACCCGGCTGCTTTTGACGGCGGTGCAGGTGCCGGCGGGCCGCCTCGACGAGTGCGATTTTGTCTGGGGGGCGTTGCTTGGCGAGGATCGCGTGTTTGGTGTCGTTGTTGAGGTACTCCGCGGGATTCAGCTCAGGGCTGTAGCCGGGCAGGAAGTGCACCTCGATCAACGCGGGGCGCTCAGCGATCCACCGCCCGGCTTTGCGGCCGCGGTGGGCGGGGTGCCCATCGACGATGAGATGCACCTTCCGGCCGGCGGCGTTCTTCACGAGCCGCCCGAGGAAGTCGATGAACACATCCTGGGTGAAACGCCCCTCGAACACGCGAAACGAGAGTTCCCCGCGGTTCGAGATCGCCTGGATCAAGTTGCACCCGAACCGCTGGCCCGTCTTTTTGACGACGGGGGTCTTGCCCTTCGGGGCGAAGCTGCGGCCGGCGGCGTGATCGGACCGCAACCCCATCTCATCACCCCACAAGATCACGGCGTGCTCCCGCTTCGCACGCCGCTCAAGCGCAGGGTAGGTCTCGTCCAACCACCGGGCGACCGCCGGGCCACTCTGCTCGAACGCACGCCGGATCGGTTTCTGCGGCGTGAACCCCCACCGGCGCAAATACTTCCCGACCGTCGTGAGCGCCAACCGCACACCGAAACGACGCGCGATCAGATCCCTGACCGCCTCCCGCGTCCACAACACAAACGGCAACAACAGCTGATCAGGGTTCTTCTCCCTGACCGCCAACACAATCTGCCCCTGCTGCCACGGCGCGAGGGCCAACTGCTCACCCGGCCTGCGACCCCGCCTCCCCGCCGCGAGCGCCACGTCGCCGCCCTCCCGAAACGACGCGACCCACCCCGACACCGCCTGACGCGTCACACCGAACAACTGGGCCGCCGCCACCAACGTCAACCCCTGCTCACACACCGCCGCGACCGCCAACCGCCGCACACGCTGCTGCTCCAACGCCGACCACGACCTCGCATCCGAACCAGACATACCCCAACACTACACGAAACCAAACTATTTGTGTACCGGGTTAGTATGTGACGCTTCGACACACTTGGGATCCTGTCCCAACAAGGGCGACCGCTCCCATTTGATCGTCCGGCACCCTGGGAGGCGACCGTGAGAGCTGGGGCTGCCGTCAGGCGTGGCGTGGACTCAGCAGGGTGGGGTGGCCG
>JANMDV010000133.1:0-6489 GCA_031376485.1 Actinomycetota bacterium
ATGTCAGCCAAATGGCTATTTGCGGGCCGTGGGGGGCGGGCGGTGGACTGAACTGGGGGTCCGAGGAATCGGCGGTTGGCGGTTGGCGGTCGGCGGTCGGGCGGCGGGACCTCAGCGAGCGAACACCACCGTTCGTTATCACCGCGGGCCGGCTCCTCGGAGCGCCAAAGGTAGCATTGCTGGTAGCATCCGCAACATGGCGACCACTCGCAAGGTGACCACTCAGCCCGCACGCGTATCGCCGTCGGCGCTGACGCCGGCGGGGACGAGGGCCCAGGCTCTCAAAGCGGAGGGGAAGCCATCCCGGAATGTTGTGAAGCGGTCGATCACGCTGAGTCGACACAACGTCGAGGACATCGAGGCGATCGTCGGCAGAGGCAAGGTCTCAGCCTTTGTGGATCGCGCGGTGACCAGGGAACTTGAGCGTGTCCGGTTCGACGCGCTTCTCGCGGAGCTCACGGAGCGCCACGGGCCGATCGCGCCGGACGACCGTGCGGCAGCACGCAAGGCGCTTGAGCGCGTCGGCATCGTGCTCGCCGATTCGGAGTGAGTCCCCAGCGGCGAGCCAAGCGGCGTGGCGCAACTCCAGGCTCGCCGGTCATCCTTGATGCAGGAGCCCTGATCGCGCTCGTCGAGGGAAGTCCCAAGCTCACCGCGTTCCTCACCGTCCTGCGGCGGGCTGACTACCGGGTCGTGATCCCGGCCGTCGTCCTCGTCGAGGTCCTGACCGGCAAGCACACCGACGCGGCGGTCAACCGGGTCATCGCCCAGGCGGCGGAGGTCCCGCCATCCGACGAGGGGCGGTGCCGGTTTGCCGCGACGCTGCGAGCGGCGACGCTCGGAGCGAGCCCGATCGACGCTCTCGTCATCGCCGAGGCGGCTGCGGTTCCGGCCGGCCTCGACCCAATCGTCTTGACCTTCGATCCCGACCTCGCCGCGCTCGCCTCGAACGTTAAGCGGCGCATCGCCGTACCGGATCTGCACAACGTGTGACCCAGGCGGCGTAGCCGCGCGAGGCTCACGGGCGAGCGAACCTGTTGCGGGCCGGCGACTCCTCAACCTGAGGAAGCTCTTCGGCACGGTCGCCGTCCCTGCGATCGTGTGCGCCGAGATCGTGCGAGGGGCGTCGAAGTTCCCGATCAACAGGGGCATCCTCGACGTACCCTGGCTGCTGAGAGTCGCGGCCGACGATCCTGACGACCTCACCCTCATCGCGGACTTGCACCGGACCTGGCGAAGCGCCCCGCCGGACAACGCCGGCGAGGCCGAACTCATCGTCCTCAGCAGGTGCTCCGGCTGGATCGCCCACCTCGAGGACGGGCAGGGTCGGGAGGGTGCCGCCCGTGAGGGCGTGTACCCGGTGCGCCTCACGACTTGTGCGCCCGCGGCGGCCGCCTGCGGGGTAATGACGGTCGACCGGGCCTGGGGTCTTCACCACGGCTACCACGCTCGTCGGAGTTGGCCTCCCTCGATCGGTACCAAACCCACCGACCGTCTTCGCTTCGAGCACGCGATCGAGATCGTGACGCGTCTGAGGGCCAAGCTGGATGCGCCGCCTTGGCCAGAGATCCTGCGACACCCCGATCTGCAACCCGGCGCGCTCGACGAAGTTGTCAGGAAGTCCACCCGAGCATGACGCTTCCGACCCGATGGACCACTACTACGAGTGCGTCGGCGCGGCGGGTGAGGGGTCCGGGCTGATCGCCGGACCGACGAAGCCGCCGTGCTCGTCAATCTCCTCAACGGCGAACGTGTCTGGGTGGGCTCGGCTGTCGGCGACGAGCCAACGCCACATCTCCACAGCGTCGTCCCGCGTCTCGAAACGGCCGGAGACCCGATCGGAGTTACTGGTGCGGATCAGTACGTACATCGCACGTGGAGTGTAGATGCCATCGCCGCTCACGCGAAGCGCTCGACATCACGGATCGCCGCGATCAGCCTACGAGGGAATCCCCAGACGTCGACGTGCCCATCGTGCTCGAACGGGGTCAGCGCGACACGGGTGTGCGGGTCCGCCGTCAGATGCAGGAGGGCGACGTACCCTCGTCCGGAACGCGATTGTGCGACCGCTTGCCGCCGGTACTCGAAATGGCTGACGCTCGTGCGAAAAATCTCTGGCAGACCAAGCCGCTCGGCTTGCGCTCGGGTCACGCGCTCTTCGAAGTCACCGACCGTCGGTGACGATTCACGCAAGAGCCGCCACAGGTCCAATACGGCAGCGGGCACGACGACGAACGCTCCGGCGGGCAGCGCCAGTTGTCGCGGGTCTGGCAATTCGCTCACCCGTTGTCCAGAGAACGAGTCACGGCCCGAACTCCTGGATCGGTGAGCCGCTCCTTGAGGTGAGGTAGGAGCGGCTTCGCGTGCGGTGGTTGTCGACCTGAGTCGCACTGGGGCGCACCGAGACGCGTACCTTCCGGACGCGCGGTCTGGTGACCGTCACCGTTGCCTTTAATGTGGTGGCCGCGCGGGTGCGTTCGGGCAGGGACGGGATGATCGGCGGCGACGACGGTCCTGGGGTGGTTGGCAGGGTGCTGGGCGCGACGGTCACGACCTTCGCTACGTCGCTCGGCCCGCTGCGGTGCGTCTGGACCGCGTCGATCGCGAGTGGGGTGCCGACGACGCCGGCTGCCGCCGCGGCGATTGCGCCGGCCCCGGCCTTGCTCGATGCGAGCGCGGGCAGGTCCATCATCACCTGCACGGCCTGGGCGGATTTGACCGTTGCCGATGCGCTGAGGCGATCCCACCAGGTCAGGGCCAGGCTCGGGTCAGGCGGGGCCGACTGCAGGATCTCGGCGCCGACGAGGACGGTCGGGACGAGGGAGCCGAGCAGACGCAACTGGTCGCGTTGGGCGCGGTAGGCGGCGCGGCACGCGGGGCAGTGGTTGATGTGGCGCGACAGCACGCGGCGATCGCGGCCGCTCGACTCGCCGTCCAGCACGGTGTCGATCAGCTCGCGAATGGGCTCGCACTCGTCGCCGGAGGCCATACGCACCTCCCACGCCGTCAGGCTCGCGCGACCCTCGATGATCGAGCGGTGGACCTTTCGCTGCGAGAACCCCGTCAGTGTCTGGATCTCGGAGCGTGACACCCCTCGGCTTCGCAGGAGCAGGCACACCTTCTGTTCGTCGTTCAGGCCGCTCCAGGCATCCTGGAGTCCGCGGTAGCGCTCACGCCACTCCACGATCGCGTCGGGGCTCGTCGCCTGCGCCGAGCGGGCGGTGATCGTCTGGTCCAGGTCCTCAGCGGAGACCGGCTGTTCGCGTTGACGGACGCGGGCCAGGAGTGCAGCTTCACGGCGGATGATCGTGTGGAGCCAGGCGATCAGCTTTTCGGCGTCGGTCACAGGCGCGCGTGTCAGCGCGATCTCCATGGCGCGCTGGTATGCGTCCTCGGCGTCTTCGATCGAGTGGGTGTACCTGGCTGCGAAGCGGATGAGCCCCGGGGCCCATGCCATCGCCATGCACACGGCGCGTCGGCGTTCGTCGGACGTCGGTTCGGAGATGTCGTGCGTGATCACTGGTTCAGCTCTTTATGAAGTTGACATATCTATTCCAGTAGACGCCAAAAACTGTCGTTGTTCACCCGCTGAGCCGGGGCCGATCGGATCGTCCCTGCTTCTCCTTAAAGGCTCTGGCGAGAATTTGTGTCCCCCTTCGTGGACCCCTCAATGTCGCAAATTGCGGACGAATTCCTTTGTGCGTGGGTCGGTACGCTCTGGTGACGATGGCCGCGCCGCACATCCACACCGAGACTCACCGGATCGTGATGTCCGAGGTCGACGTCGCCCAGATCCACTTCGTGACGTTCCATCGCTGGATCGACCGCTCCATGAGTGAGTGGCTCGCCGACATCGGGCGGCCGTTCACGCGCGTCCTCGTCGAGGGCCCCGGGATCCCCATCGTCGACGTCCACCTGTCGATCCAAAAGCGCGTGATGCTGGACGACCAGATCACGATCGCGACCTCGGTCGGCGGCATCGGCACGACATCGTTTCGAAGCCGACACGTCTTTACCCGCGACGGCGAGGTCGTCGCCCAGGGCGAGCTGGTCCACGTGTGCGTCAACCGCGAGACCCGCGAGACCGTCCCCGTCCCCCAATGGATCCGAGACGCCGCGACCCCCGACTGACACACGCGGAGACGTCGACGATCCTCAACGCCGGCCCACCAAGGCCAGGCGAGAAGATGGGACGTTCCGCTTCTGAACGGAGTCATGTCAGCACGACTCGCAGTAGTGCTACATTGAGTACGCATTTGCGCTACACAACCTCGGGAGAGTGATGGCCGCCCGCACAACCACGAAGGCCGCGCTTGGAAGTGCCGTTCAAGTAAAGCGCGCGTCGCCTTCAGCGAAGCGTGTTGCACTTAAGCCGGCTTCCCCTGCCCAGAAGACTGCTCTGCTTCAAGGTCAGGCAGCGGGCAAGGTTGCCGCCACTCCTGATGATGCGAGCGAGCAATATCCCGTCATCCAACAAATCTTGGCGAGCCCCATCACCGGTGGCACGTTAAAGACCATCGTGCAGCCCGCATCGTCACAGCTCCTCGAACGTCTGCTCGACGAGATCGTGGCTGCGACGGATGTGCCTCGCCCTGCCGCTGCGGCCGTGTTCCACGAACTCGCCCACCGCTCTCTCGCGTGGACCCTTGGCGGCCCCGCCGACGACGTCTTGGTTATTACCAACCTCCCGACTGACTACCCCTTGACCGGTCCGACCTCACGGGCATCCGTGCGTGAGTACACCACCCGAACCCCGTCTCCGATCGGTGATGAGCTGCGCGCAACCGTGCAGATGCTCCGAGCGATCGGCGGGTTCACCGACGACGAACTCGCTGCCATCCTCAAGAGCCGACCCAGCACTGTTCGCTCATGGCTCAGTGAGCAGCGCCGTCCCCACCAAAGCCACGCCGAGCGGATTCTCGCCGTCACCGACCTCCTTGAGCGCGTCCAAACCGTAATCGCCCGCGACCGGGTTCCTCTGTGGCTACGCACGCCGATCCGGATGTTCGGCGGTGGCCCTGCGATCGACCTGCTCAAGAAAGATGACCTCGGCCAGTTCGATGCGGTCGTCGAGAGCCTGGAGGATCCAGGCGCGTCGTGATCCGCTCCTCCGATTTCGACGTCACCGAAATCACCGCGGCACACGTCTGGTACCGACACGTCCCGGTCGGCACCAGTCCGTTCGGTAGGCCGTATCCCGCTCGGGACCGTTCTGCTCGTTGGCAGCGCAATGAAGTTGTCGCCGCGTTGTACCTCGCAGACTCCGAGGAAACGATGTGGTCCGAGTGGCGTCGCCGCGTTGCTGACCCACTGACAGGTAGCGAGACGTATCCTGATGATTCTGTACCCCGAGACGTCTACGCGTTCCGCTTCGAGCTCTCCGGCGTCGCTCACCTCGCGAGCCGTGCCCGCATCCGGAGGGTTGGCCTCCCGTACCCGCCACGCCCGAACGACGACTCCTGGCAGGCCTGTCAAGAAGTCGGCCACGCGCTCTTCCACCTCGGAGCACCCGCCCTCCTGGCAGTCTCCGCACCGCTTCTGCGCGGCCGCGTTCTCTGTGTCTTCCGGCCCGCTCAACCCACCCGCGGCGGGGACGTCACCTACCCTGTGCCCGGAATCGTCGACGTCAAGAAGCTACGCACTCAAGAGCGCGTCCCGCCAGAGGTCAAAGGCGCCCGACAGTGACGCTACGACAAGGCGGCAGATGTCCGCGTACCCGCGATCGGGTTCGTTGAGCGTTCTCCGACTGATGCGCGACGCCAGAGAAACGGCGTCCGCCCGGCGTGGCTCTCGTCCCCGTGACCGGTCGGACTGCGAGGAAGGAGGGCGAAAAGTGCCTATGTCTTCCCCTCGTGCGGAAGATTGGTATCCATTTCTTCCGTGAAGCCGGGAGAAATGCAGAGATCACTCGCGGCCATGAACCCACCCAGGTGACGGCAGGGACTATCGACGTGGGCATTCTGGTCACCCGGGGCGTTCTCGCAACCGACGACGAGCCGGTATGGGCGATCCCGGCCGGGATGCTCGCCTGGCTCCTTCCCCCTCTTCGCCGCGAGTAGCCGCTGGGCCGGCCGAGATGCCCTGTGGTCGTCTGGGTGCTGGTCGCCGAGCCACCAGCGTCGACCATCAAGTGTCACGACGATTGGCACAGAGTTGCGCGTATTTCGACACATGTCGGTGTCGCGCTGTGACACATGTGCCCGGCACGATGAGCCTCACGATCCCCAGTGAGGAGGGCGGCATGTTGGAACCCAGGACATACGCGTGGCTGATCCCCGAGCGGCTTGCCGTCGCGGAGCGCCCGGGTGGGGGAGGCAGGACCCACCGGCGCGCGCGTCGGGATGGCGAGCTTGCTTGGTGGGCGGCGAACGGGGTTACGTCGATCGTCTCGGGGATGCGCAGCCGGCACGGATTGCTCGAGGCGGGGCTGGCCGGGTTTCGCATCTGTTGGCACCCGCTCGTGACCGACGACCAGGCGGCGCGCGAGGT
>JANMDV010000010.1:0-9984 GCA_031376485.1 Actinomycetota bacterium
GCGCTTCAAGCTGGCCCCGGGTGCCTACCGCGTCTACATCTGGCCCGGCTTCGGCGCGTTCGCCAAGCAACGCTACGGCCGCATCGTCGGAAGCCGCACCTTCGTCGTCCGACCTCGCTGACGCGCAGGAAACACCTGGCGGCGGCGAGCTTGGCAGAGGCATCGCATCCGCCGACCGAGCGGCTGACCCACCCTTCTGGTGCCGCAAATCCCGCGACGTCGAGAAATAGCCATTTGGCGGCTCCCTCGACGGCCAATCGTCACAGCGATGTCACACCTGGCTCGGCGACACGGGCCGGGGACGACGAGATGGGCGTTACGACACTGTCACTTGGCCGCGTCCACGTTGGCCACTTGTGTCGTTCGTGTCACACATGGCCCGCCCTCCCTGCCTGCCAGAACCGTGGGTCGAGCGGAACGCTGGCGAGGCGGTCGGGATTCAATGGCCGATCGGGGTCGTGGGTGTTCGGGTGGTTCAGCACCCAGAAGGTCGCCGTGAACCCTCCGTCCGCGATCGTGGGACCCGGGTCAGCCCTACGACCTGTCGTTGTCGTCCTCGTCGTCCTCGTCGAAGCCGTCCAGCTCGTCGTCGGGGTGGGTCGCGAGGTTCTCCTGGGCCGACTCGATCAGGCCGTATGCCTCCTCCAGGTTGCCGGCGCCCAAGAGCAATCGGCAGAGGCTGCGGGCATCGCGGGCGGCCAGGTGGTCGACCGCGCCCTCTTCGACCCAGAACGGGGCGCTCTCCAGATCTTGGCGCAGCAGCTCCACGGCCTGGTGGCCGCAGTCGAGCGTATAGGTGGCGATCGCGTACCGACTGTGGGACGGGATGCCCTCGGGCTCCCACGGCACGAGCGGACCCGAGCGGATGCCCCCAGGTTCGATGACCTCGGCCGCCAGCTCGACGTCGCGCCACGTCAGGTCGACGGGCACGCGAAGGTCGAACAGCAGGGCCTCGGCCTCGTCGCCACGAGTCGTGGCGCTGGCGAGCACCGCGGCCACCCAGTGGGCCTCGGCGAACGACAGTCCGGTAAACAGCTCACCCTCGTCGGCCGGTGGATAGAGCTGTGATTCCTGCTTGGTCGTGATACCGACCGCGTATTCCTCGGGGCCAACGCCACCGGCCTCGGTCTTGGCGAGGACCCGCACGGAGGCCGTCGCGTCGTCGCGCAAGGGGCGCCGCCATACCTCCAGGATCTCGTACCGATCGTCTATTCGTACACCTCTTCCACGTAGGTCGACAGCGCGTGTGCGGCTTCGCGCACCGTTGCGATCGCCAAACGGTAGTCCATTCGAGTGGGTCCGATGACCGAGACGGTCCCCAAGTTGCGCCGGGCAATGCCGTAGTTGGCCGCCACGAGCGACACTCCGCGAAGCGACGGGTCGGGCAGCTCGGCCCCGATACGCAGGTAGACCTCGTTGCCCGCCAACGCTCCACGCAACAACTCGAGCAACACGAAGCGCTCCTCGAGTGCATGCATCAGCGAGCCGATCTCCATCAGATCCTGCGTCCGGTTCTCCTCGAGGAACCTGGCCTGGCCACCCACGACGAGCGTCCCCTGGGACTCCTCGTCTTCGAGCTCCGTGAGTGCCGATCCGATCGCCTCGACGAACGCCTGCTCGCGCGCGCCGAGCGACGGGTCGGCGAGCCGCGACGAGATGATGCGCGCCCCGACAGGCAGGCCGGTGACCCGTTCGTTGAGGAAGTCCGAGGCCCAGTCGGCCAGATGCGGGTCGACAGGCTGGTCGAACGCAAACATGCGCTTGGTCACGGCGCCGGTTGAGGTGATCGCGACGACCATCACAAGCTGCGGTTGCAGCACCAGCACTTCGACGCGTCGCACCGTGGTCGACTGTGCGGGGGGCGCCGTGACCACTCCCAACATGTGGGTGACTTGCGACATGACATCGGCGACGCGACGCATCGCCGCGTCGAGTTCCTTGCGGACCTCCCCTACCACCAACGCGCCGGCCACCTCGCGTGGGGCGGGCAGGCGATCGTCGGGTTTCAGGTGATCGACGTAATACCGGTAGCCGGTGTCGGTCGGCACACGTCCCGCCGACGTGTGCGGGTGGTTGAGCAGGCCGAGCTGCTCCAGGCGGGCCAGCTCGGAGCGGACGGTCGAGGAGGCGAAGTCCATGCCGGACTGGCCGGCGATGTTCTTGCTGCCCACCGGCGTTCCGCTGGCGATGTGGCGCTCGACGACCATCCGCAGGATGGCCTCTTGGCGTGGCGAGAGGCGGATCTCCATCAGGCGTATTCCATCAGCTCACACAGGATGGCATTCTGAACGAAGCGCCCGTCGCGCGACAGGCGCAGCTCGTCGGCGTCGTATGAGACCAGGCCGATCTCGGCCAGGTGCGGGAGTGCATCGGGGTTGTCCGGGGGGCCCGCGACGTCCATCCGAAACGGTCGGTCCAGCCGCAACCCCAACATCCAACGCTCACGCCGACGGGTGTCGTGGTCCAGGTCTTCGCCGGTGCGCCGGGGCGCCTCGCCGGCCCCGGCGCGGCTGATGTAGCCAGGCAGATCGGGCGCGTTTCGCCACCGGCGCGCACCGACGGTCGAGACGGCGCCGATACCCACCCCCAGGTAGTCCGCGGCCTCCCAGTACGCCAGACTGTGGCGACACTCGTGCCCGGGTCGCGCGAAGTTGGCGGTCTCGTACCATCGGTACCCGGCGTCCTCCAGCCGCTCCACCACCCGCCGGTAGGCCTCTTCGGAGAAGTCCTCGTCGACGGTCGCGCCTTGACGGGCCAGCGTGCTGCCCGGTTTGACCTCGAGCTCGTACCACGACACGTGGTCGGCACCCAGTTGGAGCACCTCGTCGATGTCGGCGTCGAGCGCGTGACGGCCCTGCCCCGGCACGGCGAACAACAGGTCGATGCTGACGCTGTCGAACCCTGCGGTTCGGGCCGCGCCGAACGCCGCCCGGACCTGATCCGGCGTCGCCTGGCGATCGAGCGCACGCAACAGGTGCGGCTGGAACGACTGGGCGCCGAGCGAGACGCGCGTGATCCCCGCCTCGCGCAGGGCGATGAACGCCGTGAGATCCACGGTTTCAGGGTTTGCCTCGATCGTCACCTCGGCGCCGCTCGCCAGGTGTGGACGGATGGCGGCCATCAGACGCGCAAGGCGTTGGGGCTCCATCAACGTCGGTGTCCCACCGCCCAGGTAGACGGTATCGAGCTGCGCCAAGCGTCCGTCCTCGGCGGCGAACTCCGTCAGCAACGCCTGCAGGTAGTCGTCGCGGCGATCGAGCGCCCCGACTTGGACGACGAACGTGCAGTACCCGCAGCGGCTGGCGCAGAACGGCAGGTGTACGTAGAGGTGACGCAGGCCTGTCACTTCTTGCCCGAGTTCTTGTCCTCTCCGATCGAGAGCACGGACAAGAAGGCCTCCTGCGGCACTTCGACCCGCCCGACCTGCTTCATGCGCTTCTTGCCCTCCTTTTGGCGCTCCAACAGCTTGCGCTTGCGACTGATGTCGCCGCCGTAGCACTTGGCAAGCACATCTTTACGCCGTGCCTTGACGGTCTCGCGCGCGATGACCTTGGTGCCGATGGCGGCCTGGATAGGTACCTCGAAGAGCTGCCGGGGAATGGTTCGTTGCAGGCGGTCCACGATGCCCTTGCCGCGCTGGAACGCCAGGTCGCGGTGCACGATCATCGACAATGCGTCCACGGGGTCGCCGGCCAGGAGGATGTCGAGCTTGACGAGCGGGCTCTCGCGGTCGCCGATGATGTCGTAGTCGAGCGAGGCATAACCTTTTGTGCGGCTCTTGAGCTGGTCGTAGAAGTCCATGACGATCTCGGCCAGGGGCAGGTCGTAGACGATCTGCTGACGGTTCTCGATCGGCTCCATCGTCACGAACCCGCCACGCCGCTCCTGGCACAACTCCATGATCGAGCCGACGTACTCGGACGGCACCAGGATCGAACACCGCACGTACGGCTCGTGGATGGTCTCGATGTTGCTGGGATTCGGCAGCTCCGCGGGGCTCTTGACCAGGATCTCCTCGCCGGTCGTCGAGATGACCCGATACGCCACGTTGGGCGTGGTCGCAAGCAGCTCCAGGTCGTACTCTCGCTCCAGCCGCTCACGCACGATGTCCATGTGCAGCAGGCCGAGAAAGCCGCAGCGAAAGCCGAAACCGAGCGCTTGGGAGGTCTCGGGCTCCCACTGCAGCGACCCGTCGTTGAGCGACAGCTTCTCGAGCGCCTCGCGCAGGTCAGGGTAATCATCGGCGTCGAGCGGGAAGAGCCCGCAGAACACCATCGGCTTGACTTCTTGGTAGCCCGGAAGCGGATCGGAGGCGCGGTTGGCTGCGATCGTCAACGTGTCACCCACGCGCAGGTCGCCCAGTTGCTTGACGCCCGTGATGAGGTAGCCGGACTCGCCTGCCGAAAGCTTGCCTGTCGGGACCATCGACGGGGTCATGACGCCGACCTCTTCGGCGTCGATCGCGAGACCGGTCTGCATCGCCAACAGCTTGTCGCCCTTGCGAAACGCGCCGTCGACCACACGCACGAACGTGACGACGCCGCGATACTGGTCATAGACCGAGTCGAACATGAGCGCACGGGGCGGGGCATCGGGGTCGCCGTGCGGCGGCGGGACCTGGGCCACGACCGCTTCGAGCACGTCTTCGATTCCTTGACCGGTCTTGGCCGAGATCCGCAGCACGTTGTCGGGCTTGTCGCCGATCAGGTCCGCGATGGCGCGAGCGTGCAGATCGGGATCGGCGGCAGGCAGATCGATCTTGTTGAGGACCGGGATGACCTCGAGGTCGGCCTCGATCGCCAGATACGTGTTGGCGAGGGTCTGTGCCTCGATGCCCTGGCTGGCATCGACGACCAGGACGGCGCCTTCGCACGCAGCCAGGCTCCGCGAGACCTCGTATGAGAAGTCGACGTGCCCAGGCGTGTCGATCAGGTTGAGCTGATAGGTCTGGTCGTCCGACGCGGTGTAGAATACGCGCACCGCCTGGGCCTTGATCGTGATGCCGCGTTCGCGCTCCAGGTCCATGGAGTCGAGCACCTGCGAGCGCATCTCGCGGTCGCTGATGGAGTTGGTCAACTGCAGGATGCGGTCGGCCAGCGTCGACTTGCCATGGTCGATGTGGGCGATGATGCAGAAGTTGCGGATGTGCGCTTGGTCCAAAGCCGACGTATCGTAGCGGGCCGCTCGGTCATGCCCGCACCGACCGAAGCGTGCGGGCCACCATGCCAAGCTCGGGAAGGCCCACGCCGCGGGCAGCCGACAGGTAGGCGAGCACCGCCGCGACCATGGCGGCGCCGACGCTGACCAACTGGGCGGGGAGTGATCGGCCGAGCGCACCGTCGAGCGCGTGCCATGCACCGAACGCCAGCGCCCCCAACCACACCGATGCGATGGACGTACGGACGAATCCGTCAATCATCGACCGAACGTCGAGGCCCCCGAGCTCGCGGCGCAGCAAGACGGCCATCGCGACGAACCCGGCGACGCTGGCCACTGACGTGGCAAGGGCGATCCCTCCGACACCCATCGGTGTGTAGAGCGCGAAATCCAGGACCGCGTTGACGGCCAGGGTCCCCACGGCGATCTTTGTCGGTATCCAGGTTTTCTTGAGCGCGAAGAACGATCGGATGAACAGCAGGCTGCCGCCGTTGAACACGAGTCCGATCGTGAAGAACAACAGCGCGCTACTGGTGAGCTCGGTCGCAGCCTCGTCGAAGTTGCTGTGCTCGAAGACCAGTCGCGTGACCGGCGCGGCGAGCAGCGCCAGGAACACGGTGGCCGGGATGAGCAAGAAGAAGATCTGGCGCGTTCCGTCCGTCACAGCCTGGCGCATGCCTGGGATGTCGCCGCGCGCCGCCATGCGCGAGATCAAGGGGAACAGCACCGTGGACACCGCCACGCTGAAGATGCCCTGCGGCAGGATGTAGAGCCGAAACGCGGCGTCGATCGCCCGGATCGCGCCCTCCCCCTCGATCCTGTCGGCGACATAGCTGTTGATGACGAGGGTGAAGTTGATGAGCCCCAGGCCGATCGTCACCGGCACCATCAGACCCAGGACCCGACGCACATGCGGATTTCCGCGCCCCAGCGAGATCCGGAACGGGCCCTTGCCGCGCAGGCCGGGCAGCAGGTAGACAAGCTGCACCGCCGTGCCGACCAAGATGCCAATCGCGTACACGTAGATCTTTGCGTCGCCATCGACCATGGGCGCCCCGACGAGCAATGCCGCAATGATGATGCCGTTCCACAGCACCGGCACGAACGCGCTCGAGGCGAACTCGCCGCTCGCTTGCAGGATCCCCATCACGAGCCCGGTGAGCCCCAGCAGCACCACGATCGGGAACATGATCTGCGAAAGATGCACCAACAGGTCGGTTGAACTCGCGGGCAGGTTCGGTGCGAAGAGCGGCATGACCCACGGGGCGGTCAACACCGCGATTAACGTGATGACTCCGAGGACGAGCGAGATGAGCCCGACGAATGCGCCCGCCAGGCGCGCTGCCTCCTTGCGCCGCCCCTGCTCGTCGAGTTCGGTGAACGTCGGCACGAAGGCAGCCGAAAGCGCTGCGTCCGCAACGAGGCTGCGCAGGAGGTTGGGGACCTGGAACGCCACGACGAATGCGTCGATGGCGGGACCGACGCCGTACAGCGCAGCGGCGGCGATCTCGCGTACCAACCCCGCGACCCGGCTGACCGCGGTCCACAGGGCGAAGATGGCGGTCGATCGACCGGCGCCCTTCGCGTTCGCGACCGGCACTGGAGCGGTGGCGTCTACCTCCGCCAGCGCGCGCTCCCAAGCGCCGTCGCCGGCGGACGCAACGCGTTCGAAACGCAGCGCGTGCGCCGTGTCCCGTTCGACCCGGCGTGCTTGACCACCCACATGGTGTGTAAGATACGCGGTCGCTCGGATCATCCTGGAAGGACATTGGTTTGGCCAATATCAAGCAGCAGAAGAAGCGCATACTGCGCAGCGAGAAGCAGCGGGTTTCAAACATCCGCTACCGCTCGACGATCAAGACCCTGTTCAAAGGACTCGAAAGCGCCGAGGCCACCGACGAGGCCGCTACCCGCGCCCGTGACCTCGAGAAGCTGATCGACAAGGCCGCCGCCAAGGGCGCCATCCACGCGAATAACGCCGCGCGCAAGAAGAGCCGCGTCGCCCGCATGATCGCCGCCCGCGAGGGGTAGTTCGCCCGTTCGGTCGACGCCGGACAGACGCAGACGATCGAGGGAATGAACAGGTAGGACCGCCCCTCGGGCCATCGCTCTTCGGCTCCTGGCGATTACAGGGTGTCGGGAAGGGTCAAATCGCTGTGGCAAACGCCCCCCGTGTGCCCTCTCCTCGACGTGCGCCTCCGGTCAGATCGCACGCATTCGGTTGTTCCGCAGGTTGTGTTCGACTTCGGCGAGACCCACGGCTTCGAGGACCGGTGGCACGTACATCCCGAACCGGCCGCGAAGGCCCTTCTTGATGCCGTACCAGCCGCCCACCGGGTTGTCGGCGGATCTGCCCCACGCCTCGACCGTGCCATCGATTGCCGGCTTCTGCTCGTCCGCTGATCCCAGCGGCATCCAGTCGCCGTGCGCAACCAGCATGGCGTGCAGGTCCTCGATGCAGCGCAGGTGGTAGCGCAGCTGGGTCTTGCCGACCTGACAGACGAGTGCGGGTGGGTCCGCGGTCTCGTCCCGGTGCATCGCGAACGCCGACGTCCCCGGGGGGGTCGTCAAGATCCACGGGTCGTCGGGAGTTCCGGATCCCGTGAACGGGGCTGAAGGCATGACCAGGTTCCTCTCCACGGGTATGGTAACCAGTAGGTTACCATGGCGTCGCCACCACGGCACGCGTGAGAACATCCGACATGGGCAAGACATCCAAACCACTTGAGAGCAACGCGCTCGACGCGCTCGGCGATCCCATGCGACGGGCCATCGTCGAGATCCTGCGAGACGGTTCCCACTCGGTGCAGCAGATCGCCGATCGGCTCCCTGTCAGCCGGCCCGCGGTATCACGACACCTCCGTCTCTTGAAGCAGGCCGAGCTGGTCACCGACCGTCCGGATGGCGCCCGTCGCGTGTACGAGCTACGTCCCGAGGGCATCGACGCGGTCCGCACCCACCTTGAGGGGGTCTGGACCGATGCGGCGAGACGATTCCGTTTGGTCGCTGAGAACACCGTCCCTTCACAGGGCGAAGCAGGGGGACCCCCGTTGGCACCGCAACGATCAATCGAAAACGCAGAAGCCCTGTATCGAAAACTGGAGCGCACCTTCGACCGCCGATCGACCTATGGTCAACACCAAATTGATTGGGTCTTCGACGTTGCCGTCACAGCCTGGCACCTTGTCGATTGGGTCGCCGAGGAAGGCGACGCAGGGAACTCCGCCCGAAGCGACGCCAAGAAGCGACTCACGCTTCAGTGCCCGGAGCTGTTCGTATGCGAGCAAATCTGCAACGGGGTCAAGCACCTTGTGCTTGACGATCCACAACTCAAACCCTTCGACGTGGCGACAGACGTGCGTGGGGCAACCGACCTCACGGGAGTTCGACTCAACATTGTGGCTGGTGCCGGCCTCAACCACGATGTCGTTCTTACGCCAGCTGCAGTCGTCACAGACAAGGACGGCCACGAATGGCACGCAATCGAACTCTTCCACAGGGTTCTGTCCTTCTGGCAACGAGAGCTTGGCATTCCGCCAGTTGAGTGAACAAAGAACAGCAGGCCGCGGCCGAAAGGGTCCGCGCAGAAATAACTGCTGTGCCGGATGGCGAGCGAAAACTCAAAGGCACGGCGGTGTCGCCTGGCGACGGTTCGCAGCCGCCAATGGTGCAGGAGTTTCTGCGCGGTCCTCAACCGTATGAGTCGAGCGCACAACTCACCGTACGGCGTCGGAGTGCCGCGACTGCCGAACACGAAGCCAAAGCGTTTGCAGCATTCAGGGAGGCGGAGTTGACTTACCCGCTGGTCATCGAGTTCGCGGTGCAGGCCCCGTTGGACCACGCCTTTGCGGTCTGGACCGAACGGTGCGCGACGTGGTGGCCGCCCGACCACACGATCAGCCAGGGACCAGCGTCGGTGACCTTCGAGCCACGAGTGGGAGGCCGTGTCTTCGAACGTGGTCCCGACGGGGCTGAGCACGAGTGGGGCCAGGTCGTCGCATGGGAACCGCCCACACGGGTGGCGTACCGATGGCACCTGTTCTTGGACCCGTCCGAGGCCACGGACATCGAGGTGACGTTCCGAAGTGACGGCGCGACACGCACCGTCGTCCGGCTTGAGCACCGCGGCTGGGAGCGCCTGGGCGATGCAGGTCCGCCACGCCGCGCCAAGACCGGTCAGGTCTGGGGCGAGCTCTCGGCGTTGTTCGGCGCCGCGTGCGCGGCGAACGTAATCGTCGAGTGATCCAGGCGCAGCCGACTTGACTACTTCCCCCTGAAAAAACGCGCGGGTGCCGTCCGAGCCTGGGAGGAGTGTTTCCCCTGTAAACGTCAGGTTCTCGGCGGGAGTAACTCAGGGCCCGTCACGGAATAACTCCTGCGAAGGGTGGCGAGCGAAACGGCCCGGAGCGGGGCTCGCCCCCGGCGGCTGGAAATACGAACCGCACGACGGCTATCTCCAAAGCAAAACTCACAGGCACGGCGGTGTCGCCAAGCCGCGCTGCTACTGGTGGTAACGGCGATCTCTGCGACGCCGTATCGCGACGGGCTGCAGCCGCCTAACGGTGCAGTCGTTTCTGCGTGGTCCCTTAAGGCATCGCGGGTGGCGGGGGCGGTGCCGCGATGCGACGCACGGTCAGCCGGTAGTGGCCCCGGCCTGACGCCGCCTGTACTTCGATCGTATGCGGACCCGGCTGCGTTGCGGTGTAGCGCAACGTCTCTGTGGTGCCCGGCCCCAGCGCCGTCGCAGCGAGCCAGTCACGGGCATAGGTCCCACCAGGGACGAACGCGGGCGCTCCCGGGCGCCAGACGACCAGGTCCAGATCCGAG
>JANMDV010000043.1:0-9296 GCA_031376485.1 Actinomycetota bacterium
GCGTCCGAATAGTTGAAGATGATTTTGACGCCGGACGCGACGAGGTCGTCGGCGACCATCTGGGCTGCGTGTCCGGGCACCGCAAGCACGCCCACCATGATCCCGTCACCGCCGACGACCTGCGGAAGCTCGGAGTAGTGGCGGACGGTGATGTCACCGATGCTGAGACCGACCTTGTCGGGGTCGACGTCGAAGATCGCCGAGATCCGAAAGCCGTGGTCTGCGAACACACCGCTGCTGGCGATCGCCTGGCCCAGGTTGCCCGAGCCGAACAGGGCGATGTTGTGCTGGCCCGACGTGCGCAGGATCTTCCTGATCTGACCGATCAAGGTATCGATGTCGTAGCCGACGCCGCGTTTTCCGAACTTGCCGAACCCGGACAGGTCGCGCCGAATCTGGGTCGGATTGACGTTCGTGTACTCCGAGATCGCCTGGGACGAAATAGAGGTCTTGCCCATTTTCTTCGACTGCGTCAGGACCTGAAGATACCGTGACAGGCGCGTCGCAACGCCGAGTGTGAGCCGATCCTGAGCCACCGTTGCCTCCCGTCACCCGCCTCACCGGGCGGAGCTTGTATCAATGAGGTACAAACTATCATGGGCGACTATACGCCGCATTCACCACGGCTCTTGGACGGCCTGTTCGCAGCCCTCCGGGCCACTCAGACGCTGACTGCGGCGAGACCAAACGCCGCCCTCGACACGGCACTTGGGCGGCCTATGAGCCGCCCTTCGGGCGTCTCAACCGTCGATGGCGGCTGACCATACGCCGCATTCACCACGGCACTTGGACGGCCTGTTCGCAGCCCTCCGGGCCACTCAGACGCTGACTGCGGCGAGACCAAACGCCGCCGTCGACACGGCACGAACGGCGGCGGAGACGCCGCCGATGCGATTTTCAGCGCAGGCTGAAAATGGTGCTTTCGCGGACCATCGGTGCGCCGTTCGGGCCGAAGGCCTGGACGCGCAGGCGGTATCGGCCCGCGGGGAGTTCCTTGCCGTCGACTCGCCGACGGGTCAACATGAAGCGGTAGGTGCCGGCGGGCCAGTCGCCCACCTGCTTGTCGCCCGCCATCCGGATCGGGGCGGCGCCACCGGCCGGAACGAGCCAGAGGCCCAGGTCGTGGAGCGGCGAGACGACCAGCGCCGATCCGCTGCGACCGACAAAACCGATCGTCACCCGCGCCTCCGCAGCATCGCCCGCGACACGCACCAGCGGCACGCTGAGCGCAGTGCTCGGGACCGCCGGTTTCGGCGCGGCGAACACCGGCGCGACGCCGACCGTTCGACCGTCGTCGGCGATCACGTGGAGTGTCCCCGAAAATGCGTCCGAGCCGGCCGGGACGTCGACCGTGACCTCCGCACGGGCACCCGGAGCGAGGGCGATCGGGTCCCCTGGGTCAACGGCGACTCCGGCAGGCGTTGTGATACCGACCCGGTAGCTGCCTCCGGTACCCGAGAGATCGTGCAGCGTGAGCGTGATCTTCGCCAGCGCAGTCGGCGACCGCACACCCGAGAGCACGGCCGGCTCCACTGCAACGGGGAATGCTCCCGGCATCCGCGCCAGGCCTGCGCCCTGGTCGATCAGCGACTGACCCGGGAGCGACTGCGCAGCCTGGACGAACAGGCTCCGCACGTCGGCAGGCGTCAGCTCAGGGCGATCGACACGAACCCTGAGTGCCATCGCGGCGACCTGGGCGGCTGCGGCGCTGGTGCCGCTCATACGCGCGACCAGCGCCTCACCAGCTGCGCCGGGATACGCGGTCTCGACGTCCACTGCGGGCGCAACGAGGTCGGGCTCCAACGTGCCGTCGGCGGCCGGGCCACGAGACGAGAACGACGGAACGGCTTCGACAGACGCGTGTTCGGGTCGTTCGACGATGCGCGCCGCAAACTGCGGGTGCTCGACCAGGACCCGCCCCTGCCGCGATCCGAGGCCGACGATCGGGATGGGGATGTCGGCCCCGGCACGGATACCCGGGAAGAGGCCCGGGCCGTCCTGATCCCACACTGCCAGCCCGACCGCACCGGCCTGTGCGGCCGTGCGCGCTTTGTTGGCAAGGGTATCGCCGCCGCGGCCGACAACCGCGATCGCGCCGCTGACGCGGCTGGCCCCCTGTGCGTCGGCGTAGTCGCGAGCTTCGTCACCGCGCGTCAGGCCATCCACTCCGGCCAGCACGACGACCGGCACCGTGGCAGACGGTGGCGCGGGGCCGATCAGCGGCAGAGCGGCGAGGCGCGCGCCGGCGGGACCCACCGCGAGTTCCAGGTCCGCCGTGCGTGGCGCGACCGGCGCCCCGACGCCTCCGACCGTCAGCACCTTGTCGGATGCCGCCGGCCCGCCGATGGAGCCGACTGCCCCGAACGTCGGTCCGTCGTTGCCCGCCGGTGCGACCACGAGCGCCCCGGCCGCGTCAGCGGCGACCGCGGCCGACTCGATCGGATCGGACCCGCCACCTTCGAACCCGCGCGCCACGCCCAGCAGGATCACCTGGGCATGGTCGTCCAAGTTGCCGTCGAGGTTCGGGTCGACCGATCGCTCCAATGCCGCCAACACCCGGTCGGTTCGCGCCAACGGACGAACCCGTCCGTCGACGAACTCGCGCGCAACCACGCGATAGGCCAGAAGGCGTGGCACGCGCTCGGGTGGCAGTCCCGCAAGCGCCGGGCTGCGGAGCACGAGACCCGCCACTTCGGTGCCGTGCGCCTCGGCGAAGCGCCCGTCGGCGCTGGCCTGGGGGCCAGGGTTGCCGGCGACGAAGTCCGCACCCCCGACGATCAACCGGTCGGGGCCGATCGCGCCGCCGAGCCAGGGATGCTCGGGTTGGATACCGGCGTCGATCATGGCGATCGTGGCCGGAGCCCGCCCCGTGACGGGCTGCTCGAGCGGCACCTCGGCATCACCACCGGGAAGTGGTTTTGCTTGAGGATCGACGGTGGAGTCTTGCGCAGGCGCCATGTAGCTGACCGGGTAAATCGCCTTGACCTCCGGCAACTGGGAGACGAGCTCAAGCCGACCGGTGGGGACACGGATACCGAAGCCGTTGACCAGCGCCTGGTACCGGAAGTTGATGGTCGCCCCCAGGCCCAGAAGCGCCGGCTCGATCGATGCCTGCTGCAACCCGATCTGCGCGAAGGCCGCTGGGCGATCGGCCTGCGCGACGTCGGCGACCGCCGATCCGTTGAGCACCACGATGGCCGATTCGGTGCCGGCCGGCGGCGGGAGCTGCGGGGCGCGGTGTGCTTCGAGCACGTCACGCCACGCGTCGGCGGCGACCAACGCGCGCACCGGCGAGGTGCTGAGCTCCTCTGAGGTCTGATCCGCCAGGAGCACCGGCGTCGTCGTGGCCAAAGCGCCCGCAGCGAGCAGGCCGACCCGGCGCATCCAGGGAGGGGCGCTCACGCGGCGATGCCTCCCGGCGGTGCTGTGGCGATCGCATCGAGCGCCAGGTAGTCCGGCCATGGAATCGCGGGGGTAAACTGCGCGGCCGCGCCGATCATCGCAGCGTTGTCGGTACACAGCTCCCGCGCAGGCACCGCGACTCGAAGATCGTGCGCCGCGGCTCGCTCGGCCACGAGCGTGCGCAGCCGGCCGTTGGCGGCCACTCCCCCGCCCAACGCGACCGCGGGAACGCCGTGCTCGACCGCTGCATCGACAAGCCGGTCGGCGAGCGGACGCATCACGGCTTCCTGGTATGAGGCGGCGAGGTCGGCCAGACGCATGTACATATCGTCGCCCAGGTCTCGGACGGTATAGAGCAACGCGGTTTTGACACCGGCGTATGAGAAGTCACGCTGGCCACGTCCGGCCAACCCGACGGGGAACGCAAAGGCCGCCGGGTCACCGTCGACGGCAAGGCGTTCGAGCGCAGGGCCCCCCGGATAGCCGAGGCCAAGGAGCCGGGCGCCCTTGTCGACGGCCTCGCCCGCGGCGTCGTCGCGGGTCTGTCCCAGAAGGCGCGGCGCGGCGTAATCGTGGACCACGTCCAGTCGTGTGTGCCCGCCGGATGCGACCAGGCTGACAAAGGGTGGATCGAGGGCGACGGGCTCGAGCCAAGCCGCGCAGATGTGTCCGTGCAGATGGTCGACCATGACCAACGGCTTGTCCGCGGCGTACGCAATCGCCTTGGCAGTGGCGACACCGACGAGGAGCGCACCGATGAGTCCCGGCCGATGCGTCACGGCGATTCGTTCGATGTCGTCCAGCGTGACGTCGGCGCGCGCGAGCGCCTCGTCGATGACCGCATTGACCGTCCCCAGGTGGTGACGGGCGGCGACTTCGGGCACGACCCCGCCGTATGGGGTGTGAAGCTCAGCCTGAGTTGCGACGACGTTGGAACGGATCGCACGGCCCACGACGACCGACGCAGCGGTCTCGTCGCACGAGGTCTCGATCGCCAGGATAAGACCTGCGCTCACGACTGATCTGCCTGATCGGGCAACCGCCACATGATCAACGCGTCTTCACCGTTGTCACTGTAGTAGTGGGGCCTGACGCCATGGGAGACAAACCCGAGTCGGTCGTACAGACGGATGGCGCGGTCGTTGGACACACGCACCTCGAGCGTGAAGCCCTCGTGATCCCGCCGGTCGCCCACCGTCATGGCCGCACGCACGAGCGCGTCCCCGATGCGCCGGCCGCGATGCAGTGGATGGACGGTCACGTTGAGGATGTGCCAGACGTCCACCTGGAGCGCCACCAGGATGTAGCCGACGAGTACGTCGAGGTGGCGCGCGACAAGGCAGATCCCGTCAGGGCGGGCGAGTTCCCCCTCCAACATCCTGCGGCTCCACGACGTCGGGTAACTCTCCCGCTCGATCGCGAGCACCCCGCCGTCAAGGTCACCGCGCCGCATCGGGCGGATCGAGAGGCGCGACACGCGATCCTCGCGTTCCTCGGTCAGGCTCATGCGCGAGCGGTCCCCGCCGCCGCCTGACGGGCCGCGCGGATCCGGGTGACCTCGGCGTCCGGCAACCTCAGGTAGAGCGGACTGACCGGTCGCGCTCCGCCTGTGCGGGCCCGCCGCGCCAGCACGACGGCGTCGATGTGATGGGCCGGCGAGTCCTCGGGCATCGCCACGATGGCAGACGTCACGACCTCCATCAGACGGTGCAGGCCGTCGCCCGCCATGTACACCGGCGATGCGGGCGTTGCCACGCCATCGAGCCGTTCGACCAATCCGGCCGCACTTGTCGCATGTGGTTCGATCACCGTTTGGAGCCCACCGTCTCCGTCACTTCGGTAAGCCGCCGCAAACACCTCCTGGCGCTTGGCATCGATGACCGGCGCCACGATTGTCCCGGCCGGAGCGCACGCGACAATGCCCAGAGCCAACGCCTCGATCGAGGCGACGCCCCGCACCGGGATGCCCAAGGCCTGCCCGAGTCCGAGCGCCGTCGCGATACCGATACGAAGACCGGTGAATCCTCCGGGCCCGACGCCCACCACGATCTCGCCCACGTCACGCACGCGGATGCCTGACGACGTCAAGAGGTCGTGGATCTCCTGGGCAACCCGTCGCCCGGCGCCCTGTGCGGGACTGAGCGTCCGCGCAGCCAACGCCACGCCGTCACGCAGGACTGCGAGGCTCGGACTCGGCGTTGCTGTGTCGAGGGCGAGCGTGATCAATGGCGTCGAGGAGTGCTGCTTCCAGCTCGGCATTGGGACACGTCAACGTTAGCAACCGCCTGTCGCCGCCCCCGTGTTCGAACGTTACGGCGACGACAGGCTCGTCGAAGGCCGCCGCCAGCGTGTCGGGCCATTCGACGAACGCGACGGCGTCGGCAGCGACCTCGAGCGCAAGCCCGAACTCCTCGTCGTCGGGGCTGTCCAGACGGTATGCGTCGAGGTGCGCGACTGCGACGCGCCCCTGATAGCGCTGCGCAACCGTGAACGTCGGGCTGGTGACATGATCGGTCACCCCGAGCGCGCGGGCGGCGCCGCGCACGAGCGTGGTCTTGCCAGTGCCAAGTTCGCCGCGCAATGTCACCACGTCGCCGGGCCGCACGAGTGACGCGATCGCAGCGCCGACCGCCTCGGTCTGGCCGGGGGCCGTGGTGTTGAGTTCGATCAGAACAGCCCGAGCTGTTGAGGCTCGACGACCGGCTCACGGGCAGGTGCGGGTGCGGCCGCGACCCACGCTGAAGGCTCGGCTGCAGGCTCTTCCAGTGGACGATCCGCAACGAACCTGCCGGCAGGCTCCGCGGCGCCGATCAAGCCGGGGATCCGTGCGAAATCGGCCTCGAGCGTCGCCAACATCGACGGCATGTAGAGCGCTGCAGCGGGGTGGTACAGCGGGTAGAGCACCAAATCGTGACCCCCGATCGTGATGGGAACCTCGCTGCCGTGGACGCGGCTGATGCCGTCGGACCGGCCCGAGATCAGCTTGGTCGCGAAATTTCCCAGCGTGCAGATGAGCTTTGGCCGAATCAGCCCGACCTGGCGAAACAGATGCCCCTCGCATGCCTCGATCTCGGCTGCGAGCGGATCGCGGTTTCCGGGAGGGCGGCACTTGAGGACGTTGGCGACGAACACGTCCGGACGCGTCAAGCCGATTCCGGCCAGGAGTTTGTCCAGCAACTTGCCGGCCGCGCCGACGAAGGGCATGCCGTTCTTGTCCTCGTGATAGCCAGGGGCTTCGCCGACGAACAGCACGTCGGCATCGGGGTCGCCGCTGCCCACGACCACCTGGGTGCGCGTCTGATGAAGTGGGCAGCGCACGCAATCGACCACCTCTGCTGCATGATAGTCGGCAAGCGCGGCCGCCCTGGCGGGGGCGTCGTCCATTGGCTCAGCGTACCCCCGCGGGCGGACGCACGCCTCGGGCAGATCGCTGACGCACGGATCGCAGCCCACAGGTGGCGGACGTCACATTGGCGCCGGGGCCCACTTGCGATGCGTCGCACGACCTGGGTACACTCGCTTTGCTCAGAGCGAGTCGGCCTGGCATCCCGTCAGGGAGCCGGAGCGGGTTCATTCGGAGAGTGGCCGCGCAACCGTCGCGGAGACTCCCCCGTGCCTGCTCATCCAGATCGGCGAACCAGAGCGGCCGCAATGACCGCCCACACCGCCACCGCGCCCGTCACGCCGACCGTCGTCCGGAGCGTCGCCGACCTCCGTGACGCTGTGGCGTCGCTGCGCGCAACGGGCAGAGGCGTTGCGCTCGTGCCGACGATGGGCGCGCTTCACGACGGCCACCTGAGCCTGCTGCGCCGGTCCGGCGAGGACGATCACGCCATCGTCATGAGCCTGTTTGTCAACCCGGCGCAGTTTGCGCCGACCGAGGATCTGACCGCCTATCCACGTGACGAGAACCGCGACCTGAGCCTGGCCGCCCAGGCCGGCGCGGAGTTGGTGTTCGCCCCCAACGTCGCCGAGATCTACCCGGACGGATTCGGCACGACGATCACGGTGGACGGACCGACGCGGACGCTGGAAGGCGCAGCGCGACCTCACCACTTCGCCGGCGTCGCCACAGTTGTCACCAAGCTGCTGATCGCGGCCCTCCCCGACCGCGTGGTGTTCGGCCAAAAGGACGCGCAGCAGGTCGCCGTCATCCGACGACTGATGCGCGACCTCCACATGGACGACATCGACTTGGTGGTCTGCCCCATCGTGCGCGAGGCCGACGGCCTGGCGATGAGCAGCCGTAACGCGTATCTGAGCGCCACCGATCGCGCCGCCGCGCTCGCATTGCGCCGGGCACTCGACACTGCGGTGCATGCGTATACCACCGGTGTCGCCGACCCACGACGCCTCGAGCAGATCGCATGGGACGTCTTGGCGGAGGAGTCGCGATGCGCACCCGAGTACGCCCGCATCGTCCACCCCGACACGTTCGCGTACGCCCGGGACCTTTGTGGCCCGGCGCTCATGTGCGTCGCAGGTCGCGTTGGTCCCGCCCGCCTCATCGACAATCAATCCCTCAACCCCGCCTGACGGAGGAGTCAATGCCGCACCGCACCCGCCGGATGCTGAAGAGCAAGATCCACCGCGCCACGGTGACCGACGCCAACCTCAACTACGAGGGGAGCATCACGATCGACGTGGATCTCTTGGCACAAGGCGACATCCGACCGTACGAGCAGGTGTTCGTCGTCAACATCAACACGGGGGCCAGGTTCGAGACGTACGCGATCGAAGGACCCGCCGGGCAGGGCGACATGTGCCTGAACGGCGCGGCAGCCCGGCTGGCAGAGCCCGGTGACCTCGTCATCGTCATGACGTACGCCGAGTACACCGACGTGGATCTTGAGGGATACGACCCCATCGTCGTCCATGTCGATGCGCGCAACCGTCCGACGAACGCGAACAACTCACCGATCCCTGCCACCGTCCCCGCCGGCTGGGAGGGCATGCAGTGATGACCGCACCCGAGATCCGCGCGACCAAGGGAACGCGGCGGCTGGCGATGCTGACCGCCTATGACTATCCCACCGCGCTGGCCCTGGACCAGGTCGGTCTGGACCTGATCCTGGTCGGCGACTCGGTCGCGATGGTGGAGCTGGGATTCCCGACGACGCGCGATGCGACGCTCCAGATGATGGTCCACCACGTACATGCCGTGCGGACGGGGGCGGTCAACACACACATTGTCGGCGATCTGCCCGCCGGGAGCTACGACACGCCCGAGCAGGCGGTCGTGTCCGCGAGAATCCTGGTTGCGGCGGGCGCCGACAGTGTCAAGTTAGAAGGCCCGTGCATCGCCGAAGTCACGGCGATCATCGCGGCCGGAATCGCGGTGATGGGCCATGTGGGCCTCCAACCACAGACCGCAACTGTCTACCGGCGTGAGGGCACCACCCCCCGGGAGGCCGACCGCATCGAATGGGAGGCGCGTCTCCTTGCGGACGCCGGCTGCTTCGCCCTGGTCATCGAGGCCGTGCCCACAGAATTGGCGACGCGCATCACCGCGTCACTCGAGGTCCCGACCATCGGCATCGCGGCGGGCGCAGAGACCGACGGACAGGTGCTGGTCTCGACCGACCTGGTCGGCCAGCTCCCCTTCGCCCCCAAGTTCATGACGCCCAAAGCCAACGTGTTCGAGATCGTCAGTCGGGCGGCACGGGAGTACGTCGACGAGGTCCGCAACGGCGCGACAGTCGCCGCCGCGTCGGACGACTGGCCGACAGTGGCTTAAGGGTCCGCGCAAAACTACTGCACCGTTTGGCGGCTGCAAACCGTCGCGATACGGCGTCGCCGAGATCGCCGTTACCACCAGTAGCGACGAGGCTCGGCGACACCGTCTCACTCGGTTTTGCTTCGGAAATAGCCGTCCTGCGGTTCGTATTTCCAGC
>JANMDV010000143.1:0-10503 GCA_031376485.1 Actinomycetota bacterium
TCATCCACGCGCTCGACACGGCGGGGATCACGGCTCGCTGCATCGATCTCGAAAAGCTCGCCGGGCAGGACGTGTCGGCCTTTCGGCTCGATGTGGACTCCTCGGGCGGCGAGCTGGACGTACGCAAGGGCTCGCAGGTCGTGGCCAGAGTCGACCTGGCGACGTTCGCTGCCAGTGTGCCGGTGCGCGTGGGGCCTGCCGCCCGATCGCTGCCCGTACGTCCCTGGATGGTCATCGCGGCCGGCGGTCTCGGCGGGCTGATCGCGCTGGGTGTTCGGTTGATGGCGCGGCACCGGCGCAGGCCGGCAGCGACATACTGCGCGCTGGTCCGAACCGGGGGTGAGGCGCGGCCGGCCCGGCCAAGGGCTACTCACCTCGACGGATGAGACTGGGGCGACCAGGGACGTTGTACACATGGGAGTGCGCCTCTCGGATGGGGATGGCGAGGCGTCGGTGTCACTCGGCGGTCGCGGCGATCGCGCGCGGGATGCGTGTTGCCAGGTGGCGGGCTATCGGCGGGGGGAGCCGCGTGGCCGGCTGAATGGCCACCAGGCATACGGCTCGGTCAGTTCAGCGACAAGGTCTGCGACCTCGGCGAGACTCATGATCCCACCCTCTCGACGTGACGCCGCATCACTCGACTCGTCGATATCGGGGACGGGGAGTGCAGGTCGCGAAAGCCATCTGGCGTCACCGAACCACCGGCGCATCGTGCGTACCGATGGGACGATGGCATCACCCCCCGCCCGCGCGGCACGCAACTCGAAGATCACGCGACGCGGATGCTCACCCGCGGCAAACCGTCGTTCTGCCTCGGCACGCAGCGCCGGCCACGAATAGGACCCGGGGCGTGCCCTGGTCGTCTCCCCGTGATGGGTGATGCGACGAAGATGCGTTGTCAACGCCGATCGGTGGCGTGCCGCGAAGATCCCGGCTGCATGCCACATCCCGGCAAGCTCACCAGCAAACACCCGCCCTTCGCCTCGGCACTGATACTCATCGCTTCGATGCTCGTGGCACAGCACGACGCACACTCCATGCGTCAAGTGGTGGGGTGCGACACCCCCGCTCCCGGGGCCTGCACACAACGCGCACACCGAGAGGGCTGACGCCCACCGTCCCTGAACCTCACCCGCTGGCCGCTCATCGTCCACACCATCGATGATGCCCCAGCCATGTGTGACAGATCTACACCGAGGTGTGCCAAATGTGTGTCGCCAGACGCACCATCAACGACACGATTGACCGTTCTCAGAACAGCCGAATGGGTATTTCACGGGGCCACGGATCGGAGTTCAGGAGCGGACGCGACCGGGGTCGCGCAGCGGGCGGTCGGGAGCCCTGCGTCGGGTGGAGTGCGTGATTGAATCGGACCGGACCGGAGGCTTGCTTCCACGGGGGTAATTCGGCAGCTACACGTGGGATGTCCGCATGGCCGCGAGGCCGGTCGCCTTGGCACACCAGACGTTGGCGGCAGGGACGTCTTGCCGCGTCGGGGCTTTCCTACCAGAGAGGCGTTGGCGAGCCTCGGCGCGGCTGGCGGTACTGATCATCTCGGCGGCGTGGTATTGCAACTGTTCGTCGTGCCAAGCGGGGCGTCGTTCGTTGACGGCCCTTACGCGCAGCCGAGGGCGTCGGCGACGGCGGGAATGCTGTCGGCGACCACGTCCCAGTCCCCGGTCGCTGCCAGGTCGGTCGTCTGGTCGGGACCGTGCTCGGTGGGGCGCAGGACGAACCCTGTGCGCATTCCCAGCACCTGTGCGGCGGCCAGGTCGCCGTTATGGGCGGCGACGAGCATCACTTCGTGCGGCGCCAGTCCGAGGCGTGCGACGTTCCGCAAGTAGGCCTCGGGCAGAGGTTTGTAAGCGCCGGCGGTCTCGGCGCCCAGCAGGACGTCGAACGGAAGACCTCCGTCCTGGGCGAGGTCTGTCAGCAACGCCGTATTCCCGTTGGACAACGTGCCTATGGTGTATCGGGTTGCGAGTCGGGTCAGGCCGGGTGGAGCGTCGGGCCACGGTGACAACCGGTGCCAGGCCAAGGTCAGATGCTGCAGGTCGGCCTCCGCCACCGCGCCGACGCCGTGGTGGCCCAGTACGCGCTCAAGGCTCTGTCGGTGCAGCACGTCGAGCACCGTCCACCCGCGCCGCCCTGACCGCACTTCGTCCATCGAGGGTTGGTATGCGCCCCGCCAGTCGTCGGCAAGGCCTTCCCAGTCTGCTGCGATCCCGCGTGCGGCCCCAAACGCCGCGAGCTCGCGTGTGATGCTTGAGCGCCAGTCGACGACCGTGCCGAACACGTCGAACAGCACCGCCTTGATCTGAGCGTCCATCGCGACGGAGCCGTGCAGGTTCGTTGGAGACCCCGGAGGCACGTCAGCCTGCGGTGAATCCCAGGATCAACTGCGCCGTCTCAAGCGGGACGTCGAGTTGTGGGCAATGGCCGATGCCTTCGAGTTCGACCCAATCAGCATGAGGGAGCCAGTCGTTGAGGAAACGCGCGGCGGTCGATGGCCATTGCAGGAGTTTGTCGTCGGTGCCCCACACGATCCGTACCGGACAAGTGATCTTCTCCGCGTCGAGGCGGTAGCCCTCGTGAAGCGCATACTCGATCAGAGGCACCGCGTTGCAGCGTGCGGCGCCGAGTATCTGGTGGGCGAGTAGCTCGGCCGGAATGTGCTCGAAGTTCGTAGTAATGAACTGCGTTGTGCGCCGCCGACCCTCCGTAGTGGCGACAATCGCCTCCGCGTATCGTGCGGCCACCTTTACTTGGTCGTGCATCGTCGCGAGAAAACGGAGCGTCGCCATAAACGATACGTCGCTCTTGGCCCAGCCGCCGGCAGGGGCAAACGCCACGACCGACTTTGCTCGGCCGCGCGCGGCGAGCTGCATCGCGACGTAGCCGCCGAGCGAGTTGCCGACGATGTGGGCTGTCTCGAAGCCTGCGTCGTCCATCGCGTGCTCGACCGCATCGGGGATGAGGGCGTCGTTGAACGTACTGTCGAGGGGCGGTCCGCCCGCGTGGCCGAGCAGCGTCGGGGCGAGTACCTCGTGATGGCGCTCGAGCTCCGGCAGCACCAGCTCCCAGGTTCGCCACGTGTCGGTGAAACCGTGGAGGCAGACGAGCGGTGACCCGGTACCGACGTGATGCAATGGCGTAAAGGTCGCGTACATAGTTCGCAGGCTATCGACGTGGTCGAGCAGTCGATTGTCAGGGGACACCCGTCAGGGCGGCTGATCCGGCCCACTTCCGGGCTCGTTCAAAGGGGTCGTGGCGCGGCGCGGCGCATGTGGGTCTCAAGGACCACATCACCACCGAAATGCATGATCGTGAGGCACCTGGCGTGCGTCGTTCACCTCGGGGCGTCAGATCCGACACCCGCTGGTGAACGCAGAGAACGGAGCGAAAAAAAGAGCGGGAGACGGGACTCGAACCCGCGACCCTCAGCTTGGAAGGCTGACGCTCTAGCCAACTGAGCTACTCCCGCGTCAGTCGACGAGTGTACCAGTGCCCTGGATGGTCCTACGCGATGATCAGGAACGGTCTCGCCAGCCGTTCGTACGTCGCGCTTGTGGCGGTCGAGAGTGAGGAGGGTCGCGTCGTGCTCTGCTGCAATCGCGGCGACGAGTCCGTCGTACGTCGCTCCACCCGAGACACCGACCCGAATAGATCCGAGATCAAGGAGCTGCGACGTCGTGAGCCCAGCGCAAGATGCTCCCCGGGGAAGCGGTCGTCGAGGAACTCGGCGACGAGTTCGGCCGGGGCACGGTGGGGCGGAGACAAACGCGTCAGCACCGAATACGCCTCCAGGGCGCAGTGCGTGATCAAAGCCGGGCCTTCATCGACGGCGATGCGGGCGACCTCGTGATACTCGTGCCACGAGGCGAAGCACGCGATGACGACGCTCGTATCGACCGCGGTCAGCGCCGTGTGCGCTCCAGAGCGGATCGGACGTCATCCGCGGTGAGCACGGGAAGTCGCTCGGCGGGATGAGCGACGAGCCCCTTACCGCGCTTCTCCAAGCGCATCGCAACCGGCGCCGGTTCGATCTCGACCTTGCCGTCAACCACCGTGATCTCCAAGTCGCGACCGGCATCCAGACCAAGATCGTCGCGAATGCGTTTGGGTATCACCACGCGGCCTGCGGCATCGATGGTTGTGCGCATGGCAGAAGACGACCATCTGCAATGCCATCATTCGGAAACGCAGCCTCTCAGGGACGGCGGGCGAGGAATACAGAGTGCCCCGGGGCGAAGCGGTTGCCGTCGTAGCCATGAAGCGACCGGGCTTTGAAGCCGGCTGTGCGGAGCAGTTCGAGCACTTTTGCCTGCGGAACGAGGCGTTGACGGTGGACTTCTTCTGTCTGAGAAATGCCCTTGGGGGTCTTTCGAAGGGTGGTGATGGTGCGGGTCAAGATCGCTTTCTTCGTATTCTCGACCCCGTCGACGAGGACGCCCCAATCATCACCGACAACTGCGAGGTGCGCTGCGCCGCCGCCGGGGATACGGCCCGGACCTGCCATGTCGAACAGGAACACGCCACCCGGCCACAGGGCTTTGAACACGCGGGCGAAGACCCGTTCGAGCGCCTTGGGGGTGTTGGCCGGATCGAACAGGTCGTTGAAGACCTCGCCGACGGCGATGACCGCGTCGCACGGCGGGATCTCCGCGCGTACGAAAGAACCTTCGACGAACGTCGCCCTGGGGGCATTTCGGCGTGCCAGTACCAACATCGCGGGCGAAGAATCGATTCCGGTGACGTCGAAGCCTGCGGCCAGGAGGCGCGCGGCGGTCACGCCCGGTCCGCACCCCAACTCGACAATCAGGCCACGCTCCGCGTCGTCGCGGTGCATCTCCTCGAGCAGACGGTCTGCGGCGAGCTCCGCCTGAGACGTGAACCCCGCAGCGTGGGTGTATGAGAGATCCTGACCGTAGTGCGACACACCTCTACGGTAGCGATGGCGCCAGATGTCGCCGAATGATGCTGCGTACCTTGAGCGTCTATCCGCGAAGCGCCAAGCCCTCCCGGTGCAGGCGACGGATGCGGTCCATGTTCTCCTGATCGGGGCCGTTGCCGTGGATTCCCGGGACCTCGAGGATGCCGGGCAGCGACTGCAAGGCGGGGTGGCCCAGGATGCGGCGGAAGCCGTCCTCGCCGATCTGGCCGTCGCCGATGTTCTCGTGGCGATCGCGGTTGGCGCCGAAGTCGGTCATCGAGTCGTTGATGTGCAGGCACCGAAGCTGATCCAGTCCGACGATGCGATCGAATTCGTCGAGGACACGGTCGATGCCGTCGACCTCGTGGACCGGGTACCCCGATGCGTACAGGTGCTGCGTGTCCAGGCAAAATCCCAGGCGCGTCGGATGGCCGACAGCGTCGAAAACGGCGTTGAGCTGCTCGAACGTGCGGCCGATCGTGTCGCCCGCACCCGCCGTGTTCTCGAGGTACACGCAGCACCCGCCCGGCACGTCGTCGAACGCCGCCGCGATCGCCGTGCCGATCCGCCCGACGGCCTCGTCGAACGTGGTGCCCTTGGACGAGCCCACGTGCAACACGACACCGGAGAGCCCGAGCGCCTCGCCGATCGCCAGATGCTGACGCAAGCTCTCCTGCGATGAGCGGTAGAAGTTGCGGGTCTTGGTCGCAGGCTTGCCAGGTGGGCCGGTCGGCTGCTCTGCGTCGGGGGCGCCGAGGTTGATCAGGTAGAGCCCGTGCGACACCAGCGGACCCATGCCCGCGGCCTGCGATTGCTCGCGAAACGCCGCGATCTCCTCGACCTTGTGATTGATCGGCGCCCAGGTGCGCGGGTTGTGGGTGAACACCTGCAGGCTTTGGCAGCCGATGGCGAGCCCCCGCCCGACGGCGTTGCTGATACCACCGCTCGACGAGACGTGGGCACCGAATCGCACATCGCTATCCTAATGAACTGCGCGGCAGGTCTCCGCCTGACGCGCGTTCTGTCCGGCGACGATCGCGTCGGCAGGACACCGACCCTCCGAGACGGGACACCGACCGCGTGCCGCCACCGAACCGCCCTGACATCACCGAACCATGTCGCGTGCGCTTTGCGCCCAGCCCGACCGGCAGCTTGCACGTCGGTGGTGCCCGCACGGCGCTCTTCAACTGGCTGATCGCGCGCAAGACCGGCGGTACGTTCGTGCTGCGGATGGAAGACACCGATAAGGAGCGCTCCACACCCGAGAGTGAGGCCGAGATCCTGCGGGTGCTTACGTGGCTCGGCCTGGATTGGGACGAGGGCCCGTTCCGCCAGAGCGAGCGCGACGACGTCTACCGCGACGCGATCCGGCGGCTGCGCGAGGCCGGTGCCGTCTACGCCGCCTACGAGACGCCCGAGGAACTCGATGCCCAGCGGGACGCGGCTCGACGCGACAAGCGCGCCCCAGTCGTTCGGTGCAAACGGGACTACACGGAGCCCGAGTTGGCGGCGTTCGCTGCGGCGGGGCGCACTCCGGTGTGGCGCTTCGCGGTGCCGGTGGAGGGAGGGACGGTCATTGAGGACATGGTGCGCGGCACGGTCACCTTTGGCCATGGCAACATCGAGGACTTCGTCGTGGCGCGGTCCGATGACACGCCGACCTACAACCTGGCCGCGGCCGTGGACGACGTCGAGATGACGATCAGCCACGTCATCCGCGGCGAGGATCACATCTCGAACACACCCAAGCAGATGCTGGTGATGCGGGCGCTCGGCGCCGAGCCACCGCAGTACGCGCACATCCCGCTGATTCTCGGTGCCGACAAGAAACGTCTGTCCAAGCGCCACGGGGCGGCCTCGGTCGAGGAGTTCGAAGCGGACGGTTTCCTGGCCGAGCCGTTGGTCAATTCGCTTGCGCTCGTGGGGTGGAGCTACGACGACAAGACCGAGCGGTTTACGTTGGACGAACTGGTGCAGGCGTTCAGCGTCGCGCGCGTCTCCAAGGGCGGGGCGGTCTTCGACCAGCGCAAGACCGAGGTGATGCACGGTCGCTATCTCCGGATGATGGATCCGCAGGCGTTCGAGGATGCGCTCGTCGAGTACCTGACCGGCACCGGCTTCATCGCGGCCAACGGTGGGGCTGAGGCCGAAGCCCGCGTACGTCGCAGCGCCAAGGCGGTCAAGGGCAAGATCAGCAAGCTCAGCGAGTACCACGTCCTGGCAGGATGGCTGTTCGAACCGTACGAGGTCGACCCCGATGCGTGGCAGAAGATCACGTCCGACGTCAAGCACTCGATCCAGGTGATCGGCGGGGCGCTCGGCAGGCTGGAAGGTCTGCCGGAGTGGGATCTGCCCGGCATCAAGGACGTCCTGCAGGACCAGCTTCACATCTTGGGCGAGAACGCCCGTGACTTCTTGGAGCCGCAGCGCATCGCGGTGACCGGCAAGAGCGTCTCGACGGGCGTCTACGAGAGCATCGAGCTGTGTGGCCGCGACGAGGCGATCACACGCTACCGCGCGACCCTGGGGCGCCTGGCCGATCTGTGGGCCGCATAACGCCGTGGCGTCCGAATACCTCATGCTCGAGGTCGCGGGCCGCGACGTGCGCCTGTCGAACCCCGGCAAGGTGTTCTTCCCCGAGATCGGCGTCACCAAGCTCGATCTCGTCGAGTACTACCTGGCGGTCGCCGACGCCGCGCTCCTTCATCTGCGTGAGCGGCCGACAGTGATGAAGCGCTATGTCGACGGCGCCGCGGGCGAGCCGTTCTTCCAGAAGCGCGTGCCGCAAGGTGCGCCGGAGTGGCTTGAGACGGCGACGGTCAGCTTTCCCAGTGGGCGAACTGCGACGGAGTTGTGTCCCAACGACCCGGCGCACCTGGCGTGGGCCGTCAACCTGGGCGTCATCGATTTCAACCCGTGGCCGGTGCGGCGCGCCGATCTGGACAGCCCGGACGAGCTGCGCGTCGACTTGGACCCGATGCCCGACGTACCCTGGGACTGGGTCCGCCGGGTGGCGCTCGTCGTGGGTGACGTGTTGACCGACCACGCGCTGGTGGGGTTCCCCAAGACGTCGGGTTCGCGGGGCATCCACATCAACGTGCGGATTCGACCCGAGCACGACTTCACCGAGGTGCGCCGCGCGGCGCTCGCACTCGCCCGCGAGGTCGAGCGGCGGGTCCCGGAGCTCGCGACGAGCAAGTGGTGGAAGGAGGAGCGACACGGAGTGTTCATCGACTACAACCAGAACGCGCGGGACCGGACCGTCGCGTCCGCCTATTCGGTGCGCCCCGTCCCGAACGCCCGTGTGTCATGCCCGTTGCGGTGGGACGAGGTGGCCGACGTCGAGCCGGACGACCTGCGCATCGACACCGTGCCGCAGCGCGTGGCCGCGGTGGGGGACCCGTCGGCGGCCATCGACGCCAACCCGGGATCGCTCGACGCCCTGCTCGGTCTGGCCGCACGGGACGAGGCCGACGGGCTTGGCGATGCCCCCTGGCCGCCGCACTTCCGCAAACAGCGCGGAGAGCCCAGGCGCGTCCAGCCGAGCCGGGCGCGGCCGGACACGGAACGATAGAATGTACATCTATGTACAGATATGTCCAGAAGTGCTATATTCCTTCCATGACACAGATCACAGCCACTGATGCCCGGAGCTCGCTACCGGACCTCCTTGACCGCGTGGCGCGCGGCGAAGAGGTGACGATCACCCGTCATGGGCGACCTGTCGCGGTGGTGGTGCGACCAGACGTGCTGCGCAGCCGTCGCGGCGATGCGGCGTTTGCGGCTGCCGATGAGATCCGGGGGTTGCTCGCGACGGGGCGCACCACGTCCCTCGACTCCGCAGATGGGCTCGACGAGGCCCGTGCTGACGCGCTCGTCGCCGAGGTGCGCGCCGGCCGCAGCCGTCGTTGAAATCGTCGCGTGGACGCATTCGATGCAGACGTCCTGATCTATGCGGCGGTCCCAGGCCATCCGATCGGCCGTCGGATCCGTGCGCTCATTCCCGCGGTTGCGTTTGTCGAGCCCGCTCCGTCCACCGCGGTGGGGTCGCTGCTGCTCGTCCCAGAACTGCTCACCAAGCCCACCCGTGAGCATGCTGCCGACGAAGCACGGGCGCTCGCAGCGATTCTGGGAAGGCTCGACCTGCGGCCCGTCGATGAGGCCATCGTCGATCTCGCGGTCGTGTTGGGCGCGAAATACCGTCTCAAGCCGATCGACGCGGTGCATCTTGCGACCGCCGTCGGTGCCGGCGCCGATCGGTTTCTGACCAACAACCGCAAGGACTTCACCTCGCGCATCGTCGAAATCGACGTGACTTATCCAGACGATCTGGCAGATCCGACGACCTGATCGTGGCGATGTCGGGCATCCCGTTTCAGCGATTGCGCGTCGGATCCGAGCGGAGTCCGATCAGGTATCGGTGCGACGTGCGCGGAGCGAGTACAACAGGGGCAGCGTCGGCATCTCGTCGGGGAGCCAGTAGCGACCGTCGGCAGCCCGGTGCATGAAGGGCCAGCGTCCGAACACCGTGAAGGGGTGCTCCGCGAACAGCTCGATCGCGAAACCGGCAGCGAGCAGGGCCCCCATTACCCGGCTGAGCGGATGGATCCAGGACAGGGTCGTGTTGGTCGCGAAGGGCGGGCCGTCGGACATGGCATACGTGCCGGGCGAGTCCTCGCGGATCGCCTCGTCGTGGAAGTAGGGAAACCTCGCGACCAGGTCCTCGTCGCCCAGGACATCGCTCATCGGGTGGGTCTCGACCAGGTAGAGGACACCCCCAGGGCGCAACAGATCGCGTACGACGCTGGCCCAGCGCGGGATGTCAGGCAGCCAGCAGAGCGCGCCGATGCCGGTGTAGACGATGTCGAACGTGCGGGCCAGGGTCTGTGGCGCGTCGTAGACGTCACTGACGACAAACGCCGCGTCCATGCCGAGTTCGTCGGTCAGCGCACGCGCAGCATCGATGGCCGGGTGGGAGAAGTCGAGACCGGTCACGTGTGCCCCGATCCGCGCCCAGCTCAGCGTGTCGAGGCCGAAGTGGCATTGCAGGTGGACCAACTCCCGTCCTGCGACATCGCCCATCTCTTCGACCTCGAACGGGCGAAGGTCCGATCGGCCGGCACGGAAGCCCTCGACGTCGTAGAACGCGCTCGTGACGTGCCGGGGCGTCCGCTCGTCCCACCACGCCCGGTTGAGCTCGCGCCATTCGTCCACGTCTACTGCTCCAACTGGTCGACCGTGCAGGCCGCGGGCAGCTTGTCGTCGCGAAAGCGCAGGGTCTTGGCGCCGTGACGGATGCGCCCGGCACTCGTGTGGTCGAAGCTGATCTCGACGACGAGTTCGGGCCGCAGGCCGATCCACTCCAGGTCACGGTCCGCACTCCAGCGGCTCGGGTCGGCCGATCCGCGCTCACCGGTTTCGTACCGGGCCAGCAGGACGGGCAGCTCGCGCTTCTCCTTGGCGCTGAACCCCGAGCTGTGTCCGACGACGCGAAGGTTCCCGTCGGGCTCGTAGCAACCGAGGATGAGCGAGCCGACGGTGCCGGCCAACTTGCCGGGCCGCCAGCCCAT
>JANMDV010000062.1:0-6530 GCA_031376485.1 Actinomycetota bacterium
CGCGGGTGGTCGGCGGCGGCGGTAGATCGTCGCTGGCGCAGCGCCCAACGCCCGGCACGCAGGGCGGGTACCGACGATCGGGGTGAGTTCCTCGACGGTCTGCTCGATCATCTGTTGGTGCTCTCGTTGGCGCCCCTGGGCTCGAGCAACTGCCCCAGAAGCGCGGAGACGTTTCCCTGCACCTCGATCACCTTCCGTGCCTTCGCGACCTCCGCCTCCGCCCGCTCAGCACGGCGACGCAACTCCGCGTTTTCGATCTCCAACGGATGGGTCGCACGCCGGCCACGGGGACGCTCAAGCGCCTCAAGCGCACCCGCCTCACGCGCCCGACGCCACTCCGTCAGAAGCGACGAATACAGGCCCTCACGCCGAAGCAGCGCACCGACCTCACCCGGCTTGGAGCACGCGTCGGCCTCGCGCAGGACCTGGAGCTTGTACTCCGCCGAGAACCGCCGCCTGCGGGGACGCTCAACCATCTCAGGGCCCGGCACGCCCGCCCGCCCGCCAGCGATTCCCCTCCGCTCGCCTACGGCTCCCTCCAGCGAACCGTTGGCGCCTCCGTTCAACTTTCTCTCCGACATCACGACACCACTCCGATCTCGCCCCCATGCTCAGTAGAAACCTCGCCATCAACGTCTCACACGAGCTTGGCAGAGAGGGATGGAGCGATTTCATTACCCGGATGTCCTGGACGGTTGCGCAGTTCGCGACAAAGCCGATCTTCTTTCGGAAACTTTTGGTGACATCGTCGCCGAATCGGGGGTGCTTGAAGGAAGAGTCTTCGTGCAGCCTGCGCAATGAGTCATCCTCGAAGCGGAGTCGCAACCACGATCCCCTTGTTCGGCGGTGCTGTGCATCACCCTTGGGGTGATGGAGATGATGCTATCACGTCCGCTCGGAGGACAAACCAGGAGCTACGGCGGGTCGACTCGTGGCCCGTCAAGCCCGGAGGACGCTGTCGTGCCTCTGTAGTGTGGCGGGGCAGGCGAGTTCAACTCCAACCTCCCTGCCCCGACCCGACGGTCCACGTTCGAAATGCGCCTTGCGCGATTCAGGTTGGTGTTGAACCGTCGGTGATCTGAGGTTCCCGGCGGCTTCAGGCTCGCCGCAGCAGCATCCCGCGCGCGCTGCACTGTCGACGGGACGGGCTGGTCGGCCTGCTGCGACGGCGCCGACGGTCGGTCTCTCAGGAGTGCGGTGGCCAGTCCGCAAGAGGTCGGCCGATTTCCCACTCATGCCCAGATGGGTCGATGATTCGGCCGATGCGCCAGCCATGCTCTTCAGCGACTTGGGAGCCAACAGCGGCGCCGGCTGACACGGCCTGTCGGAAGATTGCGTCCGGGTCATGCACAACGAGAAGCATCCTGCTCGTTGCGCCGCCTGCCCCTACGGGACTCAACCTTCCCATCGCCTGGCTGGTGGCGCCTACCCAGAACGCTGCCTCGCCGACGGCAATCTGCGCGACGATGTCGGCGCCATCTCCAACCGAGTGGAGCACTGTCGCTCCAAACGCAACCTGGTAAAAGGCGACTGCAGTAGCGGGGTCATCGACCCATAGCTCAGCCTGCAATGAAGTCAAACGGACCTCCTTCGATCGGCCGCCGAAACACGAGTGCGCGCGCACAACCTCGTCGCTGGCGCGATCGTACCCGCTTGGTCGTCGTTGCGTCCTTCTGCCGAGAGCCCCGGTCGTCCCTCGGCGGCGCAGAAACCGGGGTCCAGATCTCGCCGGCCGAACTGACGTGCGCCGGTCAGAGTTCACCCTGACCGGCCACGTTCGCGAATGCGCCCGAGAGGACTTGAACCTCCACGGCCCGTTAAGGCCACTAGGCCCTCAACCTAGCGCGTCTACCAATTCCGCCACAGGCGCATGAGGAAGCCGCAGTATACCCGTCCGCCCCGGTGTCCCGCCGGATTTGGCGTATGGCCAAGGGTCCTGCTACGCTCCCGAACACATGTTCGTTTTTGACGACGGGGGAGCACGCGAATGGGTGACTTGAGTGATCGACAGACCGAGATCCTGGCCTTTATCGCGAAGCACTGCGCCGTCCACGGCTACCCGCCCACCGTCCGCGAGATCGGGTTGGCGGTCGGGCTGACCTCACCATCGACGGTACACGCGCACCTGGCCAAGCTCGAAGCCGGGGGGCACATCCGCCGCGACCCGACCAAGCCGCGGGCGATGCTGCTGTCCGATCGACGGGAGGAGAAGGCCCACCGCGACGCATTGCGCGAAGCGCCTCGCGGACTGCCGCTTCTGGGCTCGGTCGCCGCCGGTGTGCCGACGCTCGCTGACGAGCAGGTCGAGGAGTACGTCGAAACGCCGTTCGAAGGTGACTTCGTGCTGCGCGTCAAGGGAGACTCGATGATGAACGCGAGCATCCTGGACGGTGACTTGGTGGTCGTCAAACAGCAGGAGACGGCAAAGAACGGCGAGATCGTCGTCGCTCGCATCGAAGACGAGGCGACGGTCAAGCGCTTCTTCCGGGAGAAGGGCCACATCCGGCTGCAGCCCGAGAACGACGCATTCGCGCCCATCATCAGCGACGACGTCCACGTCCTGGGCAAGGTCGTGGGGGTGTTGCGCAAGCTATGACCCCGCCGGCCGTGATGACGGAGCTTCCGCGCCTCTTTGCGCTTGAGGACGAGGCGTACGCCACGGGGTCGTCGCTCGACGACGCGGTGCTGCAACTGCTTGCCGACGCTGACCATGGATCGTGCCTGGTGTGCGACGGCAGGACGCATCAGATCGTCGGAGGTGCCCGCTGTCAGGACTGCGGCACTGAACTCGTGTCGGGTGCCGAGCCGGCGCCGCTCTGGGCTGCGTGACGCGAGGCGGCTAGACTGATCGGGCAGGCTGGGCGGCCGCGGATCGGGCAACCGGTTCGAGGAAAGTCCGGACACCGAAGAGCAGGGTGCTGGTTAACGGCCAGCGGGGGAAACCCCAGGGAAAGTGCCACAGAAACGACACAGCCATCGGGTAACCGGCGGCAACGGTGAAAAGGTGCGGTAAGAGCGCACCAGCGGTCTGGTGACAGGCCGGCTCGGTAAACCCCACCCGGTGCAAGGCCAAGCAGGGGCGCTACGGGTTGCTCGCCCAGTCCCAGGTCGGCCGCATCGAGGCGTCTGGCAACAGGCGTCCCAGAGAGATGGTCGCTCACGACAGAATCCGGCTTACAGGCCTGCTACGGAAGAAGCCCCGGCAACGGGGCTTCTTCTATATCTGCTGTGCGCCGGGCGACGCGTCCGGCGGCCCCGCGACGGGCCGACTTCGGTCGCGTCGACGCTGCATCGCTGAGCACGACTCTGCACATGGATCGCGGACCTCGCCGACCGCGAGGACGGGTGTGCTCCCTGCAGTAAAGGCTATCGACGCTTATGGACGATAAGGGACCACGCAGAAACGGCTTCACCGTTTGGCGGCTGCAAACCGTCGCCAGGCGGCGTCGCCGAGATCGCAGTTACCATCAGTAGGAGCGAGGCTTGGCGACACCTCCTGCCTGTGAATTTTCGCTCGCCATCAGACACAGCAGTTATTTCTGCCCGGCCCCGAAACCGAAAAGGTCACGAGCGACTCGTTGTCGCCGACCGACGTCGTCCTGGCCGACGGGCAACAGATGCATCCACGGCAGCCTCGATGAGCATCGAGCGCGGGAAAGCGACGGGGCCGCCTCTGGGAGGCAGCCCCGTCTCAAGCATGCCCGAACTCGACGGCGGCGAAGCGTCGGCGCACGAGCAATTGCGCCAAATGACGAGTCAAAAATACCATCAGACGATGGTGGCGAGCATCCGTGCTACGGGTGGTACAACGATGTCGCCGACGCCGTATGGCGATGGTTTGCAGCTGTCAAACGATGCGGGAGTTACTGTTGGGCCTAAAGACCTTCCTTTGATGCGAGGCCGTATCCACGTGCGACGGCGGCTTGCGCCCCGTCGATCACGGAAAGCAGACACGCCATCGCGTGGTCGTCGCTGACAGCGCCGGCGTTGATCGCATCCTCGGCCTCCTGGAGCAAGGCCAGCGCCAACCGCGTGTGCTCTACCAACACGCCGCCGCCACGCTCCCCCTGAAGCCCGCCGCGATACCCCGCGACTTCGGCCCGACCCGCGAACGCCGCCGGGTTGCCGGATTCCAACGCCCCGGTGACGACCCGTACAAACCTGGTCGCCGCCCGTCGAAGTTCGGTCTCGCTCGGAACCTGCGTGATCGTGGGAACCGCGTCGTCATATCCGCCGAGTACCCGTTCGATCACCGCGTCACTTCGGGAGTTGAGTTCCCGCGCAAGGTCAGGGCACGCCGGAATCTCCGTCCGTGCCGCATTCAACGAGAACCGACGCGGAATCGGCGCCCCGTGATCCTCGAGCCAGTCTTTCAGCTCGTCCATGTCGAAGCGTCGGTGACCGCCAACGGTCCGGTGTGAAGGAAGCCGACCTCCGTCGGCCCAGCCGCGCACCGTCGCGACGCTCACCCCGATAATTGCAGCCGCCTCGCTCGCTGTCAGCGAACGACGCCCTGGCTCAACCCGGCCAAGGCCAGACGGCCGTCGATGCTCACGTGTCATGTCGCACCATCCCTCATGTCCGTTTGGAGCAAGCTTGCATAATACTGCGGGTATCGGACGAATACGAGGTCAGGAGGAGACAATCCTTCCGAGGCGAAACGAAAGCCCATGCTTGATCGCCTTCGTCGCCCACATACCCGAGCTGCCCTGACGGCCGCCGCCGTCCTCGTCGCGGCGGCCTCGGTCGCTACCCTGAGCGCGCTCTCCCACATCCGAGCGCAGGTCGATGCGGCCTCGCGTGAGGTCTCGGCGACGGTGGCCGCGATCACCGGTGACATTCCCGATACGCCGACGCCCGAACAGATCGAGGCGTTCGTGGCGCCGATCCCGTTGCCGGCGTCCCTGACCGGGAAGTCTGGGCAGACCGTCCTGCGAACGGGTGGTGGCGTGTGGGAGCGGGGTCCGGTCCACTGGACTGGCCGCTTGGCAATGACGGGGAGCTCAGTGCGCGTTATCGATGGCGCGGTCGAGGTCACGCGCACGCTCCCCAGTGGCCGTGCAATCAGCGTCCGGCGTGATCTCGGGAAGGATGCGACAGGCATCGACGCGACGACTGTGTACGTGTCCGGGGCCTCCGCCCTGCTGCTCGCGATCCTGTCGGGGCTGGTCATGCTGCTTCTCGCGCGGCGCGCGCAGATGCGTGTGGAACACCTACTCGGTGCGGTCGAAAGCGTCGCCGCTGGTCGCCGCCCCGGGCCGGATCCGCTTCTCACCGAGGGGACGTTTGCCCGCTTGGGGGCCGCACTTCAGTCTACCGCCGAGCGGTTGACACACCTCAACGAGGTCGCTGATCGGGAGCTTTCGGTGCTGGCCGCGGCCATCGAGCCCCTCCCCGTGGGGGTTGCCGGACGGGGGCCCTCCGGCGGTCGGCTGCGGAACCTGAGCCTGGAGCGCCTTCTTGAGGACCTCGTGCCGGATGATCGCGCGGCCATCGACGCCGCCGTCCAGGAGGGACTCGACGCGACGGGTCCCGTTGGCAGCCGCGTGTCGCTACATGACGGCCGCGCGCTGGAGATCGATGGATGGAGCGTCCCCGGAGGTCGGCTCGTCAGTGTGGTCGAGCGCACAGAGCAGGACCGGTTGGCGGCACTGCGCCGGCAGCTTGAGAGTACGGCGGTGCGGCAGCTCCGCGCGCCCATCGACGAGATCAAGGCGCGCGGGAAGGAGTTGTATCAGCAGCTCCCCGCTCCGGCCGCCCCGACGCTTCGCGCGGTCTTCGCGGCAACCGATCGGTTGGATCGGGTCGTGCGCAAGCTGCTTCGCGGCACACCCAATGATCCGATGCTGCGGCCCCCACGCCGCGAGACGTTCGGTGTGGCGGGCCTGCTGTGGGGACTTGTCCACGACTGGGACGCAGCCCTTCGTCAGCGCGCGCTTCGCGTCGAGTTGGACATCGCCCCCGACCTGCCTGACGTCCGCACCGATCCCGCGCTCGTCGAGGAGATCCTGACGGAGCTCGTCGACAACAGTGCCAAGTTCACTCCGCGCGGTGGCACCGTGTCCCTCGTTGCGCGTCCGGGTGAGCGGGCCGTCGTGATCGAAGTGCGCGACACCGGCGGTGGCATCGATCCGCAGGACGCCGCGCACGTGACGAAGCGCTTCTTCCGTGGTCGCGATTCCGAATCGATTCCCGGCGCCGGCTTGGGTCTGGGCGTTGCGGCGGCGTTGACGGAGCGGATCGGGGGTCGTCTGGTGGTCGAGCCCGGCCCAGGTGGCCACGTCCGCCTGGAGCTGCCCGCATTGCCGACCATGCCGTTGGTGGGGCTGGCCGTTGGCGTCGGCTCGTCAGACTCCCGGTAGCTCCTGACTCAGGACACGAGCGGTGCGACATCGAAGCAACGGTGGTGTCTCCCTGGCTGCGAGCATCGCGATGCGGTGCCTCGGTATCGCGAATATGCCCGGTGTCCCGTCGACGTGCGTTGACCGCCTCGCTCGCTCTCACGCAGGGATAAAAGGCACGTCATTCTA
>JANMDV010000146.1:0-1893 GCA_031376485.1 Actinomycetota bacterium
GTCGGCGGTGAACCGCCGAATCGCAGATGGTTGCTGCGTCGCCATGACCACAAGGCTACCTCCGAGTAGGGGATCGTGGAAGGAGCCCAGCGATCCATCGACCGGCATGGACGGTGGCCGAATTCCATGACCACAATGAAGGCAGATCCACACGTCACAGCAGGCGCGCGAAGTGTGCCAAATCGTCACAGAAGTGTGTCAATTGCCATCACACCTTCGAGCAGCTCCCATCCCGGTCGACGCGGCCCTCGACAGCCCAGCCGAGCCCGCCGTGCGCCGATGTCCACCTCCACGAGTCCCCCCTCGCGCGACCCCCATCCGCAACAGCCGTAGTCCACGATCACGGGGCAAATGATCCGAGAACCCGGTGTGGACCCAGTCATCGAAGGTCCCGACCGCGACCGCGGTGACGTGCGGAGCCAGGGCAGCGGAGCTGAACACGAAATCGCAATGGAACCCCAACGCGATCCCCCCGCGACCGACCCAGCGAAGCGTCATGACGTCCTCCTCACCGTGCCCCAGCACCGCGTGACCGTGATAGGCAGAGACGGCTCCGAGCGCGTGAAGTCGGTCGACGTTGGACGCGGAGCTTGTGCGCGTCCGCCGTCTGAGCCCAGCAGTTGAAGCCGCCCGCAAGGATCGTCGCGCCATCACGGATCTCCCCCTCCCATTCCGAAATGGCCACGGCGATCTGCCCGACGTACGTGCGGACCCGCTCGGAGGGAACCGTCCAGACCGCGAGAAGAAGCGCAACCGCATCTTCGGCCGGATCGACCACGTGGAGAGGCAACACCCACGGCAGCGGGTTCCGCTCGACCGCCGGGACGACCTGCCACCCATTGCGCCCGAACACCCCGAGACCCTTGCGCCCCGTGCCACGCCACGCAAACGACACGCCGAGCTCCCGGGCGAACATCCGATACCGACCGCACTCCGGGACGACGAGCACATCGGCCGCAAGTCGATCGAACTGCGCGCGCTTGCGATCGACCCCCTCGCGACAGTTCCACGCGACGAGACGGAAGGGCATCCCACCGAGTCTGGCAGCCCTCACCCTGAACCGCTCAATCCACGCGGACCCTCCACACCTTCGCTCCGCTTCCGATCACGCTACTCAGCGAGCCGGAGATCACCCACGCTCCGGTACCCGGCGACCATTCACCTCAGGTTCCTGGCACCGGGAGGTGAACCCTGTTCGCCTCCACCACTGATCGTCAGCAGTGCCAGCTGATCAGGATGCCTCCCACCTCCGGGCGACCGGGGTCGCGCTCAAGCGATCGCGCCGCCGAAGCCGATCTCGTTGCCATCGGCATCCCGATAGATCGCCTTGCGCGCCTTGTCCGGATAGGTGACCAGCTCATCCGGCTCGATGCCGCGCGAGGCGATATCCGCAACGCGTGTGTCGAGGTCGTCGAGGAAGATGGTATGGATCGCCCGGCCGGCGCCTTCGACGTCCTCCACGATGAACAGCCAGCGATGCTCCGCGAGCTCCCAGACCGCCTCAGTCGCATGCGCTATGAAGGAAGGCTCCGCGCCGAGCAGCCGCTGATACCACGACTTCGCTGACTCGTAGTCGCTGACGCGGATGCCCGCGAAGAGGTCTAGGGCCATGGGACCACCGTATCTGGCCGACTCGAACCTGACGAACGAGCGGGTACACCGGACTCGTGTCCCGCTAGCTGAGTTGCTCGGACGCATCCACGAGGTTCAGCCTGACGCTCTCACGGATCGGTGCCGCTTCAGTTGAGGACGAATCGCCGCGTGCGCCATGTTCGCCTCCCCCGGTGGTAGCGGCGCGATCAGGTATCCGCCTCAGCCTCGTCGTCTTCGATCGGAGCGGCAAGCACCTGCTGCGCGAGTGCGAGATCGTCCTCGTGAACCAGGACCAGCTTC
>JANMDV010000097.1:0-3111 GCA_031376485.1 Actinomycetota bacterium
GTAACCTGGTGATGACCAGTCCCGATGGGATCTCCTGGACCGCGCGGGCATCGGCGGTCGACAACTTCTGGCAGTCGGTCACCTACGGCAATGGCCTGTTCGTTGCCGTCGCCATTACCGGCGCGGGTAACCGGGTGATGACCAGTCCCGATGGGATCACCTGGGCCTCGCGGGCATCGGCGGCTGACAACTCCTGGGTCTCGGTCACATACGGCAACGGCCTGTTCGTTGCCACCTCTTTCGGCGGTACGGGCAACCGGGTGATGACCAGTCCCGATGGGATCACCTGGACCTCGCGGGCATCGGCGGCTGACAACAACTGGATCGGGGTCACATACGGCAATGGTCTGTTCGTTGCCGTCGCCGGTAGCGGCACGGGTAACCGGGTGATGACCAGTCCCGATGGGATCACCTGGACCTCGCGGGTATCGGCGACTGAAAACAGCTGGAACGGGGTCACATACGGAAATGGCGTGTTCGTTGCCGTCGCCACTTCGGGCACGGGTAACCGGGTGATGATCAGTCCCGATGGGATCACCTGGAACTCGCGGGCATCGGCGGCTGACAGCCCATGGATCTCGGTCACATACGGAAATGGCGTGTTCGTTGCCGTTTCCAATGACCTGGCGAACCGGGTGATGACCTCAGGCGCTCTCATACCAAACGCCCCGGCAGCGCCGAGCGCAGTTGCCGGTGACGCATCGGCCACCGTCACGGTGGCCGGGGCATCCAGTGGGGCCGTAGCGACCTCGCACACCATCACCGCCTCACCCGGTGGGGCAACCTGCTCAGTCTCTGGCGCGGCGGGCTCGTGTGTGGTGTCGGGCCTTGCGAATGGCACCGTCTACACCTTCACTGCCACCGCCACCAATGCGGGTGGCACCTCGGCGGCGTCCGCGCCATCTGCCGCTGTCACCCCAACTGCGAGCACTGCCTTCACCACCACCAAGGCGAAGGTGAAGGTCACCAAGAAGGCGGTCATCCTGACCATGCGTGTGACGGTGCCAGGGGCGGGAAGGATCGCTCAGCGGGCCACCACGAAGAAGGGCACGAAGACCACCACACGTTGCGTGGCGAAGAAGACCGCAACGAAGGCCGCCACCTACACCCTCACCTGCACCATGGGCAGGGCCGCCCGGGCGCAACTTCGAAGGAGCCGGATGACGGTGTCGCTTCGCACCACCTTCACTCCAACCGGCGCAACTGCGGCGTCAAAGACCCAGAGGGTTGTCCTTACGCGCCACCGCCGCTGAGTGGGTGGGCGCTCGAGGATCCTCCGGGGACCCCTTCCAGGGCGACGCCATCTCGGGATCAGACCCGTGGGCGCGCCCTCGCATCCGAGACGGCGCCGCCCGCTCCCAGCCGCAGCACCCGGCGAGCCCTGATCCCACCCGGCGACGGACAGAAACACCGAATCCTTCAGGGAGCACTGGCGTAATCCCCGTCTGCGGTGTACCCATCGACGTGATCCTCTCCGTCCACCAAATGGACTCTAGGACTCTCACAACTACTGGACCCACCCACGGGGCTCACCCCACGCAGGCCTCGACCCCGTCGTCACTTGCGCGCTCGGATACTGCCCGCTCTACAGCAGCTCGGCTACGTCCCGCGTTCGCTGGGGGGAGGCACGATGACCCGTACGGGAGCACCGACAAGGCCCCGCGCCCGCCGACGTCCCCGTTACTTCTTCCCCCGCCCGCGGGAGCCGCCGCGCATGCCACCCGTCATCATCCACACCATCGCGCCCATCATGAGCATGCAGGGGATCAGGAACAGGAGATAGGCCGCGTTCGCGAGGGCCACGGAGAGAATGACCGCGAGGACCAAGATCGCGATGCACCCCCACATCATCTTCATCGAGTTCGTCATGCACCCATGGTACGGCCCCGCCCATCGCGATGCGCCCGTAGACGACCGCAGGGCCCGTGTGGATGAGCCGCAAACCGAGATCACCCGGTACGGATCGACCGCCACCCGGAAAGAGGTGGCAACTCTGGGTCAGGCGCGTCGGTTCAAGCGGTACACCCGGATCGCCGGCCAACCACCTGTCGGCGTCGACGTGGCGCGCCGACCGCCACCCGCCACCAGCTTCGGCCGCGCCGACGAGCGCCGTGAGCTGAGCATCGGGTCCCGGCGTGGCGGATGGTGCCCCGCTGGGTCGTGGGGTCCACGTCGCGAAGCGGTCGCGTACGGACGAGGCGGGCGAGGGGGGAGACGTGGAACCCGTGGGCGGGTCGCGAAGTGCGGCCTGCCCGCCCAGCCACAGAAAAGCCCCGCTGACGGTCACCGCCGACACTCAGGCCCACGGCCATGGCGGCCCACCCGCCGAGCCGAAGCGGCTCCGGCCGACACCCACACTACGCCGACCAACGCCGCCGACGCGAGCACCTGCGCGAACCCCACCATCACAGCCTGCCCATCCGTCGATTCCCAATGGTCACGGATGATGGTCACACCCCACATCGGACAAGCCGGCGGCGGCGCGCTTTGGGCTGGTGCCGACTGACTGTAGTGCGACAGGAGTCCCTCGACGCACTCTTCAGCTTGTCTGTGAGAAGAAGCGTCCCACAATCCCCGGGGCGGTTCACTCGGCGTCTTGGACGATCCGTAGCGACTACGCCGCCTCTACGCGTTACTACGGACGCAGAAGGGTCGTCTGGCTCCTACGCTCGCTGGACCAAACCTTAACGAATGAGAGGTCAGGCCATGAAGTCGAGCCAAACCATGAAGCCGACTCACATGCTGCTGTGCATGGTGCTGCTCGTCGTCGGTGTCGTCCTCTTCGCCACTGGAGCGGCCGGCCTTGCGTTCGTGCCGCTCGTGCTGTGCGGGCTGATGATAGGCGCGATGATGTGGATGATGATGCGGTCGGGCCGCGATGGCCGCGGCGACTGCTGAAGTCCCCCACGTGATGGCGCCTGGCTTCGTTCGCCGCCTGCGCCTGGCGGCGGCGAGCGTCGGAGCCGCGGTGCTCGGGGCGGCACCGCATGTCCTGCACCATGCCGGCCCCCTGGCCGGTGCGGCGCTGTTCGCCGGGCTCGGCGGCACGGTGCTGTTCGGGGCGCTCGGCCTCGCGGCCGCGACCCCGCTACTGCTGAAGATGCGACGCCG
>JANMDV010000137.1:0-19436 GCA_031376485.1 Actinomycetota bacterium
CTGACGGCATTGTGACCCGCGATGCGCCCCTCGTAGCTCGCGACATGCGTGAACAGGAGCTGGCCCGTCACGTCACCCGCCGCAAAGACGTGCGGGACCGATGTCCTCAGCGTCCGATCGACCTGGACACCGGCCGGCTCGGGCTCGATCCCGAGAGCCTCGAGCCCAAGACCTGAGACGCGCGGGGCGCGGCCCGTCGCGACCAGCACCTGGTCGCCGACGATATCGATCGCCCCGTCCTCCCCGACGGCCGACACCACGATCCCACCATCACGTTGCGCGACTCTTGTCGCCGTTGTCGCCAGATGCACGTACATTCCCTCCGCACGCAGCAGCTGCGCCATCAGCTCGCCGACCTCGGGTTCTTCCTTCTCCAGGAGCTGCGCGCCCTGGTGGATCACGGTGACCTCGCTCCCCAGACGGCTGAAGGCCTGCCCCAGCTCCAGACCGATCGGCCCACCGCCCAGCACCACCAGTCGCTTGGGCAACGCCCGCAGGTCGAACACGTTCGCGTTGGTCAGGTGCGGAACCTGCTCCAGCCCGATCCCGGCGGGCACGAGCGGGTCGCTGCCGGTGGCGATGACAGCGGACGCGAACCGGTGTGTCGCTCCGTCCACGGAGATCTCGTGCGGAGCCGTGAACTTGGCGTTCCCGCGGAGCACCGCGATCCCGGCCTCGGCGAACAGCTCGGGCCGCTCATCGCGGTTGATGTCGGCGATGACCGCGTCCTTGTGCGCCATCAGCTCGGCGAAGTCGAGCCGCAGGCCGTCGGCGTGGATCCCGTAGCGGGCCCCCTGTCGCAGGCTCCAATGAATCCGCGACACCTCGATGATGGTCTTGGACGGGACGCATCCGACGAACGTGCACTCGCCGCCGAGCGCGGCAGCCCGCTCGATCAGTGCGACGCGCGCGCCCTCCAGGTTCGCCGACCGGGCGGCGGTCAGCCCGGCGGTCCCACCGCCGACCACCACCACGTCCCATTCGCCCACCGCGCCCCCTCACCCTCGCCGCCTGGAAGGACCATCTCAGCTGGCTCGGAGGTCCGCCTGCGCGAAGCTCACCGAGAAGGCGCGACACCAGATGACGACGGTCGAGTATGCGGTCAGGTCCGTGCCCTTGACGATCGCATACTGCTGGTTGCCGACGTTGCCCTTGAGCCGCCCCAGGTCGACCACGTCGTCGACGTCACCGTCGCTCTGCACGGGCCCTTTGACCAGGTAGACGCGCAGGTCCGGGCCGTTGTCAGTCGCAAAATCGGTGAAGGTCAACTTGGTTCCACCGTCTGCGGTGTCCACCACCGCGGCCGTGCCGCGTGACGAGTGCGCGCGCGTCTCGAACTCACCCCGGGCGACCTCGACATTCGTTGCAGGCGGGGTCGTCGGGGCGGGCTCTCCCGAGGCGGTCGGTGGATTGCCTGCCGCGACCTGGCTCGCCGCGACGCCGGTGACCACGGCCTCGTCAACCTTGTCGTCGCGGATGCTCGTCCAGTAGAAGCCGACCGCGGAGGCCGCTGCGACGGCGATGAACGTGGCGCGCATCGGCGCTTTCAGGCCGGGACGGCGCTTGGCGATCTGTCCGATCAGGACACTCGCCACGACGAACCACACGATGCCGAAGATGATGGACGTCCAGTACCCGGGCGCGACCACCCCGCCGAAGAACCACAGCCCCAGAGCGAGGCCGGCCACCACCACGGGAACGGTGACCACCCACGCGCGGCCGGACGATGCTCCTCTGCCGGAGGTGTGGTTGCCATGAGAATGGGTGCTCATCGTCACGTCCTCGGTGGTTGCTGCGTCGTATGAGCATCGACCCCGATCCTTACGCGCGCGTTACATCTCTCCTGCGAATCCGTGAATCCGTCCGATGTCCGCTTGCGACTGGATGAAGTCGGCGCATAACCTGGCCGAAACGCCGGTTGGAGGGCTGATGGCAATCGATACCGGAGCGCGCGCGCGCACCGATCGCGACGAGGTCTTCATCGAGTACACCAAGTCGATCTGCCCGGTTTGCAAACGGGTCATCGACGCCGAGGTCAACATCCGCGACGGTAAGGTGGTCATGCGTAAGCGGTGTGCCGAGCACGGGCAGTTCGAGGCGCTCGTGTACTCGGATGCCGGCCTCTACATGGCCCAACAGCGGTTCAACAAGCCGGGCACGCTGCCGCTTGAGTTCCAGACCGAGGTCCGCGACGGCTGCCCGCTCGACTGCGGCCTGTGCCCGGACCACAAGCAGCACGCGTGCCTGGGCATCATCGAGGTCAACACGGCGTGCAACCTGGACTGCCCCATCTGCTTTGCCGACTCGGGCCACCAGCCCGACGGTTTCTCATTGTCGGTCGAACAGGTCGCGGTGATGCTGGATGCGTTCGTCGCTGCCGAAGGCGAACCCGAGGTCGTGCAGTTCTCGGGCGGTGAGCCCTCGATCCATCCGCAGATCATCACGTTCATGGAGATGGCGAAGGCGCGCGGCATCCGCACCGTCATGCTCAACACCAACGGTATCCGCCTGGCCCGCGACTCGCGCTTTGCGGCCGAGCTCTCCCGCATCGGCGCGCATGTCTACATGCAGTTCGACGGGTTCGACCTGGACACCCACCTGTCCATCCGGGGCAAGGACCTGCGCGACGACAAGCAGCGCGCCCTGGACGCGTGCGCCGAAGATGGCGTCACGGTCACGCTGGTCGCCGCTGTGGAGCGCGGTGTCAACGAGCACGAGCTTGGGGCAATCGTCCGTCATGGCGTCGCGCACCCGGCGGTGCAGAGCGTGGTCTTCCAACCCGTCACCCACACCGGCCGCCACCGGGTCTTCGACCCGCTCGAACGGTTGACCAACGCCTGCGTCATGCGCCGTCTGACCGAGCAGCTCCCCGAGTGGTTTCGGATGTCGGACTTCACACCGGTGCCCTGCTGCTTCCCGACGTGTCGCAGCATGTGTTACGCGCTGACCGACGGCGATGCGTTCATCCCGTTCACGCGCCTGGTCGAGATCGAGGACTACCTGGACTACGTCTCCAACCGGGTCATCCCGGACCTGGCCGTCCGCGGGGCCCTCGAGAAGATGTTCTCGTCGTCGGCCACTCCCGGGGCCGAGTCGGCGCTCCTGGCATGTGAGGACTGCGGCATCAACCTGCCCGCGGCGTTCGGAGACATCACCAAGAACGTGTTCACGACCGTCGTCCAGGACTTCCAGGACGCATATACGCTCAACGTGCGCCAGCTCATGAAGTGCTGCGTCGCGCAGATCACCCCGGACGGTCGCCTGATCCCCTTCTGCGCCTACAACACGGTCGGCTACCGCGAGCAGGTTCGGGCAGAGCTGTCCGGCGCGGCCGTGCCGGCGGTGGTCCCCAACGCCGAACCGCTCCAGCCGATCCTGCAGCTCGGGCCGCACGGCTCGATGACGGCGGGCACGCCTGACGACGGCACACGCGATACGACGAATATCGGACGGAAACTCGACCGATGACGATCCGTCCGAACGAGGTCAAGGCCTGCTGCGCGACCGCGTACTCGAGCGAGGCGGCACGGTTTTTACTGGGCGACCGATTCCATCCCGGGGGGGCGACGCTGACGTCGCGGCTCATCCGGGCGCTTCGCGTCGGCCCTGGCGACGAGATCGTCGACGTGGCGAGCGGACTGGGCGCGAGCGCGCTCCAAGCGGCACGCGAGACCGGCAGTGGGGTCGTGGGAGTCGACCTGGCCCAGACGAGCGTCGCAGCAGCGAACGACGCCGCGCTGGCCACGGGCCTGGGCGACCGAGTGCGGTTCGTGGTCGGTGACGCCGAGGCGCTGCCCCTCGACGACGCAAGTGTCGACGCCGCCTTGTGCGAATGCGCCCTCTGCACGTTCCCCGACAAACCCCGCGCAGCGTCCGAGCTGGCACGGGTCCTTCGCCCCGGGGCCCGCCTGGCCGTCTCGGACATCACCGCCCGCCCCGCGCGACTGCCCCCCGAACTCAGCGGCCTGGCAGCGTGGATCGCCTGCATCGCCGATGCCCGTCCGCTCGACGAGCTGGCTGACCTGCTCACCACGGCAGGGTTCGTCGTCGAGTCCGTCGAGCGGCACGACCAGGCGCTCGGCCAGATGATCGAGCGGGTGGAGGCGCGATTGCATGCGGCGCGGATGCTCGGGATCGGAATCGACGGGCTGGAAGGCCGGCTCGACGACGCGACGGCGATTGCGCGGTCCGCGTCGCGTGCAGTCGCACAGGGCGACCTGGGATACGGGGTCGTGATCGCGCAATGCCGATGACCGATGGCGAGCGCTGGACGCGCCAGGTCCTGGTCGATCTGCGTACGCGCGCGTACCGGCCCGATGCGTGGCGGGCGTTCGTGGCCGAGTCGTTCGAACGGGCCCGTCTCGATCGCCTGGCCCATCCTCACGAGCACCGCCAGATCGTGCTGGTGGGCGCGATCGGCGGGTGCGCGTGGCTGGCCGCCGCGCCGTGGTCGCCGCTGGTCGCAGCCATCGCGATCGTATGGTGGCTCGTGGTGGTCACGATGCTCGATTGGCACGTCGGGATGCTCCAACGCCCTGACGGTCGCCCATTGGGAGGCATCGGTGCGCCCAATCTCATCTCGCTGGCGCGACTCGGAGCGGCCCCGGTGCTCGTGGCGCTGGAGCCCGTGGGCATCGGCGTGGCGGTCCTGATCTGCGCCGCGAGCGATGTCGTCGACGGCGTCCTCGCACGGCGCCATGACCTGGTCACGCGACTCGGCCGGTGGTTGGACGGCGCGGCGGACGGCGTGATTCTCGTCACCGCGGTGCTCGCCCTGACGGCTCATGGAGTGATTGCGGCATGGGTCACAGCGATCGTCGTCGCGCGCCACGCTGCACAGTGGACAGGAGTGGCCGTCGGGTACTTTGCGCGGGGCGTGGCACCGTCACTCGAACATGTCGTGCCGGCTCGCGCGACCGGCGCGGTGGTCGTCGCGGGGATCGTGGCCGCTCCGTTCGCGCGCGGGTTGGGGGCGACGCTCATCGTCGTCGGCGCTGCGGGCGGTGTGATCGCGGTGGCTCTGACTGCACGACGCGCGTTTGTCGCTCGGCCCGACATGCTGTAAGGTTTCGTAAGGAAAACGTTGCCCACGTTGGACGGCAGGGAGGCCTCGTCCGATGACCCCACCCCCCGCATCATTTGCTCTTTCTGCTCCCGCGGCGCCCCGTGCGCGCCTGGGAAGCGTCCTGCTCGACATGGGGTTGATTTCGCAAGAGGAGCTGGCCGGCCTGCTGGCCCATCAACGCTCCGAAGGTGGAAAGCTGGGCGAGCTACTCGTCGCCCAGAAGCGCCTGAGCCCCGAGCAGGTGGCGAAGGCGTTGGCGCAGCGCCTGGGCGTGGAATACGCAGACCTCGCGGTCCCGCCCGATCTGGATCTGGCCGGACGTATCGACGATGCCACGGCGCGTCGGTACCTGGCCCTGCCGTTGCGGCGCGATTCCGACGGCGTGATCGTGGTCGCGCTTGCCGACCCGCAGGACCTGCCCGCCATCGACGACCTGCAGATGCTCCTCGGCGAGAAACTGCGCCCGGCGCTGGCCATGCCGGAGGCGATCATGGCTCGCGTCGGCCTCGGCAGCGAAGCGGAGGATCTCGCCGCCAACTTCGATGAGCCGACCGAGGGACTCGGCGACATCGCGGCGACGGACGACCTCTCCGTCGTGGGCGAGAACGACGGCCCGGTCATCAGGTTCGTCAACTCGGTGATCGCCCGGGCGGTCGCGGAGCGCGCCTCGGACATCCATATCGAACCGCAGGAAGGTGACCTGGTCGTGCGCTTCCGGGTGGATGGCGTGTTGCGGACTGCGACGAGCGTCCCGGGGTCACGGGGGCCCGCGATCGTCAGCCGCCTCAAGGTCATGTCGGACCTGGACATCGCCGAACGGCGAATTCCGCAGGACGGGCGCGTCGGACTTCGGATGGGCGACCGGGACCTGGACCTGCGTATCGCCACCCTGCCGACGGTCGGTGGCGAGAGCGTCGTCGTGCGCCTGCTGGACCGCGCCAACGCCACCACCGACCTTTCCGAGCTCGGGCTGTCGCCACAGCTGATCGAACGATGGGAGCGCTGCTACCGCCTCCCACACGGATTGGTGCTCGTCACGGGCCCGACCGGATCCGGCAAGACCAGCACGCTCTACGCCACGCTCGCACGACTCAACGACAGCGGTCGCAAGATCATCACCGTGGAGGACCCGGTCGAGTACCGGCTCGCCGGGATCAACCAGGTGCAGGTACGCCCCAAGGCGGGCCTCACGTTCGCGTCGGGGCTTCGATCGATGCTGAGATGTGACCCGGACGTGATCATGGTGGGCGAGATCCGGGATGCCGAGACCGCCCGCATCGCGGTCGAAGCAGCGGTGACCGGACATCTGGTGCTGGCCACAATCCACACCAACAATGCGGCAGGAGCCGTCGTGCGCCTGACCGAGATGGGGATTGAGCCGTTCCTGCTGGCCAGCGCGCTCCGTGGCGTACTGGCGCAGAGACTGGCCCGCAAGCTGTGTCCGGACTGTAGTGCTGCGACCCTGGTCCCCCACGCCGCACTGGCGGATCTGGTCGCGGCCGACGAGTTGCCCGCCACCCTGCCGGACCCGGTGCCGATCCATCGCGCGCGGGGATGTGCGCGATGCAACGACTCGGGATACCACGGGCGCTTCGCCCTGGCCGAGGCGCTCGTCGTGAGTGACACCATCGAAGAGCTTGTCATCCGCCGAGCCCCCACCAACGAGATCCGTGCCCAGGCGCGCCGTGAGGGAATGCGCTCGATCGCCGACGAGGGGCTCGCCGCCGTGTTCGCCGGCACGACCAGCCTCGAAGAGCTCGGCCGCATCAGCCGGTAGCGGTACCGGCCTACGGAGCTGCCGAATCGGGTTCCTCAGGTTCCGTGGTCGCTTGCAGCAATTTCGGCGACGCGCCGCGATGAACGTCACCTGCTCGGCGGCGCGACGGCCAAGTGGCCGTGGGCGCGACGGCCAAGTGGCCGTGGATCGGCGTGCGGGTTCGACACCACCCAATCAATACATGCACCATGTATGTTTCTGCCGTGGGGGACGCCGCTCTTCGCATCGGGAACTTGTTGGAGACGTATGCGCGGTCGCTGACACAGCGTGTCGACGCAGCGGTCGCGGCGGAATTCGGCATTCGCGGCGCGGCAGCTGCGGTGCTGGTCGCCGTCTTGAACTGGGCTGAAGGCCGATCGCTCGAGGAGCTTCGCCGTCCGCTTGGCATCACCCAGCCCGCGGCAACGCGGATCGTAGAGCGACTCGTCGCGGACAGGTTGCTGACCCGATCCCGCAGGGCGGACGATCGCCGCGAATGGGTGCTTGGCTTGAGCCCCCTCGGACGCGCCCGCGCGACCCAGCTCGTCGCGACGCGGTCGGCCATCGTCGCCCGTGACATGGAGCATGTCGATCCCGATCTGCGTGTCGGGTTGACGACTGCGCTCGAAAAGCTGCTTGCGAGCCTGACGACGGATCGCGTCTCGGCACGCGCCCTGTGCCGCTTCTGCGACGCGCATATCTGTGGCCACCCCGAGGGATGTCCTGTGACCGAGGCGGCCAACCGCCATATCGCCGCACATCAGCGGGACTCGGAACCGGCGTGAGCAGGACGTCCGCCGTGCGCGCGCTCGTCGAGCTGGCGGTCCGGCAGCATCGCGCACGGCCACTGCGGGCGATCGTGGTCGCCGCCGGGGTCGCGCTGGCCACGATGCTGGTCGGCGGCATCCTGGGCGGCAGTCTCATCGCGGCCGACTTGAGCCAACGCAAAGATCTGGCCGCGCTTCCCGACACCCAGCGAGCGTTTCGCGTGACGATGCTGGGGACCGCCCCCGAGAACGACCTGTTCGGCCCGGACCGCGTGGCTCGCGACGCGCTCGCGACGCTGACGGCGACGGCGCCGACACGCTCCGTCGTACTGCGCGAAACCAACCTGGCCGGCCGCGGGGCAATCCTGGCCGCAATCGACGGAGTCGCGTCGTGGGTGGCGGTGACGACTGGCCGCCTGCCAAGGACGTGTACACCGCGTCGCTGCGAGGTCGTGCAGGTCGCCGGCACCCCCGCCAGCCCCACCCCGATCCCCGGCGCAGCGTTGGTCCTGGTCGGGTCGGGGCGCATGACCGGCGTGCTGCCACTCGGGCGAGACCGACTGACCCGCACGACCCCGCTGTTCGTCTCGGGTGACGCCGCGGGCCTGTCGGCGTTGCCCGGCGTCGCGTTCGTCTACCGATCGACGATCTGGACCTCCTCCCTCGCTCCGGACGCGATACACACGTGGGACGTCGACGACCTGCTGGCAGACTCGGCACGCGCCGCGCGCGCGATCGAGGCGGTCGTGGACAGCGACCTTCAGCTGACCGGCCCGACCCGCGAACTCCAGGCGGCCCGCGCGACCGGTCGTGCGTCTGGACGACGGCTGGCCCTGCTGGGTGCCACCGGGGTCGTGCTCGTCCTTGCCTTCGCGGCCCTCGCAGCGTCGATGCTGCGCCGTGACCACGACGATGACCGCGACCGCCTGGCCCGACGAGGAGCGACCCGGCGACAGCTGGGGCTCTTCGGGTTCGTCGATCGTGCCTGGATCAGCCTGGTCGGGACATTCATGGGCGCGATGCTCGGAACGGCATTGGTCGCCGCGATCGCGGGCGCGACCGATCTTCCAGTCTGGGACGTGCTGAAAGAGTCACTCCTCTCTCCGACCGGGGTGGCTTTGATCGGCGGGCTGTGGGCGCTGTGTTCGGTCCTGCTCGTACTCGCGGGCAGCGGGCCCGAAGGCGGCCACCGCGTCGGGCGGGCACGTCTTGCCGATCTGGTTGCGGTGGGAGCCATCGCGGCCGCGGTGCTCGCCGGCACCCGTGGCACGGCAACCGCAGATGAGCTTGCCTCGGCAACGTTCGACCCGCTGCTTGTGACGCTGCCGGTCCTGATCTGCCTTGCGGCCGGCGCGGTGGCGTTACGCCTGACCGGACCGATCGTCCAATGGTGTGAGCGCAGGCTCTCCGGACGATTCCCGCTTGCGATCCGCCTGGCAGCGCTCGCCCAGTCGCGCCGCCCCCGCCGGGTGGCGATGAGCGCGGCGTTCCTGGTCGTCGCAACCGGACTGGCGATCTTCGCGACCGGGTACGCCGCCACCCTGTCGCGGGGTCAGCAGGATCAAGCGGCGTTCGTCGTCCCGCTCGATGCGACGGTCACGGCGGGCGCCAACCTGGTCAACCCATTCGACGTCGCACCACTTGAGCGATACCGCGAAATCGGCGGGGAGGTCGCGCCGGTCATCCGCGCCCCGGTGGGCATCACCGGCGTGCAGAGCCAGCCGATCACCGCGACGCTGCTCGGAGTGCCGGCCGGCCTGGTCAACGCACTCCCACGTTGGCGGGACGACGCTTCATCGTCGACCAGGACCGACCTCGTCACGGGGCTCCGCGGCACATCGTGGCCACCGCTGTCCGGTGTGGTGATCCCGGCCGATGCGACGTCCGTCACGCTTCGGACCACACGCGTCGGCGCGCCGATCGATCTGCTGCTCCTGGCCCGGCGCGGATCGCGGAGCACGCGGCAGATCGCATTCGGCGGCGTTCCCTCGGGCGACGGCGTCATGCGCGCGCGCGTTCCCGCCGGCCTGCGCGGGGCGTCGATCATCGCTGTTCGCTTGGGTTTGTCGACCGGGCAGCAGATCAGCACCGGCCACGCCGAAGCCGAGGGGCGCGGTGGTGACACCTTGGCAGGAACGCTCGTCCTCCACGGGGTCGTCGCCCAGACTCCCCGCGGACCGATGTCGTTGGACGGCTTTGCGACCTGGGTGGGACGAGGCGCGATCAGGTCACGCGCGACGCCGATCGGGCCGTTGATGTCCTATCAGCTCGGCGCAGGCCGTGAGCCGGTATTGCGCGCTCCGCACCCATCCGATCTGACGCCGGTGGCAGTCGTGGTCAGTAGCGATATCGCCGAGCGCGCCGGGACGGGGTCGGAACTGACCATTGACGCCGGAGGCGATCGTCGCGTGCGCGGCCGCATCGTCGCCTCCGTCCGTCGCTTCCCGACGATCCGTACCGAAAGCTTCGCCGTCGCCGACCAGCTCCAACTCGCCGCAGCACTCGACGCCGCCGACCCGGGCGCGGGCACCGCCCGGGAGCTTTGGATCTCCCGGCGTCCCGGTCACGACGCTGCGGACCTGGCCCGCAGCCTTGCACGACCGCCGTTTGCCTCACTGACGACGTCGCTGCAATCAACCCAACTCGGCGCACGCCGCACCGATCCTCGGGCCCGAGGGGTGGTCTGGACCTTGTGGGCGATCACCGGGGCTGCGCTCCTGTTGGGAGTCGTCGCGCTTGGCCTGGGCACCGCAACCGACATCCGCGACGAGCGGGCCGAGCTGGCCGACCTCGATGCGCAAGGCCTTGACCGCCGGACGCTGCGCGCGCACCTGTGGCTGCGCTGCGTCGCGCCCCTCCTCGTCGGGACGGTCGGCGGCATCGTCCTGGGCGTTGCACTGGCCACATCAGTGGTCCGCCTGGTGCTCGTGACCTCCAGCTCCGACACGCCGGTCCCACCGCTCGTCGGCGTCGCCGACTGGCCACGCGTGGCAGTGCTGCTTGCGGCTGCGGCGGTCATCACCGCCACCGTCGTCGTGGTCGTCACCTCCCGCACAGCTCGCGTCACGCGTGATCCGGGAGCGGCGCGGTGACCCACGCGATCCGGGTCGACAACCTGTTTGTCGTGTACCGCACCGCCTACGGCGATGCGCCGTCACTTCAAGGTGTGTCCCTGCACGTCGCCGAGCGTGAGATCCTCTGCATCATCGGGCCGAGCGGCTCAGGCAAGAGCACGCTGCTTCGCGTCATCGCGGGCATCGAGACGCCAACGGCCGGAGACGTCCATGCCGGAGCGGTCACCGTCTCACGGCTTGGGGAGCGTGACCGCGCGATGTTTCGCGCAAGGCGTATCGGGCTGATCAGCCAGTACGCGGCGGACACGCTGGCGCCGGACCTCACCGCACGCGACGCCGTCGCGCTGCAAAGCCGCTTGCTCGGCACGTCGCGCGCAGCTGCCCGCCGGGCCGCCGACGAACTCCTGGACGACGTCGGCCTGAGCGCCCTGCGGACGACCCCGACGCGCGTACTCTCGGGTGGTGAGCGCCAACGCGTCGCTGTCTGCGCCGCGCTTGCCCACGGCCCTGAGCTCGTCCTGGCCGATGAACCGACCGGCGAGCTCAACGCGGCCTCAACCGCCGTGGTACACGAGATGATCGGCCGGCTGGTCCGCCGCCGTTTGGCGACGGCCATCATCGTCTCGCACGACGCCGCAGCCGCCCTGTCGGCGGACAGGGCGATCTCGATCGTCGACGGCAGGTTGGCCGAGGAGTCCATCGACGGGGTGACCTCGTTGGTGGTCGGGCCGGGTGGCTGGGTGCGATTGCCGAGCGACGTTCGGGCCCGTGCAGGGCTCGGCGACCGCATCACTGCCGACGCGACCCCGAGCGAGGTGCGATTGCGAAGCCACGACAACACCGCCGCTGCCGAGACGCCGACCACCGAGCCGACACAGGGGCCCGAGGCGTGTCACGGCGACGTGGCCGAGCTGAACCAGGTCACGAAGGCCTTCGGCAAGGGTCGGTCCCGCCGCCAGGTGCTGCACGGGGTGTCGGCGCGACTTCGTGCCGGTACGGTGACGGCGCTGGTCGGCAGGTCGGGGTCCGGAAAATCGACGCTGCTCCACCTGGTCGCCGGATTGAGCCGCCCCGATGCCGGGGCGATCATGGTGATGGGGACCAGCATGGGCACCCTCGATCACGCCGCCGCGGCAGCAATCCGTCGCGACGCGATCGCACTGGTCACCCAGGACGTCGGGCTCGTCCCGTTCCTGACCGCCGTCGAGAACGTCGCGCTGTCGATGGAGATCCGTGGACGCCTCGTGGATGTTCAACTCGCCCGCGACGCGCTGGGCTCCGTCGGACTCGCCGAGCGCTCAGACCACTTGGTCGAGCACCTCTCCGCCGGCGAGCGTCAACGCACCGCATTGGCCCGGGCCCTCGTCGCGGCACCCACCCTGCTCCTGGTCGACGAGCCGACGTCGCGATTGGATCGCGCCAACGCACGCGCGATCGGGGACCTGCTCCTCGCGATTTCGCGACGCGACGGCACCGCGGTCCTCTGCGCAACACATGACGACGAGATCGTCGGCAGGGCCGACGCGACGATCGATCTGGACGCGCTCGCGCCGCTTGCCCCGGTGTCCCGCTGATCTGAGTAGCTCGACCGCTGGCGGCTCCGCACACGATCGTCGTCGACATCGCTGACCGTCCTTCAGTCCGCGATGCCTGCGAGAGCGACGATACGGGTGGGACGGACCCGCACCAGGAGTTCGCCCGGCGCGGCGTTGCGGCGACCGTACTGGTCGGCCAGCGCGTCACCCATATATCTGCGGGCGATCGCGGTCGACCACGGCAGGATTGCGGCGACATCGTCGGAGACCTCCGCGACCCCGTCGACGCGGACATAGGAATAGGGCGGTCTGTCGTCGTCGACGCAGATCGAAACCCGAGGGTCGCGCAGGATCGCCCGACCCTTGGTCGTTGCGCCGCCGGTGTTGAACACAAGGGCGCCGACTTCGTCGACCACGAACCAGATGGGCACCACCATTGCGCTGCCGTCCCGTCTGACGACGGCGAGCTTTCCCGTCCGGGTACCCGACGTCAGAAACGCCCGAGTCTCTGCCTGATCCATCGACCGCGCCATCGCGCCTCCCTACGAGATTTTCTGAAGCGACCCCGGCGATCGCTTTGAGATCGCGATTGGTACACGTTCGCTCACCGGAGAATACGGCCGGCCGCCCCGCTCTCAGAGGTGGGAGGGCCTCGGGGCCGATTGCGTATCGAGCGCCACGGTGTCCGACCAGCGTCGTGCCGTCCGCGCGCCGGGGGACAGCTCGCGCCGCCGTGACAGTCGAATCGGGCGTGGCCGCCCGTCCACGGCGCACGAAAGTACGACTTCCCGATTCACATTTGCCGCCGAGCCCTCGGGGTGGCGATTCGTGACGTTCCGTTAGCCTGACGGCCGCATGCCGACCGTTCACGACGCCCCACCGCTTCGGCGCCTGTTCGACTATGCCGCCCGGCACCGGGGACGGATGGCGTGGGCGACGTTCTTGACGGTCATGAACAAGGTCTTCGACGTCGCGCCCGAGATCCTGATCGGCTTTGCCGTCGACGTCGTCGTCAAGGACGAGACCTCGTATGTGTCGCGCGTGACCGGCATTGAGGACCGCTGGAACCAACTGCTGTTTCTGGGGGCGCTCAACGTCGTCATCTGGCTCTTGGAGTCTGCGACCGAATACGGGTACTCGATCGCGTGGCGCAACCTGGCCCAAACGGTGCAACACGAGGCGCGGATGGACTCCTACGCCCACGTCCAGCGGCTCGAGCTCGCGTACTTCGAAGACCAGAGCACGGGTGGCTTGATGTCGATACTCAACGACGACGTCAACCAGCTCGAGCGGTTCCTGGACACCGGGGCCAAGGAAATCATCCACACCGTCGTCAACGTCGTGCTGGTCGGGATCGTGTTCCTGCTGATCTCGCCGCTTTTGACGCTGCTCGCGTTCGCACCGATTCCGGTCATCCTGTGGGGGTCGTTCCGCTACCAGCGTCGCTTGGAGCCCAAGTACGCCGAGGTGCGCCGCCGGGTCGGGAACCTGGCCGGGTCGCTCACTAACAACCTGGGCGGAATCGCCACGATCAAGGCGTTTACCGCCGAGGACCGCGAGGTGGCGCGCATCGAGCGTGAGTCGGACGGCTACCGCCTGGCCAACCGCGATGCCATCAAGTTCTCGTCGGGGTTCGTGCCGCTCATCAGGGTCGCCATCCTGATCGGCTTCACGTGTACGTTGGTCCTCGGCGGGCGGGCTGCGCTCAACGGGTCACTCGACGTCGGGCTGTATTCGATCATGGTGTTCATGACCCAGCGCCTGCTGTGGCCGCTGACCCGACTGGGTGAGACGTTCGACCTGTACCAGCGGGCGATGGCGTCGACGCGACGCATCCTGGACCTGCTCGCGATCCCGCCGAGCATCGTCCCCGGCAGCCGCTCACTCCCCAGTCCGGTGCGGGGAGAGATCCGTTTCGACGATGTGCGATTCGCCTACGGCGACGGACAGGACGTGTTGCACGGCATCGACATCCACATCCCGGCCGGCGAGACCCACGCCGTCGTCGGGCTGACCGGCTCGGGCAAAAGCACCCTCGTCAAACTCCTGATGCGCTTCTACGACCCGACGGCGGGTCGGGTCACCGTCGACGGCATCGACGTGCGCGAGCTGGCGTTCACAGAACTTCGCGGGGCCACGGGGTTCGTCAGCCAGGACACGTTCCTGTTCGACGGAACGGTACGCGAGAACATCGCGTACGGCAGACCGGACGCACCGCAGGCCGACATTGCCGAGGCCGCCCGCCTGGCCGAGGCCGCGGAGTTCATCGCCGAACTCCCCGACGGGTACGACACGCTGGTCGGCGAGCGGGGCCAGAAACTTTCCGGTGGCCAACGGCAGCGCCTGTCGATCGCGCGGGCGATCCTGCGAGACCCTGCGATTCTGGTCCTGGACGAGGCGACCTCATCGGTCGACAACGAAACCGAGGCCGCCATCCAGCGGTCCATGGAGATCGTCTCGCGCGGCCGCACCACCCTCGTCATCGCCCACCGCCTGTCCACCGTCCGCGGCGCACACCGCATCCACGTTCTCGAAGCCGGCCGCATCACCGAATCCGCAACTCACGAGGAACTCCTCGAAACCGGCGGCCTCTACGCCGCGCTGTGGCGCGTGCAGACCGGCGAAGCCCTCGCCGCCGCACGCGAAAGGTAGTCCCGGCGCTGCGCGGTCCGGAATGCGCGAATCGCGTCTCGAGAATGCGAGGAAGGAATGTACGAGGGTCCCGGCGAACTGCGCTTCCACGATGAGTGACGACCGACCCCAGGACGAGCGACGCGCGACCCCGCGGGTGGACGTCCAGCTACCCGCCCGGCTCCACGTGGGGGACGATGTGATCGACGCACAGACAATCGACATCAGCCACGATGCGGTGCTGATCGGCGGGGACGACTTCCCGTCCGCCAGCGCGGTGCATATCGAGATCGAGCTGGCTGAACTCGGCTGGCAGCGGCTCGCGGCCGATGTCGTACGGCGCAACGAGACCGGTGACGGCGGCGTCCATATGGCCGCCACGTTCGCCGACGCGGCGACCGCAGGCGGCCGGGACGCGATCAACGCGTTCCTCAAGCGCCACCTCAACTGATTCATCCCAGCCGCACGCCGTGACAGCGCGAGCGCGATATGTGAGCATGACCTCATGAACGCGCCGTCGCATCGACGAGGCGCCAGGCACAACTCCGCGTGCGCACCGGGGCGCCGGGCGGTGAAACACCGGAATGCGAACCGACTCCGACGACAAGGGAAACGCGTGTCGATCGCGTACACGTGAACCCGTGAGATTCCGTCGCTTCGCACGCAACCGTCTGCGCCGTCTGGGACTGCTGGCCATCCTGCTCGCCGCCACGGCCCCCGTGACGGCGCTCGCCCACGATGACGACGATGGCCCCGATCACCGCCCCGCGGCCGATCTGTCCGTCACGTTGACCGGCTCGCCGAACCCGGTCCAGGGGGGCGATCCGGCCACGTTCACCCTGACCGCGACGAACGCCGGGCCAAATGCGGCGCGCCGCGTACGCGTTGCCGTCGTCCTGACGGGGCCCCGTGAGATCACCCGGGCGGACGGCGCCGGGTGGTCATGCGACATCGCGGGCGCAACGGCCGAGTGCACCCGTCGCTGGATGCGATCGGGCACCAGCTCGTCAGTCAATGTCGTCGCCATCGCGCCGCGCGGCTTCGGTCGCATCGGCGCCGGTGCCGCCATCACCTCCCGGACGGACGATCCGGCCCTGGCAGATAACGGTGCCGGCCTGCAGATCGACGTCAACAACCCACCGGTCGTCAACCCGGACACCGCCACCACGACCGCCGGCGTTCGCGTCGACATCCCGGTCTTGGAGAACGACGCGGAGCCCGATGGCGATCAGCTCACGTTCATTGGGACACCCACCTCCGAACAGGGTGTCATCGACTGCGATGAGCTGGTATGCGCCTATACGCCGCGGGAGGGCTTCGTCGGGACCGACAGGTTCGTCTACACCGTGAGCGACGGCCGTGGCGCATCCGGGTCCGCTGAGGTAACGGTCCTCGTCACCCCGGCCCCACCCCCGCCTGATCCGAACCCGAATCCGAACCCAAATCCGAATCCGAATCCGAACCCGAATCCGAATCCGAACCCGGAAGCCTCCGGCAGCGCGGCTCCAAGCGTCTCGGTCGGCGGGTCGCCGAATGTCGTCGCGGGGCAGACGGTTCCGTACACCGTGACCATCGTCAATGCGTGTGCCGTCGTCGCGAAGCAGGTGCTGCTGCGCCTACGGCTTCCTGCAGGCGCCATCGTCGTGTCCGCACCGTCCCGGTCGGTCCTGAAGGGACGCACGTTGTCGGTGCCGATCGGAACCGTGCGCGCGGGCACGCCTCGACACATCGGTGTCCGGCTCAGGTTCCGCGCGAACGGCGGCAGCCTCCGCACGCTCGTCGCCGCGGTGACTGCGGCGAACGGACGACTCGCCGGCGACGGCATCGTCATCGCCGTCCTCCCTCGGTGACACGGGCTGGGGGCGCCCCCCAGAACGAACGTGATCGTGAGGTTGACCTGATACTCGATCATCCGACCGCCGTCTCCCCGACGCACGTGGTGCTCTGTGACCACGCGCTCGTGGCACCGCAAAGCGGTGCAACCGCCTCGATCAACGCACCGAACCCGCGCGCATGATTCGATTCGGTCCGTGATCCCGGGGTTTACCGATCGGCGTGTGGCGGTCGACGACGTCGAGATCGCCTACGAGATCGGTGGCGACGGCCCACCAGTGCTGCTTCTGCACGGGTACCCGCAGCACCGCGGCATTTGGCGTGACGTCGCGCCCCACCTGGCAGAGCGCTTTACCGTCGTGGCGAGCGACTTGCGCGGGTATGGGCAGAGCGATGCACCGCCCGGCGACGCGCGCCACGAGCAGTACTCCAAGCGCCAGATGGCCGCCGACCAGGTCGGGCTGATGCGGGCACTCGAATTGCCACAGTTCGCGGTCTGCGGCCATGACCGCGGCGCGCGCGTCGCGCACCGCATGTGCCTGGACCATCCGGCGGCGGTCAGCGCGGCAGCGGTCATCGACATCGTTCCGACCCGCCACCTGTTCCAGACGACCGACGCCGCGTTCGCCTCCGCGTACTACCACTGGTTCTTCCTGAGCCAGCCGGCAGACTTGCCCGAGCGGTTGATCGGAGCCGACCCCGAGTACTTCGTACGCACCACGCTCGATCGCTGGAGCGCACCCGGCTTCGCGTTCGCCGAGGACGTCGTCCGCAGCTACATCACCGCGTTCCACGCCGACACGATCCACGCGAGCTGTGAGGACTACCGGGCCGCCGCCACGATCGACCTGGAGCACGACGACGCCGATGCCGACAGACGAATCGCATGTCCGTTGCTCGTGCTGTGGGGAGAGCGCGGAGCGATGCACCGCCTCTACAACGTGCCCGGCACCTGGAGCGACCGTGCGCAGACCGTGACCACACGCTCCCTCCCCTGCGGGCACTTCGTCCCCGAGGAGGCGCCCGTGGAGACGACGTCGATATTGATGGAGTTCCTGGAGCAGTCTTTGCCGTGGTGAGGGGGCGCCAACGACGTCATGGACTGATGGCTGCCGCGGCACTGGCGGGGACTGTCGCCATCGCCTCGGCCGGCGGCGCTCCGACGACGCAACCGGTCGTGTGGGTGCAGGCCGGCCACGAGTCCCCCAGTGAGCCGGGATACCGCGCGCAGACCGGGGCTGCGGGCGAGGTCCAGTTCAACGTCCGGGTGGCGGCCGAGTTGGAGCGGCGCCTGCGTGCCGCGGGGGTGGACGCGCGCCATTCTCCAGGCCGCGCCGCGGGCTTCCCCTCGTCCGGGGCGGTGTTCGTGGCGATCCACCACGACACACCGGATGGGCACGCCGCGGTGGGACACGCGATGACCGGTGCGGGCGAGAACTGGTACCGCGGCGAGGGGTTCGATCTGCCCCGCTCGACCCCCTACCCCGACAGCGCTCCTCACCGCGCACCGGCGACGACCGTTTCGCGGGCGGTCGAGTCGCGGTCGCGGCGGCTCGCCTCACGGATCCGCGATCGCTACGCCACGGTGTTCACCCGCACAAACGGCGCGCGAAGCGGACCGGTGCGGCTCGAAGCGCGTAACGGCAACCGGCGCGTCCAACGCTACGTCGGCTACTACCGCACCCGCGCCGAGGCCAGGGTGCTCATCGAGTCCGGCGCAGGCGGGACCGACGCCGTGATGCTCCGCCGAACGGATGTCATCGCAAAGGCCGTCGCGGGCGCGATCATCGGATATCTGCGCGACGAGGGCCGCCTGTAGCGCGGGGAGGGCGGGCCCTCCCCGCGGACCCCTCCCGGACGCTGCGCACTTCGTTACGTGATGGCGGGCCGGCGAAGCCGGCCCTCTGCTCACCGGCGTCGCCGATATCGACGGACCTCCGCCCACCGCAATCGTCGATGCACAACCGTCGGCGCAGGGCAGGCACGTGACGGCTGGGCCTCCTCGTCGCCAGGCCATCCCTGCGGAACCGTGGCGGAGGTCCGGTGCTATGGCGACCAGGACCACTCGACGCCCAGCACCGCCAGGATGCCGGCGATCAGCGCGATCAGCACCGGTTGGTGGACCAGGTAGATCACGAGCGAATGCCGTCCGGGAGTGGTTGTCCACTTCGGGGCGCCCGACGGGAGCCGCGACGCCCAGCTTCCCTGCCGGCCGGACGGGTACAGGGCCGTCCCGGCCGCGATGCCCAGCATGAACAACCCGAACCACGGCAGCAGCGGGTAGTAGTCGACACCCGCGCCGCCCGGCGGTTTGACTCCCAAAAGCAGCAGCCCGGGGATGTCCGACCGTTCGTCGGCCAGGAGCACGCCGGCCACGATAACCACCAGCCCCAACGGCGCGTTCCAGACTCCGAGCCGCGCGACGAACGGCGCCAGGACGATCGACGCCCCGATCGCATGCAGGATGCCGAACCGCACGTAGCGGTCGTCCAGGGCGATCCACGTGACGAGCGAGATCGCAAGACCGAATGCGATGACCTGCGCCCCGCGGCGTGCGTGCTTTGCCAGGCGCGCGGACCAGCGCTGACCGCGACGGATCGCCGATGCGTCGCTGATGGTAAAGCTGATGCCCGCCACCAGCAAAAAGAGCGACCCGGTCGCCACCTGCAGCGCACGCCACCCGCCCTGCAGCGGTTCGATTCCGACGTCGGGCGCGAGGAAATCCACGTCATAGCCCACGTGATAGGTGACCATCATCGCGATCGCCACCGTCCG
>JANMDV010000161.1:0-5355 GCA_031376485.1 Actinomycetota bacterium
CGGCGCGCAGGCGTGGATCCGCCTGATTGCAATGGTCGACGTCCACCACCAGATGACCTCGCCGCAGATCGTCGAGAAGATCTCGATGACCTTGGCCGATCTGGCGGGGGACCGGCAGGCCGAGGTCGCCGGCTGGACCGCCATCCGGGACGCGGCGCGCGAGAAACGTCGGGCCCTGGTCAGCCGCGTGGTCGAGGTGGCGCCCGGCGTGCTGACGCCCGATCTCGTGGTGCTGTTCGAGCGGTCGCTGACGCCTGTGTTTACGGAGTAAAGTCCGTGCAGAAGTAACTGCGTGCCGGATGGCGACGGTTTGCAGCCGCCAACGGTGCGGTGGTTCCTTGACCGGTCCTAACTCAGCCGCCGCCCAGGCGACGGAGTGCGGCGGGCGGGTAGAGCGCGATCAGGTGACCGGCACGCTCGTGCAGCACGGGCACCTCGATCAACGCGAGTGCTCCTTTTTTGAACTCCACCCAACCCCCGGTCAGGTCGGCGGTCACGGTGCTGAGATCGGGCTGGTGACCGCACACCAGGACCGTCGGTGCCTCCGCGTGCTCGAGCAACAGGCCGATGAGGCCGCCGATGTGCAGTCCGGGGCGCAGGCGTTCATCGACCCGATGCGTCGCGCCGAGCGTGTCAGCCACGATCTCTGCCGTCTGGAGGCAGCGGGTCAGCGGGCTGGTGAGCACGGCATCGAAGTCGAGTCCGAGGTGGGCGATCCCGTTGGCTGCGGCGCGCATACGGCGTCGGCCCTCGTCAGTCAGCGCGCGTGGTTCATCGCGCCACTCGGTGTCCGGTCCGGCTTCGTGGGCAACGCCATGGCGAAGGAGCGCGAGCAGCATCAGCGACGTCCAGCCGGGGGCTCGATCGAGCCTCCGCGATCGTCCCCGATTTCGTCGAGGACCCCTATGGAGCAACCACGAGCAGCGAGGGTCAAACGGCCCCCGAAGGCCGGATCGACGCATTGTACGGAAGGTCGTTTTGCCCGACCGGAGTTTCGCATCAGCAAAGGGTTCTCGAGTAATTCGTGCCTGCCACTGTTGGCCGAACCTTAACCGATGCCCAGGCGCGCGGTCGGTGGCGGCGGTTCGTGGTCCGTCGACACCGATAGCCTCACGACAAGTGGCTCGCATACGTACGACGCCGGGCAACCCGGCCAAAACCGTCGTCGCCGGATTCGCCGTCGCCATCCTGGTCGGGGCGGCGCTGTTGATGCTCCCGATCTCGACGACCGGTCGAGGCGGCGCGCCGTTCCTGACGTCGCTGTTCACAGCGACATCGGCCGTCTGCGTGACCGGATTGGCGGTCGTCGACACCGCGACGTACTGGACCGAGTTCGGCCAGACGATGATCATGCTGATGATCCAAGCCGGAGGAATCGGGATCATGACCGGCGCGTCCCTTCTGTTTCTGGGGATCTCCCGCCGGCTGGGCCTTCAGCGTCGGCTGATCGCCCAAGCGGAGACCAAGGCCCTCAACCTGGGTGATTTGCGCCGCGTCCTCTTCGGGGTCGTGCTGTTCAGTCTCCTTGCGGAACTGATCGCCACCGTCATCCTGGCCATCCGCTTCTGGTCGGGCGGCGCCTCGCTCGGCACCGGGTTGTGGCGAGGTTTGTTCCATGCGGTGTCCGCGTTCAACAACGCCGGGTTCTCGCTGTTCAGCGACAACCTGATCGGGTACGTCACGGACCCGACGGTCAACATCACGATCGCCCTTGCGGTGATCGCGGGCGGCATCGGGTTTCCGGTGTGGCTTGCACTGCGGCGGGATCCGCGTCGCCCATCGCGCTGGAGCATTCACGTCAAGATCACGCTTGTCACAACAGCGGCGCTCTTGGGATTCGGGGCGATTGCCCTGACCGCGGTCGAATGGGGTAACGACGGGACGCTGGGCCCGCTCAGCATCCCCGGAAAGCTCTTGGCCGGCTTCTTCGCCGCGGTGACGCCACGAACCGCCGGGTTCAACTCGATCGACTACGAGCAGATGCACCCCGAGGGACTGCTGATCACCGACATGCTCATGTTCGTGGGTGGTGGCAGCGCCTCCACAGCGGGCGGTATCAAGGTCACCACCTTCGCGCTGCTCGCCATGATGGCGTGGGCCGAAATGCGCGGCCGGTCAGACGTCCAGGCGTTCCGCAGGCGCGTGCCGAACGCCGCCCAACGGCAGGCACTGGCGATCGCCTTTGCATCGGTCAACCTGGTGGTGCTGGGCGCGCTGGCGCTCATGGCCTCAAGCCCGTTCGACTTCTCGCGGACCCTGTTCGAGGCGATCTCGGCGTTCGGGACGGTGGGGCTGTCGACGAACCTGACTCCGCTACTGTCCGACATCGGTCACAGCGTCCTGATCGGGCTGATGTTTCTGGGTCGCGTCGGTCCTTTGACGCTGGCGATTGCGCTCGTGCTGCGCGAGCATAGTCAGCGGTTCCGTTATCCGGAGGAAAGGCCGCTCGTTGGTTAGGCAAGAGATTCTCGTCATCGGCCTGGGCCGTTTCGGCCGTGCGCTGGCGCACACGCTCCTGGAGCAGGGGCACGAGGTGATGGGCGTCGACGCGGACGGCGAACGGGTCCAGAGCGCCACGCGCGACCTGCCCCACGTCGTCCAAGTGGACGCGACGGATATGGATGCCATGCGCGAATTGGGCGCGAGCGACTTCGAGACAGCGGTCGTCGCGATCGGGACCGACATCGAGGCCAGCATCCTCGCCACGTACATCATGGTCGACCTCAAGATCCCCCGGATCTGGGCCAAGGCGATCACCGCGTCCCACGGGTCGATCCTTGAGCGTGTCGGCGCCCATCGGGTGGTCTTCCCCGAGCGCGACATGGGTGTCCGCGTGGCGCACACGCTGACCGGCCGCACGATCGACTACCTGGAGCTCGACCCGCACTTCGCGCTCGTCGAGACGACCGTGCCGCGCGAAGTCGCGGGCAAGACGCTGGCCGACGCCGAGATCCGCAGCAAGTACGGCTTGACGGTCGTGTGCGTCAAGCAGGGCAACGGCCCGTTCACCTACACGACGCCCGAGACGATGTTGCGTGAGGGCGACGTCCTGGTCGTTGCGGGCGAGCCGCGCAAGGCCGAAGAGTTCGCATCGCTCGAATGACAACGACCTGGAGGTGTGTGTGACGGGTGTGCTGGACGGTAAGACCGCCCTTATCGTGGGCGTCGCCAACAAACGGAGTATCGCGTGGGCGATCGCCTCGCAGCTGGCCGCCGCCGGCGCCCGGTGCGCGTTGACGTTCCAGAACGAGCGGGTCGAGGCGGACGTGCGCAAGCTCGCGGAGACGCTGCCTGACCCCGGGCCGGTGCTGGCGCTGGACGTGCAGGACGAGGCACAGCTCGACGCGGCTGTCGATGGCGCTGCCGCCGGGCTCGGCGGGCTGGACATCCTGGTGCATGCGGTCGCGTTCGCGCGGGCCGACGACCTGGGCGGGCGATTCGTCGACACCGACAAGGCGGGGTTTGAGCTGGCCCTCGACATCTCTGCGTTCTCCCTGGCGCAACTGGCCCGTCGGGCAGAGCCGCACATGAAGGTCCGTGGCGGCGGGTCGGTCATGGCGCTGAGCTACATCGCAGCCGAGCGGGCCGTGCCCGGCTACAACGTGATGGGCGTCGCCAAGTCCGCGCTCGAGTCGATCGTGCGGTACCTGGCGTGGGACCTGGGCGCGTCGGCGATCCGGGTCAACGCGATCTCGGCGGGGCCGGTGCGGACGCTGGCGGCCCGCTCGATCCCCGGGTTCATGGACATGGCCGACAAAGCCGCTGAGCGCTCGCCGCTTCGTCGAGCCATCACCGTCGACGAGGTAGCAGGCGCCGCACTCTTCTTGGCCTCGCCGCTGTCGAGCGGGGTCACCGGACACGTCCTCTACGTCGACGCGGGATACCACGCCATCGGGCTGTGACCGGGCCGGTCACGCGTATCGGGGTGGTGGCCGACACTCACGTCGGCGAATGGGTGGCGGAACTCCCGCAGGCGGTCTTCGACGCCCTGGCCGGTGTCGACCTGATCCTGCACGCGGGTGACATCACCGACCTCGTGGTGCTCGATCGCCTGGCCCAGGTGGCTCCTGTGGTCGCGGTGCAGGGCGACCACGACCGGGCAGCCGGCATCGTCTTGCCGACGTCCCGTGTGGTCGAGATCGCAGGACACCGGCTGGGGTTGACACACGGCCGACGCGGCCGGAGGACCGAGCTTGCCGCCGCGCTGCTGTCGCTCGTGATGGGCCGCCCGGTGCTCCTCGGTTTCCACCGCGCGCTTCGCCGCCGGTTCGGGGCGGTCGACTGCATCGTGTACGGGCACCTGCACCTCCCGTGCGTTCGTCGTGTCGACGGGGTGTTGTTCTTCAGCCCCGGAGCCGTCCACAACGCCGAACGGGTTCCCGGCTTCGCCGCAGGCGGCATCGCCGCACGCCGGTACCTACGGTTTCGTCAGTCGCTGCCGCCCCGGGTCGGTGCTTCGGCCATCGGAATCATCGACATCGGACCTGACGGTATGCATCCGCGGATCGTTCCGCTGCCATCCGGTGCCGGGGAGACGATGGTCGCCGACCCGAACAACGACACGGACACGGCCAAATAGCGCGTGGCAAACGACGTTTCGTTGCGCGGTCGGGTTTGGTGCGGGTGGCGCGTCGTCGCGCTCGGCCGGAGCATCGGGCGGGTGCCCAAGCCCTGCGTCGCCGTCACATGAGTCGGCCGCACCGGGGTCGTCAGAGCGTTCGCGAGGACTCATTGCGGACGCAAAACGTCCTACTGACGGGAGCGACGGGACTCGAACCCGCGGCCTTCGGATTGACAGTCCGATGCTCTAACCAAACTGAGCTACGCCCCCAAGGGATGCACGTGTCGATGGGCGGTGACAGATTTGAACTGCCGGCCCCCTGCGTGTAAAGCAGGTGCTCTACCACTGAGCTAACCGCCCGCTCTCGCGCGCTCGGAAACGATACCAGCATCTGCGTCACTCAACCCCGCCCCGGGGACACGGCCGGCGACCATGCGCAACGTTGCGCCTTGCACGACGATCGAGGCGGCCGTCGCGACGAGAACGATGGACTCGGTGTCCAGTGATTCCGAGAGTCCCTCGAGCGCCGGGTACGCCGCGAGCAGCAGCGGGACGGCGCCTTTGAGTCCGCCCCACGAGACGAGGACTTTCTCGGGACGCGACAACCCGCACCCTGCGAGACAGGCGAACGCGATCGGGGGTCGCACCACGAACACCGTCGCGAGCGTCAACACGAGTCCCTGCCACAGGTGGTCCAGTCCGACCTGGGCTGCGAACGCCGCGCCCAGCAGACCGAAGAGCAAAGGCTCGGCGATCGCCGCCATGGCCTCGGGCACGGCGTTCTGGTCCGAATC
>JANMDV010000183.1:0-7129 GCA_031376485.1 Actinomycetota bacterium
GCGGGCATGACGAAGCGGAGTGACGCCATCCCGGTCGGCCAGGTTGACGTCGGCGCCCGCCTCGATCAGCAAGCCGACGACCTGGATGTGCTCCGGACCTCCATCACCCAGGATGACCGCCTCGAGGAGCGCGGTCCACCCCAGGTCGTTGACGTGATCGATGGGGATGTCGGGACGCGCGAGGATGGCGCGCACCACCTCGACGAAGCCGCGGTCGGACGCGGCGATCAACGGCGTCCCCCCGAAGCGCTTGGTGCCGATCCGATCGGCGCCACGATCGAGCAGCAGACCGACCAGCTCGGGGTTGTCACTGAGCGCCGCGACGGGGTATGCGGTCTCGCCCTTGGCATCGGCCGCGTTGACATCCGCACCGGCATCGAGCAGCGCCCGTGCCGCTGCGGTCATCTGCTCCTGCGCAGCGATGATCAGCGGCGTCCGACCAGACCCGTCGCGCGCATCGACATCCGCGCCGGCCGCGACCAACGAGCGGATCGCCGACACATCACCGGTCCGCGCAGCCGCGAACAGCGCGCTGTCGGGGTCCCGCTCGCCATCACCGCCACCGCATCCGACGAGCAAGCCAAGCAGCACGAGTGCGGCGAGAACACTCCGCGGCCCCCGGTGCATGCTCACTGCGAGGGCGCGTCGGCCCCGTTGGCGGGGTCGACGGGAGGCGGCTTTTCGACGCCGAACTGAACTTCCAAGCGCAAGATGCGCGACCCCTCCATCGCCAACACCGTCAACGCGATCCCGGCGGCGTGGATGACATCGCCGACGACGGGGTGACGCCCGAGCTCGCCGAAGACGATGCCGGCCATGGTGTTGAAGTCCTCGCCGTCGATTTTGGTGTCGAACTCCTCGTTGAAGTCGTCGATCGAGAACGTCCCGTCGATACGGATGCGGTCCTCGTCGATACGCTCGACACGGGTGTCCGGCAGGTCGAACTCGTCCTCGATCTCGCCGACGATCTCCTCGAGCAGGTCCTCAAGCGTCACGATGCCTTGCGTGACCCCGTACTCGTCGACCACGATCGCCATGTGTTGCTTGGTGCGGCGGAAATCCGCCAGGAGCGCGGCCAGGTCTTTGGTCTCGGGCACGACGTACGGTTTGCGCAGGATCGACTCCAGGTCGACTTCTTCGACCCCGTTGGCATAGACCGCCGAGAACAGATCGCGCACGTGGAGCACACCCAGTACGTGGTCAAGGCTCTCCCGGTAGACGGGGTACCGCGTGTACGGCGAGTCCACGACCGCCGCCAGCAGCTCGGTTGGGGGAAGATCCACGAACACCGCAACCATCGCCGGCCGCGGCACCATGACCTCCTCCACCTCTTTGCCTGCAAAGTCGAAGACCTTGTAGAGCATCTCCTCCTCCGCCTGCTCGATCTCGCCCACGTCCTCGGCCGCGGCCACCGAGTGCAGGATGTCCTCGCGGGTGTAGGTGATCATTCCGGCCGGTGCGGGCTTGATGCCCATCAAGCGCAGGACCGCTCCCGCGGACTTCTGCAGGACCCAGACGATGGGGTACAGGAACTTGGCCAGGAAGTTGATGGGCACGGCCAATGCGACGGCAATCGCCTCGGCCTTCTGCAGCGCCAGTGCCTTGGGGATGAGCTCGCCCAGCGCGACCGACAAGTACGTCAGCACGATGAACGCAATCGCGAACGCCAGGGATCTGGGCAGAAAGTCCACGTATCCCGAGACAAGTGGCTGGCCGATAGCACCGAGCGCGATACCGAACACCGTGATCGCAATCTGCACCGTCGAGATCAGCCGCACCGGCTCGTCCATCAGGCGTAATGCGATGCGCGCGCTGCGTCCGCCCTTCTCGACCCGCTCCTCCAGGCGATGACGGCGCGCGGTGACGAGGGCGTACTCGGCCGCCACGAAGATCGCGTTGCCGAGTACGAGCAGCAGCACCGACCCGATCCGCAGGGCGTCACTCATGATGCCCCCGCGCACGGGGTGCCGATACTCGGCGGGGTGTCGCCGTCCACTAGGTGGGAAAGTATAGGTGACTCTCCGGCGACGATGCCGTTCGGCGATATCCGCAGTGACCTGCTACCAATTCCACCCGGATGACGCATGACGAGGATGCCACCGGACCGCTGCAGACGATACGCGGGTCCGTCGACCGCGACGCTCGTCGAGAGGATCGCCACCGGCTTCGGCGGCGGCGCCGGCAGCAGACTGTGGGGGCCGTTGCCCTGGGCGCGATCGCGCTGAGCATCGCAGGTCTCCTGGCATCGACAGGTGACGGCATCCCCGCCAAGGTTTCGGTCGGTGGCATCGATGTCGGCGGCCTGAGCATCGATGATGCCCGCGCCCGGTTGGCCGGGCACGCGAAGACCGTGCTCGACGGACAGGTACGGCTGACGATTGCCGAAGAGCCCACGTTTTCGATGCGCGTTCCCGCCGACACGGTGGCCTCGCGCCCGCGCCTGGACGAGGCCGTCGCTGCCGCTCGCTCCTCCCGGGGCCCGGTCGGCACGGCTCTGGCCCGCCTGGGGCTTGCCGGGCGCAAAGAGTTGCCGCTGCGGTTCACGGTGCCAAGGGATGGGCTGAACCGTGTCATCCGTGATGTACACGCCAAGATCGGACGCGAGCCGGTCTCGGCGACTGTCGCCGTTCAAGGACGGCAGATCGTGACCACACCGGCCAAGGCGGGTCGCACCATCGATCGTGCATCCCTTGCCGAACGATTCGCGACGGTCCCGGCGTCAGTCGAGCTCCCTGTCCGCGCCGCCCGCCCGCCCGGCGACGACGACGATGCGGCACGCGCCCGCGACCTGGCGGTGCGCATCACCGCCCGAGCCCGCGAGGTCACGCTGGGAGAACGCAGTGCGCCCCTCGTTCCGGCGCTTGTCCGCAAGGCGCTGCGGTTCCCGTTGCGCAAGGACACGATCGCCGTCGAGCTCGATCCCGACATCCTGCGCGCGACGTTGCTACGACCTCTGGCGGTCAACGAACGCACCCCGGTCGACGCGCGGCTCGAGATCCGGGGCAATCGTGTCGCAGTGATACCGGCCAAGCTCGGACGCCGCCTCGACGTCCGGGGGCTCAGCTCCGCCATCGTGGCGACACCCGACGCGCTCAGCGTCGTTGCGACCGTCGCAACGACGCGGGCTGAGTTCACCACCGCGGACGCCAGGGCCCTTGGCATCAAGGAGAAGGTGTCGGAATTCACGACCCCGTACCAGTGCTGTCCCCCGCGCGTCACCAACATCCGACGTGGCGCGCAGATCCTGGACGGCACCATCATCCCTGCCGGCAATCGGTTCTCACTCAACGACGCGCTCGGCGAGCGCACCACCGGGCGCGGGTTCGTCGAGGCGCCGGCGATCGCCGCGGGGGAGCTTGTTGACTCGGTGGGCGGAGGGGTCAGCCAGATCGCGACAACCACGTACAACGCCGCGTTCTTCGCCGGACTCGAACTGCAAGCCCATACCCCCCATGAGTTCTACATCTCGCGGTACCCGATGGGACGCGAGGCGACGGTCTCGTGGCGTCAGCCCGACCTGGTGTTTCGCAACGACTGGCCATCCGCGCTCCTGATGTCGGTGCGTGCCGCAAGCAACGGCATCACGGTCGCGTTCTACTCGTCCAAGCTCGGACGGCGAGTCGAGACGACCACCGGTCAGCCGACCGACTACACCGAGCCGAAGACGATCGAGCGCAAGAAACCCGACCTGCCGCCCGGAACGCGCACGGTCGTACAGGCCGCAGGACCCAGAGGATTCTCGATCAGCTACACGCGCAAGGTGTACCGGGGCAACACGCTCAAGAGCAACCGGACGTTCAGCTGGAGATACCGGCCCGAGAACGCAATCGTCGAGGTTGGTCCACCTGCGCCTCAGGAGCCCGACGTGCCCGATCCGACGCCGCCGACCGGGACGACGACAACGCCGAAGCCCACGCCGACGACGCCGACCTCGCCCAACCCCGCCCCCACGCCCACGACGCCGGGAGGCGTGACACCCCCTACATCGCCATGAGCGGCAGCGACCCGGATGCCCACGCACCCGGGTCGCTCCCGATGTCCTTACTTACTCGATACTGAAGACGGGGCAGTTGATGATGGCCCCGATAGCGCCCCACGATCCTGCGGGTCCACCGATCTGACCGTCGGCCGCAAGGTCCTGGATGTCGTCGAAGTCCGTCTGGCGGGTGTTGCGACCCGCTGCGACCGCGTCAGCCGACCACACCGACAGATGGGCGTCCCAGAGCGGGCTGTACTCGTTCTGACGGGGACGCGACTGCACGACGTTGAGCGGGCCACCCTCGCCGAGCAGGGCGGAGCTGAGTCCCTGACGGTTCGGATTGGCGACACCGGTCTGCCCGTTGGCGAACGGCGCGATGCCGCTGCGCGCAGACGTCTTCTTGTCGTTCGAGCCGAGGCCGGGCGCGGCGTTGAGGTTCGGCGCGAACGTCGCGCCCTCAAGCGCCGCAATACCGGCGTCGGACGCGTCGAACGAGACGTAGTAGACCTCTTTGCCATCATAGAAGCCCTCGGCCTCGGCAAACGTCGCCACACCGCCGCTGATCGGCGCCGTGAGCTTGTCGTGAGCGCCGGTGGCGTTCATGACGTGGGGAGCGTTGATGACCGTCCCGTTGGGAAGTTGGACCAACGGGCTGTAGCCCGCCTGGCCGACCGCTCCCGGGATTGCGGCCGCAGGCGGAAAGCCACCCGGCCCGGGCGTGACCACGTGCTCGGGCGAGAAGTCGACCGTGTCCGCGACGTGGAGCACGCCGGCGCCGTCATACCAACCGCGTTGCACGGCGGCAGTGCCGCGGGCGTTGGCGAGCTTCGGCGAGTAGTTGACACCCCGCGCCTTGGCATCCTTCTTATCCGACGACTCGGTGACGACGTACGAGGCGCGCTCGCCGTCATCGTCGATCGCACGATGCACGCGCAGGGTGGCCTGGTCGGTCGTGGTGTTCTCTTGCGCACTCGTGATGAAGAGCTTGCGCTCGTCGCCGCTTGCGCTGCCGGATGCAACGGCAGGCGCGGTAGTGGCGAGCGATAGCGCCAGGGCGATCCCGGCGCGGCGAAGACTGCGTCGCATGCGTCCTCCTTGGACGTTGGTTGCGTGACGACAGCGACGCTACGAAGGGAATGTGAACCCCGGCTTACGCGCGCCGGAACTCGCCGTAATACGAACGGGCCGGTGCGATGATGGACGCATGTGCCGCGCGATTCCTGGTCGGGTCCGGGCCTGGCTCTACGACGTCACGATGCGGCGCGTCGAACAGGGTGGCCTGGCGACGCTCCGCAGCGATCTGGTCAGCCGGGCGCACGGACGGACGCTCGAGATCGGTGCGGGGACCGGCGCCAACGTGCGCTTCTCCCCGGCGGCGGCATCACCACTCGTTCTGACCGATCCCGATCCTCACAAGCTGAACCGCCTGCGCCACCGCGTCGACCGCATCCGGCCGGACGCGCAGATCGTCAGCGCCCAGGCCCAATCGCTCCCGTTCCCGGATGCCGCCTTCGACACGGTCGTCGCCACACTTGTGCTGTGCAGCGTCCCGAACCAGGCCGAAGCCCTGGCCGAGGTGCGGCGCGTGCTTCGCCCCGGCGGCCTGTTCCTCTTCGTCGAGCACGTTCGCTCGGATGACCCGCGGATCGCACGTCGCCAGGACCGCTGGCGCCCGATGTGGCGCGCCATCGCCGGAGGCTGCGAGCCAAACCGTGACACCACCGCTGCCATCACCGCTGCGGGGTTCGACCTGACCGAGCTCCGGCGCGGCCGCATGCCCGCCGCCCCGTCGATCGTACGTCCACTCGCAATCGGTATCGCCATCCGCCGGGCGTGAGAGGTCGGTGGTCAACGAGCGCGGACGGCGCGTCGTCGTGAGCAGGACGAAGCGGACGTCGCAAACAGTGCCGGAGATGCCGCCGTCATCAAGAAGCGGGGGGCGAGGTATTCGAGCTGTCTCGTCGAGCATTCCTGTCGGCGCTCCAGCCGCCCGAAAGCCCGGATATCACTGCGGTGAGGAGACCGTCACTGGTTGGCGGAACCCTCTCGGTGCGAGGACCCGAGGATCGCATCCGAGACGAGACGGGACGCGTGGGTCAGATCTGACAGCGGCGGGGAGATCAGGTCGAAGCGTGCGAACAGGTCCTCGGCCTCGAGCGTCGTGATACGTAACATTCCGGCACGGACATACGGTTCGACGAAGCGGCGTGACAGGAACCCCACTCCGTGTCCTGCGGCACTCGTGGAGACGACGCCGAGGGTGCTCCCGATCTCGACGGATTTGCGTGGCCATAGTCCGGCCGCTTCGAGGGCGCGCTCGACCGTTGCTCGCACTCCAGATCCGGCTGCCTGCCAGACGACGGTCAGCTGCTGGACGGCGGCGAGGGGTATTCGATCGGGGATGGCATCGTGTGCGTGGGCGACGACGATCTCGTCGACCAGAACCGGGCGGCGCAGCAGGTCATCGTCGGGTCGCTCCGGCGAGCCGACCGCCGCGGCCAGGTCCGCCTCCCCTGTGATGACCCGCTGCACCGCGGAGGTCGCATCACACGGAGTGACGCGCAGGTCGATATCCGAGTGGGTCAGGACTGCGGCAGTCGCACGCGGCAGTACGAGCGGCACCGCCGCCTCCGAAACCGCGAGGGCGCAGCGAAGCTCCTGCGAGGTCGGCGTTGCGATCGCGTGGCGAGCCCGCTGCATCGCCCGCGCAACCGCGCGCGCGTGAGGCAGCAGCGCCTCCCCCGCCGGCGTCAGGGCGATGCCGCGGGAGGTCGGCATGTAGAGCTTCCGTCCCGCGAGTGCCTGCAAGCTCCTGAGCCGTGCCGACACTGCGGGTTGGCTGACTGAGAGTTCTCTTGCGGCCGCGGTGACGGTACCGTGATCGACGACAGCCGCGAACACGGCGAGCTGGTCAGCGCTGAAAACCATACAGTCACCTTATACTTCTCTGGCGAAAGAGCGATTGGCTTCTCGGCCATTGAGGTCCTACCCTGGGACTATGGAGCTTCCACAGATTGATCCCAGTACGTTGGAGCGCGAGATTCGCGCTGGTACGGCGTCGGTCGTCCTGGACGTACGCAGCGAAGAGGACTTCGCCGCGTGGCATCTGGATACCGGTTCGGTTCCGCTGCGTCAGCGCCACTGGCAGCA
>JANMDV010000231.1:0-6876 GCA_031376485.1 Actinomycetota bacterium
ACCGTCGTCGCGACTGACGAGGAAACCGTCGTCGTCGAGGAGTCCACAGTCGAGGCCGAGGTGGCCGCGCCGGAGACCTCCAAGAAGAGCACGCGGAAAAAGGCCGAGCCCGCCGACGAAGGCGACGCACCGGCCGAGGACGCACCGGCGCACGACAAGCCCAAGCGCACGCGCAAGAAGGCCGAGCCGAAGGCTGACGCCGAGGCCACCCAGGACACGCCGGACGAGGATGGTACGGAATGAGCGGCAGTTTGCGTGAAGACATCCGTAGGGTCGTCGTGCGGCCGGTCATCTCTGAGAAGGCCTTCCAACTGGCGCAGCGGCACAACCAGTACACCTTCCAGGTGCTTCAGGATGCGCACAAGATCCAGATCCGCCAGGCAGTCGAGGACATCTTTGACGTCACCGTCACCGACGTGCGGGTCCTGAAGGTGCAGAGCAAGCCCAAGCGTCGTGGCCCCATCAAGGGCCGGCGTCCGGGATACAAAAAGGCAATCGTCGAGCTCGTTCCCGGCGATCGCATCGAACTTTTCGAAGGCGTTTAGTCTCATGGGAATCAGGAAATACAAGCCGACTTCACCGGGCCGCAGGTTCGTCACCTCGTCGGACTTCGAGGAGATCACCAAGACCACGCCCGAGAAGTCTTTGCTCGGAAAGGTCTCCCGCACCGGTGGACGCAATAACAACGGCCGGATCACGACCCGCCACATCGGTGGCGGCCACAAGCGCCGCTACCGGATCATCGACTTCAAGCGTCGCAAGGACGGGGTCCCGGCCAAGGTCGCCGCGATTGAGTACGACCCCAACCGCTCAGCGCGTATCGCGCTGCTGCACTACGCTGACGGCGAGAAGCGCTACATCGTCGCTCCGCAACGTTTAGGTGTCGGCGACACGGTCATGAGCGGTCCGGGCGCCGACATCAAGCCTGGCAACAGCCTGGCCTTGCGCGACATCCCGACGGGAACGATCGTCCACAACATCGAGCTGCAGGCGGGTCGCGGCGGCCAGATGTGCCGTTCGGCCGGGACCGGGGCGCAACTGATGGCGAAGGACGGCAACTACGCCACGATCCGACTGCCGTCGACTGAGATGCGGATGGTCCACTTGGACTGCCGCGCAACGATCGGTCAGGTCGGCAACGTCACGCACGAGAACATTTCGATCGGCAAGGCCGGACGCAACCGCTGGAAGGGCGTCCGCCCGACAGTGCGTGGCTCGGCCATGAACCCGGTCGACCACCCCCACGGTGGTGGTGAGGGCAAGACCAACTCCGGTCGTCACCCGGTCACGCCGTGGGGTCAGCCGACCAACGGTCACCGCACGCGTAACAAGAAGAAGGGCAGTCAGAAGTTCATCGTCCGCGCCCGCAAGCGCGGCAAGCACGCAGGGAGCGGCAAGTGATGGCGTCGGTGACGAAGGGAATCAGCAGTGGGTCGTAGCCTCAAAAAGGGTCCGTTCGTCGAGGCCAAGCTCATGAAGCGCATCGAGGACATGAACACGGCCAACGAGAAGCGCCTGCTTCGCACGTGGTCGCGTACGTCCACGATCTTCCCGGACATGGTCGGTCACACGATTGCCGTACACGACGGCCGCAAGCACGTACCGGTGTTCATCAGCGAGAGCATGGTCGGCCACAAGCTCGGCGAGTTCGCCCCCACCCGCACATTTCGCGGCCACCAGGGCTCCGACCGCACATCGAAGATGCGCTAGTGGCTGACCCGACCGCAATCGATCAGGCGCGGGCAACCGCCAAGTTCGTCCGCGTCTCGCCGCGTAAGGCGCGCCTCGTGGCCGACCTGGTGCGTGGCAAGAGCGTGCAGCAGGCCCGGGAGATCCTGGCGTTTGCGACCCGCGACGCCGCCGTCCCGGTTCGCAAAGTGCTGGAGTCCGCCGCGGCGAACGCCGACAACAATCACGGCATGCGATCGGACGAGCTCGTCTTGGCGCACGTCACCGTCGATCCGGGCCCGACGATCAAGCGCTTCCGGCCCCGTGCGCAGGGACGGGCGTCTCCGATTCTGAAGCGCACATGTCACATCACGATTGGATTGGCGCCGGCCCCCGAAGGGCCACGCCGAAGGAGGCGCGGCTAGTGGGTCAGAAAGTCAATCCGACCGGGTTTCGCCTGGGCATCCTCAACGGCTGGAAGAGCAACTGGTTCGCCAACCGTGACTTCGCCGCGTCGCTCGACGAGGACCGAGCCGTGCGCAATCACATCCTCGGCAAGCTCTCGCACGCCGGTCTGTCGGACATCCACTTGAAGAAGGACGCCACCAAGCTGACCGTGGACATCTTCACGGCGCGGCCGGGCATCGTCATCGGCAAGAGCGGGCAAGTGGTCGACGCGCTGCGCAAGGACCTGCACGCGCTGACACAGAAGCAGATCCAGATCAACATCAACGAGATCAAGCGGCCGGAACTGGACGCGACCCTGGTCGCGCAGTCGATCGCCGAACAGCTCCAGAACCGGGTCAGCTTCCGTCGCGCGATGAAGCGCGCGCTGACGTCGGCCATGCGCTCCGGTGCGCAGGGCGCCAAGGTCCAGTGCTCAGGCCGTCTCGGCGGTACCGAGATGTCGCGTTCCGAGCACTACTCCGATGGTCGTGTCCCGCTCCACACGTTGCGCGCCGACATCGACTACGGGTTCTGCGAGGCCAAGACCACGTTCGGGCGCATCGGCGTCAAGGTGTGGATCAACCGCGGTGAGGTGCTGCCCGAGGGCGTCACCGACGCGCGCGGGCGCGTTGACCTTGAAGCCCAGCAGCAGCGTCGACCACAACAACAGCGTCGCGACCGTCGGGACCGACCCGGCGGAGGACCTGGTGGACCAGGTGGCCCTGGCGGTCCCGGTGGCCCCGGTGGTGGTCGCGGCGGCGGTCGTCCGCCTGGCGGCGGCGGTGGTCGTCCACCTGGTGGCGGGCGCGGCCCGGGCCAGGGGCAGGGACCGAGCCAGCAGGGCCAAGGGGGACGGTCCTAACAATGCTTCTTCCCAAGCGTGTCAAGCACCGCAAGCACCACCGCGGCCGGCGGGCCGGGTTGTCGCGCGGCAACACCGAAGTCAAGTTCGGTCAATACGGCCTCAAGGCTCTTGAGCCTGCGTGGATCACAAACCGTCAGATCGAGGCCGCGCGTATCGCCATCAACCGGCGCATCCGTCGTGGCGGCAAGGTTTGGATCAACGTGTTCCCGCACCTGCCCGTCACCAAGAAACCGGCCGAGACCCGCATGGGTTCCGGTAAGGGCTCGCCCGAGACGTGGGTCGCGGTCGTCAAGCCCGGCAAGGTCATGTTCGAGCTGACGGGGGTCCCCGAGGAGCTCGCCCGCGAGGCGATGCGCCTGGCTGCCAACAAACTCCCGATCAAGTGCAAGTTCGTCACGAGAGACGATTTCTAGAGATGCCCAAGAAACACGCGAAAGAGCTTCGCGACCTCAACGATCTGCGGCTGGAAGGTCGCCTCAACGAGGCGCGTGAAGCGCTGTTCAATCTCAAGTTCCAGCACGCCGGCGGGGCGCTCGAGCGCACGTCCGAGATCGCTGAGCGCAAGCGCGAGGTCGCGCGGATTCTCACGGTCATCAAGGAGCGCGCAGAGGAGGAAGCCGATGGCTGAGACACCCCAGGCCTCGATTGAGGCCCGCAAAATTCGTACCGGCGTCGTCACGAGCGACGCGCGTAACAAGACGATCACCGTCCGTATCGACTCGGCGCGCCCGCACCCGGTCTACGGCAAGACGGTGCGCCGTTCGTCCAAGCTGCACGTCCACGACGAGCAGAACGAGGCGGGCGTCGGCGACACCGTGCGCATCATCGAGTCCCGGCCCCTGTCGGCGCAAAAGCGCTGGCGACTGGTCGAGATCACGGAGCGTGCCAAGTGATCCAGCAGGAATCACGCCTCAGGGTCGCCGACAACACGGGCGCCCGCGAGATCCTTTGCATCCGCGTGTTGGGTGGTTCCAAGCGCCGCTATGCGTACGTGGGCGACATCATCGTCGGCACGGTCAAGCAGGCGACCCCCAACGGCGCGGTCAAGAAGGGCGACGTCGTCAAAGCGGTCGTCGTGCGCACGAAGAAGTCTCACCCGCGTGACGACGGCACGTTCATCGCGTTCGACGAGAACGCCGCGGTCATCATCGACGCGGCCTCCAACCCGCGCGGCACCCGTATCTTCGGGCCCGTGGCACGTGAGCTTCGCGACAAGAACTTCATGAAGATCATCTCCCTCGCTCCGGAAGTGTTGTAATGCCCGCCCGCATCAAGAAAGGCGACGAGGTCGTCTGCATCTCCGGCAAGGACAAGGGCAAAACCGGTACCGTCCTGGAAGTACGGCCCGCGGATGAACGCGTCGTCGTAGAAGGACTCAACATCGTCAAGCGCCACACCAAGCCCCGGCCGCCGCAAGAGCCGGGTGGCGTTATCGAGAAGGCAGCGCCGATCCACTGGTCCAACGTCGCGTTGATCGATCCGAAGGACGGGCGCCCCACGCGGGTGCGGTTCTCGGAGGTCGACGGAAAGAAGGTCCGAGTGTCGGCCCGAAGCGGAGAGAAGTTCGACTGAATTGATGGCTGACGAGAACGACAACATGACACCCGACGAAACTGTCGACGAGGCCGCCCAGGCTGCACCTGAGACTGCGCCCGAACCACCGGCCGGGCCCGATGCGACGTCCGAGTCGGACGCGGCACCGGCGTCCGCGACCACAGAAACGGCGCAGCCCGAAGCAGCGGCTGAGAGCGACGGCGACGACGCCAAGGCAGCGCGACCGGCTTCCACCGCTCCCAAGAAGGCCAAAGCCGGCAAGCGCAAGGCCGCCGACACGCCATCCGAGCCGGCTCTGCCGCCGCGGCTGCGCGATGTCTACAACGACGAGATCCGGCCCAAGCTGCAAGAGGAGTTCGGCTACAAATCACCGATGCAGCACCCGCGGATCACGAAGATCACCCTCAACATGGGTGTCGGCGAGGCCAAGCAGAACACAAAGTCACTCGACGAGGCCGTTGAGCAGCTCGCGGAGATCGCCGGTCAGCGGCCGATCATCACGAAGGCCCGCAAGTCCATTGCGCAGTTCAAACTGCGCGAGGGGATGCCGATCGGCTGCAAGGTGACGCTCCGCGGGGCCCGGATGTGGGAGTTCTACGACCGACTGACCGCAGTGGCGCTTCCGCGTATCCGCGACTTCCGCGGGGTCAACCCGGACAGCTTCGACGGGCGCGGCAACTTCGCGCTCGGCATCCGTGAGCAGACGATCTTTCCCGAGATCGACTACGACACGATCGACAAGACCAGGGGCCTGGACGTCATCATCACCACGTCGGCTGCGACCGACGAGGAGGGGCGGGCGCTTCTGCGCCACCTCGGGATGCCGTTCCGGGCGGATGGATATACGGCCGAGGAGCGGACTGCCCGCCGTCGGCGCATGCAACGTTCGCGTTCGCGGACACGTTCGAAGAAGCGATAGGAGACACGTGGCGAAGACCAGCCTGCGCGTGAAGGCCTCACGCACGCCCAAGTACCAGACCCGGGGATACTCGCGCTGCCATCGGTGCGGCCGCTCCCGGTCGTTCTACCGCAAGTTCGGCCTGTGCCGCATCTGCCTGCGCGAAGAAGCACATGCGGGCGTCATTCCCGGCATGACCAAGTCGAGCTGGTAGGGGCGCAGACAATTGATGACTGATCCCGTGGCGGACATGCTGACCCGCGTGCGCAACGCCAACCAGGCGCTGCACGACCAAGTCCTGATGCCCGCCAGCAAGCTCAAGGCCGAGATCGCGAAGCTCCTCGAAGCCGAGGGCTACATCGTCGGCTGGGAAGAGTCGGGCGAGGGCAAGGAGAAGACCCTCCTCGTCAAGCTCAAGTACGACAAGAGTCGTCGCCAGGTCATTTCGGGCCTGCGTCGCATCAGCAAGCCGGGCCGCCGCGTGTACGTCGATCGCGACGAGATCCCGAAGGTGCTGGGCGGCATGGGCGTCGCGGTCATCTCGACTTCACAGGGCCTGCTCAGCGGCCAAGAAGCTCGCCGCCGCGGTATCGGCGGCGAAGTCCTCTGCGAGGTCTGGTAGGTGAGCAGAATCGGACGCGCACCGATCCCCGTGCCCGACGGGGTGACCGTGGATATCAAAGGTCAGAACGTGACGGTCACGGGCCCCAAGGGCGAGCTGTCGCGCGTCATCGTCGAGCCGATCCGCGTCACCCAGGACGGCGGCGACCTGCGCGTGGAACGCCCGACCGACCGTGCCCCGCATCGTTCGTTGCATGGGTTGTCCCGCACGCTTGTGGCCAATATGGTCGAGGGCGTCAACACCGGATTCGAGAAGCGCCTCGAGTTGGTCGGCGTCGGATACCGCGCCGCAGTCAAGGAGACGCAGCTCGAGATTGCCGCGGGGTTCTCGCACCCGGTGGTCATCGTGCCGCCGGACGGCATCGCGTTCGAATGCCCCGTGCCGACACAGATCATTGTCCGTGGCATCAACAAGGAACTCGTCGGCCAGGTGGCCGCGGACATCCGCAAGGTCCGCCCACCCGAGCCGTACAAGGGCAAGGGCATCAAGTACGACGGCGAAGTCGTCCGCCGGAAGGTTGGAAAGCGCGCATGAGCTTCCATACGCCGCGCTCGACACGGCTCTTTGTCGGCCTCTTCACGGCCCTTCGGGCCGCTCAAACGTCTCGCGCGGCTGGGATTTATACGCCGCGCTCGACACGGCTCTTTGTCGGCCTATTCCCGGCCCTTCGGGCCGCTCCGGCTGGGACTACTGGAGTAAATCTATGAGACACATCAGTCCTGCGAAAACTGGTCGCGAGCGCCGCCGCCGGCGCATCCGCGGCAAGGTCACCGGCACCGCCGCGCGTCCGCGCCTATCGGTCTTTCGCTCGAACGCCCGGAT
>JANMDV010000235.1:0-6486 GCA_031376485.1 Actinomycetota bacterium
CGAACCGGACGGCAGTCCCAACACCGCGCACACGACGAACCCGGTGCCGTTCTGGCTCGACCGGCCGGGCGTGCCGCTCGTCGAAGGCAAACTCGGTGACGTCGCACCGACGCTCTGCGCGCTGGTCGGATGGGATTCCTCGTCCGAGATGACCGGGGATGTCCTCGTCAGATAGTGGCGACGCGCTCGGTGTGGTGAGGGTCCGCGCAGACTTAACTGCTGTGCCGGATGGCGACGGTTTGCCGCCGCCAAACGGTGCAGGAGTTTCTGCGTGGTCCCTTAGGCGTTGAAGCGGTCCAGCGTCGCTGCGGCCTCGGCCATGATCTGGACAATGACCTCGGCAGCGCTGATCTCGGTGTCGGCGAGGGCGGCAGCCTGACCCGCCCACAGCGTGGTCGCGTCGGCCGATCCGGCGCGGTCGCTCGCAGCCTTGATGTCGGCCCACGCCGACCCCTGTCGCGGGTACCCGATCGTCGGCGAACCTGCAGCTTCGAGCACGTCGAGCACCTTGTTACGAAGGCCTCGCGCCGGGCGGCCTGAAAATGCGGTGATGATCTCGGTATCGGTGTCTGCTGCGGTTGCGAGACGATTGCGATAGCCGGCATTCGCGCCGCTCTCGGTGGTGCGCAGGAAACGCGTGCCCAGTTGGATCCCCTGTGCGCCGAGCGCCAGCGCAGCGATCAACCCGCTGCCGTTCATGATCCCCCCCGCCGCGATGACCGGTACGTCCACCGCCGCCACGATCTGCGGCACCAGTGCGACTGTCCCCACCATCGGGGGCGGCCCGCTCTTGGGAAGATCGAAGTTGGACCGGTGCCCGCCGGCTTCGGCGCCCTGCGCGACGATGGCATCTGCGCCGGACGCGACGGCCCGCACTGCGTCGGCGACGGTGGCGACCATCGCGATGACCGGGGCGCCGGCTGCCCGGGCGAGCGGAACGACCGGGGCGGGGTCGCCGAGCCCGGTACTGACGATGGTGGCACCGGCCTCCAGTGCGGCCTCAATGAGCTCCAGACCGCTCGGCGCGGGTGAGAGTGGCGCGGGAGGCGGCGGCCCGATCCCGAGCGCGTCCCGGATGGGCGCGAGTGCGGCCTGGAGCGCCTCCGGGTCGGCGGTGCCGACACGGGCCGGCGCCAGCAGGACGTTGACGGCGATGGGACGGTCGGTCAGCGCGCGGGCGCGGCGGATCGCATCCGTCAGCGCCGCACAGCTCATTCCGGCGGCCCCGAACGTGCCCAGGCCGCCAGCCGCGCTGACTGCGGCGACAAGCTCAGGGGTCGTCGGTCCCCCGGCCATTCCCGCCAGCACTATCGGGTACCGGGTGCCGAGCAACGCGCAGAGCGGTGTGGAGAACGACCACGGCATGGGCGCGGAGCCTACTCCCGAGAGCGAGTCACGGGGTCCAGGTGAAGCTGGGAAGCGCTGCACGGTTGGTGCGCGTCGCCCAACGGGTGACCCAGAGCCGTCCCGGCGTGATCGCCATGGTGCCGGCAAGCAACCGCGGCCCGACCACACGCGCCACCGTCCTGGTGCGACCACCTGTGACGCGACGGAGGAACACGAACGAGGTCTCTCCAACGCTGTGCGTCCACGCGATGTGGCGCGTGGTCATGACCGGGTTGGTGTTCGTCAGTGACGGACGGCTACTGGCGATGATGCGTGTCACCCCGGTTGTCAGGTCGCGAAGCAACACCTGGTTACGTTGGCCAGCCGCTTCATGCCAGGCGATCCGGCGCCCGACGAGCGATGGGCGACCCAGGTCGACGCCTGCGCCGACCGACGAGATGACATGGCGCCGACCGGTTTCGAGGTGACGTACGATCAAGAGGGTGCGTCGACCGACACGCCGTACATACGCCAGCCGGGGGCCCGACAGCGACGGCGTGACGACCGGTCCAGTCTGACGGAACACCTCTTGTCCGCTGCGCCAGTCGACAACGCGAATTCCCGTGGCGTCGACGTACGCGATCCGGCGACCGTTGATCGACGGACTGTGCCCGGCGGGAAACACTACGGGTGCGGCGTTCTTGACCAGGATGACGACGTTGGCGACCCCGTTTGCCTGATCCGTGTACGCGATCACGCCGTCCGAGACCGACGGGTCGCTCTGGCCACTCGGCAGCGGCGGTGGAGCGGCGACGCCGAACGCAGCCGTGGGCGCCAGAAGCCCCGCGCATAAGGTCAGGGCTGCGACGTTGGCGGGGCGCACAAGTCGGTGCGTGCGGCCCAACCGTTCGACGGGATCACGACCGGCGCCAACGACCATGAGCGCCCGCCCGATCCCGAACGCCGCCAAGCACACTGCCCCCGCACCGGCGTGACCCATTGCGACGGCGCCCGCACATGCCGCCCAGAACGTCGCGGTCGGCAGGAACGTCCCGAACCCGGCGCCCAGGATGACGCCGTATCCGATGCTCCATACCGCCAGGGGACGCTCGCGTCGCCAGCGCTCCGGGACCTGCCTGCGCAAGGCAGGGACGCCGAGCCGGAGGATCCCTGCTTCTCGAAGCGCTGCGACCGCAGCCACGACCGCGGCGGCGACGAACGCCCACCGGCCGGGAAGCCAAGCGCCTGCCGCGCCCAGAGCCGTGCCCAGCGTGGCCGCGGCCGCGATGGCCCCGATCGCAAACAGTGCGACAGCGATCACACGGCGGACGCGGCCCCCGCACACGGCGGGGGTGAAGGTCTCAGCCATTGCGAACCCTCACGGAGACCACGCGCCTGAGACCCCCGCGATGAGCGCGGCTGTTGCGATGCCGAATCCTGCGAACAGATTCAACACGGGATACCGGTCTCGACGTAGACCACGCAGAACACCTTGCGTTTGCCGTAGCAGTACCCACGGAGTGCGCCGTCACCGTTGATCCGGCGCGGGCTTTCCGAACAACAGTCCCAAAGCTTGCGGATCTGCCCGTTGCAGCAGCGGTACCAAGAGCCCTGCAGAACCGCGTCGCCAAGTCCATGGCGTCGGCGCACGCCGTCCTCGCAGAGCCGGGTCCGCGGACCTGGCGCGGTGTACGCCCCGTTGGCCGAGACCAGCCGGTTGCCGGCCTCGTCGACGGGCTCGCCCAGGTCGTTGATAAGTAGGCCCGCGTCGTCGACCGGACGTCCGTCCGCCGGTCGAAGCGGCTTTCCTTCGCGATCCACCCGAGGCAACTTGAACGGGCCGCGGCACGAGCCTGTCGTGAAGTAGTGACCACAGAAACCGTACCAACCGCCGGGTATCCGCTCGGTGCCCGCAATAGGTCGCTTCGCGCCCCCGACCGCGCGTTCGGCGGTCACTCCCAGCAGCAGCGCCCCCAGCGTTCCGATAAACGAGCGCCGCGTACGCGAGGAGGCCAGGTGGTACGCCAGCCGCTCCCCGGCGTCGTCGAGTGGTGGCTTTGTGCGCGCCCTACGCGGCAAGTCGTTGTCGTTCGGTGCCGACGTCGATGACCCAGTCGATCTGTTCGAGCGTGTTGACGAGCCCCTTGGACCTGACGATGCCGTCCACGACGTGGACCACGAACGGGGTTCCGGGCGCTCCCCAGCGCTCGAAGACCTCCTGGTGGGTGTCCTCGCGCAGCCAGTGGACGGGGATGCCCTCCTTCGCCAGCGCCCGCAGGCCGGGAACCACCTCGATGCACATGCGGCAGTTGAGCGACACGAACGCGACCAGCTCGGAGCCGCGCCGGTTGAGCCCTTCGAGCAGCGGTGCGGGCTGGCCGATGGGCGGACCCTCGTCGTCCAGCTCCAGTGCAGTGCGTGGCCCAAGGCGAAGTGACAACACGCCGACCTGCCGGTACAGGGCAAGCATCGCGAGCGTCAGCGCGATCGTCAGGACCCCAAGGACTCCGATGGCCAGGGTCTGCCACCTGCCGCCGGTCAGGGGCTGCGCCGCGGGAAGACCGATCGTGAGCGCGACGCCCCCGGCAGCAAGCAGCGCGGCTCGGACGGCGAGTGTCACGGTGTTGGCCGAGCGGGCCCCGCCAAAGCAGCCGCACGTCGTGCGCCGCCGCCCCCGCAGACGCGCGCGGACCAGGAACACGGTGAAGAGGCCACCGAGCGCGGCGACGGCGAGGCCGGCCACATGAGCGGCGACCCCGGTCGCGAGCAGTGTCGCGATCGCCAGTTCACCCGCTGCCAAAACAATGGTCAGCGGTCGTCGGGCTGGTCGCGGTATCCCGTGCTCCGACAGGGCATCGGCGGCGCGTGCCGGTCGCGCCAACTTGGCGAGCGCGGCCCAGGCCAAGACGGTCGCGAGGGCGATTGTGAGAGCCAGTTCCATCTGATCTCAGTACGTCGCGAACCCTCGAACCCCTGCCATGCGGGAGACGATCAGACGAGCCGCAACTGGTCGTCACGTGTCGGTGATCGGCGTGGGGCCGCCGCCTCGCGCCGCCGCCAGCGGGGCGTCGTCGGCAGGTCGCCGTCCAGTCGCAACGCGCGCCGATGCTTGGCGGCGAGCTCTTGCACCCGGGCCGACAGGTCGCGGCGATCGTCGGTCGGCAGATACGCGGTGTGATACCGCTGCAGATGATCGGCCAGAAGCTCGGGATGCGTCCCGCGAAGCCACCCCAGGTAGTGCTCACGGACACCTGGTCGCAGGTGCAGAGCCACGGTCGCTATGGATCGGGCGCCTGCGGCGACGCTCGCGCCGACCAGGCGGTCCAGCTGGCCGTCGCCGTCGGAGATGCCGGGCAGCACCGGTGCGACCAGCACCCCGCACGAGACACCCGCGGCCGCCAACTCGGCAACCGTCTCGAGCCGGCGCTCGGGGCTGGGTGTGTGCGGCTCGGTTGCACGCCACACATCGTGGTCCATGCACCCGACCGACATATCGACATGGACGCCGCCGCCCGCCATTGCTGCCGCCAGCAGGTCGACGTCGCGCAGCACCAACGGCGACTTCGTCACGATCGAGAACGGGTTGCCCGCCGCGACGAGTGCTTGGAGGATGCCGCGCGTCAGCCGGTAGCGGCCCTCGCACGGCTGATATGGATCGGTGTTGGTGCCAAGCGCGATCAGCTCACCGGTCCACCGACGTGACGCGAGTTCGGTCGTGACGCGCTCGACGGCGTTGACCTTGACGACGATCCGGGTGTCGAAGTCGCGCCCCCGATCCAGGTTGAGGTACTCGTGGCTGGGACGTGCGAAGCAGTACACGCATGCGTGGCTGCACCCGCGGTACGGGTTGATCGTGAACCGGAATGGCATGCGTGATGCATCCGGCACGCGGTTGATGACCCGCTTGGCATGGACATGCAGGAACTCCAGGCCGGCGAGTTCGCGTGTGCCGGGCACCCGCTCGACCGCGTCGAAGAGTTCAGGCTGCCCGCCGTCGTCGTCGGTCAACCTCCATCGCAGGGGCGATGCCTGTTCTGTGGGCATGACGTCACCGTAGCGAACATATGTTCGTAGCGCAAGCCCCGGCTGATGAGGTTACGAGAGAGCGGCGACCACGTGGTCGATGCAGCGCGTGAGCTGCGCGACGTCCTCGGGATCGACCGCCGGGAACATGGCGATGCGCACCTGGTTTCGCCCGAGTTTGCGGTATGCCTCGGTGTCGACGATGCCGTTTGCGCGCAGTGCCGTGGAGACCGTGGCGGCGTCGACTCGGTCGTCCAGGTCGATCGTGCCGATGACGTGGCTGCGCTTGGCCGGGTCGGTGACGAACGGGGTGGCGTAGTCACTCGCCTCGGCCCATCCGTACAGCGTCGCGGCCGATTGATCGCACCGCCCTGCTGCGAACTCCATGCCGCCGCTGCCATTGAGCCAGTCCAGTTGCTCGGCCAGTAAAAACAGCGTGGCCAAGGACGGCGTGTTGTAGGTCTGGTCCTTGCGAGAGTTCTCAAGCGCGGTGACCAGGTCGAGTCCTGCCGGAATCCAGCGGTCGGAGGCCCCGATCCGCTCGATCCGCTCCACTCCTGCGGGCGAGCAGGCGGCAAGCCACAGGCCACCGTCAGACGCGAAGCACTTCTGCGGGCTGAAGTAGTAGACATCGAACTGGCTCGGGTCGACCCGCAAGCCGCCTGCGCCCGACGTCGCGTCGACGAGCACGATTCCCTTGGCGCCCTTGGGCCGCCGGATCTCCATGGCGACGCCGGTTGAGGTTTCGTTGTGTGTGAGCGCGTACGCGTCGATGCCCGAGTCCGTGACCGGCAACGGGTGGTCACCCGGCTCGGTCCGGATGATCTGCGGGCTCTCCAGGTGCGGCGCCGCGTCGGCGGCCTGCGCGAACTTGGACGAGAACTCGCCGAACCACAGATGCTGGCTTCGTTTGTCGATGAGCCCGAACACGGCTGCGTCCCAGAACATCGTCGCCCCGCCGTTTCCCAGCAGCACCTCGTAGCCTGCGGGCAGGCCCAGCAGCGATGCGATGCCGGACCGCACGCGCCCGACCAGAGCCTGCACGGGCTTCTGGCGGTGGCTCGTGCCGAGCAGCGTCGGCGCCGCTGCGGCCAGGGCATCGACGGCCTGCCGGCGCACCTTGGACGGGCCTGCGCC